>CABULX010000054.1 GCA_902492545.1 uncultured Collinsella sp. | reverse complement strand
AAAGCCACTCGACAAAAGTGGTGATGATTCGCTCGGTGCGCGTTTCGATGTCGCTCTCGGCGAAGTCGCCGCATCGCGCAATTTCCACGAGTTCGCGAACAGCGGTCCCCGACACCTCAACGCCTTTATCGTTCACATAGCCCTCGTAATACTTGCGTTTATCCGTCAGCTGGTAATCTGAGGCGCGAATGTTTACGCGCTTCTCCAACATCGCCTTGTTTCCTAGTGCTTCAAGATTTGAGCGATTGGATAGCGGGTGTACCTCGTTACGCTTTCTTGCATAGATGTGTTCAATCTCGAGCGTTGTGTCCAAGTCCATGAGAGGTTGCTTAGGATCTGAGTAGGCCCACCAAACAAGCATCGATCGTGTGAAGCGACGCTGGTTGGTGAACTGATAGCTTCTGAAGCGTCCCGTAATTGTCTCGCGTTCGAACAGATGGGCCGAAAAGTCGACTTTACGACCTTCTACGATGTCTATGAGTGCGGGATAGACGGGACCGCGCAGGGCGTTTACGCCGGGACGCTCAAGTGAGTAGGCATAGATGAATCCAGTGATGTAGCAAAGGAAATCGTAGAGCTCTTTGTCGTCCAGCTCGCCTTTGGTATTGCGCTTAGCCAGGAACCAGGTACTTAACAGATAAGCCCACATGCCGTTGGGTGCGTAATTGAGAACGAATAGACGGCGTGCTACACGCTCGGAAAAGCCCTCCTGTGCATCAACCCGCTTCCAAAAATCGAGCAGAGACTCCAAATCGTCGAGCGTCGCGTCCTCGCGTAGGATTTCGTACGAGCTGTCGCTGTAGAAGTCGCGTAGGCTCTTGGTCGTTGTGTCGCGGATACCCTTCTTGGCACGGCGATAGTACATATAACGGGTGAAAAGCTCGTCGAGCGGTGTGCCCGAGGTCGGTTTGAAAATGAGGTTGGCCGTTTCCTCGAGTGCTTTCCAACGCGTGACGAACTCGTCTTTGCGGCCCTCGCCGGAGAAGTGCTTGTAGAACTGGCTCTTGAAGATGTCAGCGTCTGCCAGCGGGAGTCCACGGTCGTTCAAAGTCGAGAAGATCCTGAGCGCGGTGTCCTGGGACTCCGCCTCGATGGGAAGCAAGATCACGTTATTGAGAATGCGAGCGGCGAATAGCGCGATGTAGCTTGGCCACTCGCTTGCCATTTCGGCCATTCTTTTAGAGAAGAAGGCGTAATTGCGTGAATAGGCGCTGTGGGCCGTGGGGCCCACGGAGCCGTGGCGCAATATATCTAGAAACTCATCCTTGTCGGAATCGCTCGCCACCTCTGAATCGATTTTCAGTGCATCCATGTTTGGGTCGTCGAACTCGTCGGTCTTCCAGACGCAGCCAGCAATCGAGTCGCGCACTTTAATTGACTGCTTGTCCTTCATGTTTGCGAACTTGTCGTAAAACGCCCTAAGCAGCAGCATGATGGTTGTAAGCCTCTGTTGGCCATCGATAATTTCAAGCTGGCCTGCGTCGTTCTTGAAAGTAACAATGGGGCCGAGGAAGTATTCATCACTCGTGCTTTCGAAGGCGTCGCAGTCGTCGTTGGGAAACGCGAAGGTGAAGAGATCGTCCCATAGCGTTGCGCACTCGTCTTCGCCCCAGGCGTAAGGTCGCTGGTAATCTGGGATGAGGAAGTCCGAATGCTTATCTGTAAGGAGCAGCTTGATTGTTTTCTGGTCGATATTGAGCTTGGACATGCTGGAAACCTCCGTGCGGATATCTTTTTGCATCCAGAATTATATTGCACAGAGTAAATAAGGTGCTTGATGACGGCACGATAGGACCAGAGAGCGCGGGAACGGATTGAAGACCCGCATCCAACACTCTCTTTATGTTCTAGCGGTTATTAGTTCCAAATAGCATGAAGAACCGCGCGTCTACTCACTTGGGATAAATCCTTACTCCCATTCCCCCGAATACCGCCCTGTACTTTGCCATCTTGAAATACGGGGAGTAACTAGCGAAATCACAGGTGAAAGGAAGTAGAAAGGTAAAGAAACAGCCTCCGTCCCAACGCGGGAACGGAGGCCAGATTATCGTATTTACTCACCGCCGTCGCTGGCGGCTTTGCCGCGACTCTCCTACGAAACGAAACTAAGGAGCACAGCGCGACACTCAAAAGAGCAGGTCAGAACCCTGTCGGCTTACTCCCACTCGATAGCTCCAGCTCTACCGTCCCGTCGTTCCGGTTTCGCCCTCTTTTGCGCGCAAGCCACCAGCTGCGACCGCGAGGAGTCATCGCAGGTGGCTTGCGCGCAGGTCGCAAGACCTCATCAAAACCTGGCACACGGCACTCTGGAGGCGGAAAGATATATCGCTACGAAATCCCCAACCACGTGCTCACGATGGGCGCATACCCCAACACGAAGATGATGACGATCCCCACAGGCAGCACGTACTTCATGTAACGGTACGACCAGGCGGGAAAACGCAAGCCCTCGCCCGTGTCCGCCTCGGCGAGGAAGTTCTTCCATCCCCACCCGCGCTTGCTCGTGACGAACATCACGAGGAAGAGGCCGCCCAACGGCAGGATGTTGTTCGATACGAGGAAATCCTCGATTGACTGGATATCGCCGATGCCTGGAATGGCAACGCCCGAAAGCACGTTGAATCCGAGCACGCACGGAATGCTCAAAAGCGCGATGAGCACGCCGTTCACGAGGCACGCCTTCTCGCGGCGCACGCCCCACTGGTCCATAGAGAACGCCATGATCGTCTCGAACACGGCAATCACCGTCGACAGCGCGGCAAAGCTCATGAACAGGAAGAACAGCGTGCCCCACAGCTGCCCCAGAGGCATCGCGTTGAACACGATGGGCAGTGTGATGAACACAAGCGACGGCCCCGAAGCCGCCTCCACGCCGAAGGCGAAGCACGACGGGAAGATGACAAGCCCCGCCATGAGCGCAACCAGCGTGTCGAGCACGCCCACGCGCACGGCCTCGCCTGTGAGGCGGCGGTCCTTGCCGATGTAGCTGCCGAAGATTGCCATCGAGCCCATTCCCACCGACACGGTGAAGAACGCCTGGCCGAGGGCCGCGTACACCGCATCGCCGAACGTCGCCCACTGCTCGGCGGGCGTGTTGCCCGCGAAGAGCTTCCCGAAGTCGGGCATCAGGTAGAACTCGAGGCCCTCCTCAGCACCCGGCAGCGTCACCGCGCGCACGCACAACGCCACGAGCACGACAAACAGCGCGACCATCATCACCTTCGTCACGCGCTCGACGCCGTTTTTCAGGCCCGCGCGCGTCGTGATCACGCCGATCGCCACGATAATCAGCATGTAAATCGTCATTTGGACAGGATCGGCTAGAAGCTGCCCGAACACGCTTGCGACATGTTCGGTGCTCGCACCGTTGAACTCGCCCATCGCGCTTTTCACCATGAAGGCGAGCATCCAGCCCGCCACCACCGTGTAGAACATCATGAGCAGGTAGTTGCCCGCAAGGCCAACCCACTTGAAGCGATGCCACTTCCCGCCCTCGGGCTCGAGTTCATCGTAGCTGCGCGCGATCGAGCGCTGGCTTGCGCGGCCCGCGGCGAACTCCATCACAAGCACCGGCAGCGCGAATATCACGAGGAATATCAGGTACAGCACAACGAACGCCGCACCGCCGTACTCACCGGTGATATAGGGGAATCGCCATACGTTTCCCAAGCCGATGGCGCAGCCCGCGCTCACTAGGATGAACCCAAGGCGCGAACCAAACCTCTCACGTTCCATGAAAACCCTTTCCAATCGAAAACACGGGGCCGCTTCTCAGCTACGCCCCGTGTTCGATGCTCTTCCTATCACGCGACTTCCCGCCGCGCGACTATGGCCTATAGCGAGCGAACCGCCCGCACGAAGCCCTACTCTTTTTCGCGACGTGCACGATTATAGTTGATAAGGCAGCCCGCTCGCACGATAGCGCGCTCTTCTTCGGTCATGTCCGCCACGTAAAGCGATATCTCGCGCGCCTCGCCTGCATGCACGACCCACGCCGGAATACTCGACAGGTCGCCGCCGATTGCCTCGCGAATGCCCGGAACGTACACGTAGTCGCCCACTTCAAACGGCGGGACGCCCTTGAGTTGGAAGGGAACCATGCCCCAGTTCATAACATTCGAGCGGTAGCGCTTCGTGGCGTACTCCTCCACGATGTTCGCAAGCCCGCCGATCACGCGCTGGCAGCTCGCCGCCTGCTCGCGCGCGCTTCCGTCGCCCGGCTTCTTCGCATAGATCATGCTGCCGTACTCCACGCGCGAGGCATCAGCGTCCACGCCCGCCCCGTTAAGCGATGCGAAGACGACGGCGAGCTCGGGATCGGCCTCGATAAGGCTCTCCCCCGCCACGCGGCGCTTCTCCACGGCATCGACGCGCTTGGAGCGCCCCACGTACTCGGGGTCGCGACGCGAGAGTGTGAACTCCGCTAGGCCGAGCGGGTTCGAGCGGTACGAGCTCGTCTCGCCGGAGGGGATGAGCTCATCGGTGGTGGTCACCGGGTCCATGATCTTCGAGCACACCTTCAAAAGGATATTCTCGCCAAGCGGCTCCATAGCGGGCCACGGCTTGATGTTAGGCCCCTCGACAAGTTCGCTTTCGGGCTTGGCCTTGCCGGATCCCCAGTACACGCGCTTGTTGTAGGGCGCGCTGTCGAAGGTGTACTCGCAAGCCTCGTCCCACGTCTCGTCGGGAAGATCGGTCGCAGGGGTCAGGATGCCGCCTGCCGCCGCCGTCGCGGCGATCGAGCGCGCGTCCATGAGCGCAACCGCCGAGAGCTGGCCGTTTCCAGGCTTTGAGCCCTCGCGGTTGGGGAAGTTGCGCGTGGTATGGCGAATGGAAAGGCCGTTGTTGGCGGGCGTGTCGCCGGCACCGAAGCACGGGCCGCAGAAGGCAGTGCGCACGATAGCGCCCGCCTCCATAAGGTCGTAGATGTAGCCTCGGCGCGTGAGCTCAAGCGCGACCGGCTGACTTGTGGGATAGACCGCCAGCGAGAACTCGCCGCAGCCGATATTGGCGCCCTTGAGCGCGCGGGCCGCCTGGACGACGGAATCGTAGTTGCCTCCCGAACAGCCGGCGATGACGCCCTGCTGCACGCGCAGGCGCCCGCCCTCGATCTTGTCGAGCAGGCTGAAGTTGACCTTATCGCCGCCGATGCGCGCCGCCTCGACCTCGACCTCGTGCAGGATGTCTTCGAGGTTCTCGTTGAGCTCGGCGATTGTATAGCCGTTCGACGGGTGGAACGGCAGCGCAATCATGGGGAGAATCTCGGAGAGGTTCACGTGCACGCAGCCGTCGTAGTAGGCCACATCTCCCGGGGCGAGCTGCTTGTAGTCTTCACCGCGACCGTGAGCTGCAAGGAACGCGTGAGTGTCCTCGTCGGTGGCCCAAATAGAGGACAGGCACGTGGTCTCGGTCGTCATGACGTCGATGCCGTTGCGGAAATCGGTCGTCATGGACGCGATGCCCGGGCCCACGAACTCCATTACCTTGTTCTTCACATATCCCTTTGCGAACACTTCGCGAATGATGGCGAGCGCCACGTCGTGCGGGCCGACGCCAGGGCGCGGGGCACCTTCCAAATATATTGCCACAACGCCGGGGTACACCACGTCGTAGGTATCGCGCAACAACTGTTTCGCCAGCTCGCCGCCGCCTTCGCCGATAGCCATCGTGCCGAGGGCGCCGTAGCGCGTATGCGAGTCGGAGCCTAAGATCATCTTCCCGCAGCCGGCGAAGTTCTCGCGCATGAACGAATGGATCACCGCAATATGCGGGGGAACGAAGATGCCACCGTACTTCTTCGCGGCAGAAAGACCGAAGACGTGGTCGTCCTCGTTGATGGTGCCCCCCACGGCGCACAGCGAGTTGTGGCAGTTGGTGAGCACGTAGGGCAGGGGAAATTCCGTCATGCCCGATGCGCGCGCGGTCTGGATGATGCCGACGAACGTGATGTCGTGGCTGGCCATCGCGTCGAAGCGAATCTTCAGCGCATCCGGATCGCCCGAGGTGTTGTGCGCTTGCAAAATCGAATATGCAATCGTCTCCCGCCGCGCCTCGTCGGGCGTCTTCGAGATACCGCGCACCGCCGCTTCCGCCTCGGGAACGATCTCGGTTCCTTCGCACAGGAACACTCCGCCATCGTAAAGCTTGATCATAGAAACCCCTCTATCTCACCCGGGCCTCGCGGCCAGCCTCGTGATTTCCAGCTTGTGGTGTATGGTTGCGAGCCTTATTATCCTACACTTCGCATACGCATGTGTTACGGGCACGCTACACGTGCTCATTTTCACGTAAAAAGGCCCACAACCGACAGCAATGAGCTGCGATTGCGGGCCCCGTCAGGGCAAGATTAGCTTGCGCAGAGACGTTGCCTTAAGCCCTAGGCCTTCGGCACGACGACCGTCGGCGTGGCCAGGTTCAAAAGCATGCTATGCGTGACCGAACCGAACAGCGCGCGGCCGAGCGCGGCACGGGAATGCGTGCCTAAGACGAGCAGCTGCGCATCCTTCGACGCATCCAAAAGCACGCGCGTGGGGGAAGGTCCCTCGATCGAACGACCCGTCACGTCGAGCGCGGGGTTTGCGGTCGTGATACGCGCAACGAACTCGTCGACCTCGGCCTGACGCTGACGGCCAACCTCTTCAAGACCGCCGCCCATGCCTTCTGCGGGACGCGACATCCAAGCCGGGATGCCCCATGCACTTACCAGCTCGAGCGGCTGGGCGGAATCGATCGCCTCACCGACACCGAACGCGACCGCCGCGTCCGACACGTTGTCGGGGCCCACGCCCACAACAACACCAGACTTGCCGGCGCAGGTCACATCCCAGTCGCACGGCACGACGACCGTGGGGATCTTCACCTGCACAGAGACGCGAAGACCGGTCGCGCCACCGAACGCCTCGGTGATAGACGCCCCGTGATGCGACCCCAAAACCACCATGTCGTGGTTGGCAGCTTCCTCCACAATCGATTCCACGGTAGGGCCATCGACGATTTTCGTGTCCACGGTAACGCCGGGATGCTCGGCCGCGAGCGCTTCTTTCTTCTCGTGAAGCGCCGCCTCGACGGTTGTGTGCACCATCTCGGCCTCGGCGCCAAGCTTTTTCGCCTCAGCGGAATTCACGACCGCAAGAAGCATCAAGCTTGCACCCGTGCGCTCGGCACGCGCGACCGCCCAATCCAGTGCGCGACGACCGCGCTCGCTCCCATCGACACCAACGAGAATGCTCGCCATAGGAGGCCTCCGTTTCTCTTCCAGTTAGTGGAACATCGGAATCATGAGCCACAGTGCGAACAGCACAATGGCCACACAGGCGGCGAAGCAGACGGCCGACGCGAGACGGGTCATCAAGCGAAGCTCGCGCCCCACGTCCCCATCGGCGCGCGCCCACAAGCGCAGCCCCGATGCATACAGTACGCTAATCGAGCACGCAACACAAACGGCAACAACGAGAACGGTGATAAAACTAACGATTTCTTGGGTCAGCATGTGACGAGTTCCTCCTTGCTAGGCACTTGCTAGGCAGCTGCGGCGACGGTCTTCGCGCCCGGGTTGGCGTTGACCTTCACGTCGGCTCGCTCGTTGACGTTTGCGGAATTGATCGGGTTGCGACGGGACAAGCGCCAGATGATGAACGCGACGGCGCACGCGATGAACGCAACCGCAACGGTGCCCCACACGCTCGTCTTCGCAAGCGCGCAGGCAAGAGCGCCCACGATGCCGGCGGCCGGGAAGGTGACGATCCATGCGATGAGCATCTTGCCCGCAACGCCCCAGTTCACCTTGCTGCCCTTCTTGCCAAGTCCCGTGCCGATGATGGATCCGGAGCACACCTGCGTAGTCGAGAGCGCGAAGCCCATGTGCGAGGAGACGAGAATCGTGGTAGCAGATGCCGCCTCGGCAGCGAAGCCTTGCGGCGTCGAGATCTCGGTCAGGCCCTTGCCAAGCGTGCGGATGACGCGCCAGCCGCCCATGTAGGTGCCGAGCGCGATGGCAAGCCCGCAAATGGCGACGACCCACAGCTCAGGACCCGTCCCCGACGGCTGGAAGCCCACGGCAATTAGGGTAAGCGTGATGATGCCCATCGTCTTTTGGGCGTCGTTGGTGCCGTGTGAGAGGGCGACGAGGCACGCTGTCACCGTCTGTCCATGACGGAAGCCCGACTCGATTTGCCCCTCTTCCATCTTGCGCACCACGAAGAAAATGAGCTTCACCGCGCAGAACGCCGCAAGCCCCGCCACCACCGGGCTTACGAGCGCGGGGATGAGCACCTTGGTGAGCACCGCGGCAAAGTTCACGCCTTCAACGCCTGCACCCACGATGACGGCACCGACCAAGCCACCGAACAGGGCATGCGAGGAACTCGACGGCAGGCCGACAAGCCAGGTGATGAGGTTCCAGATGATTGCGCCGACTAATCCGGCAAAAATGAAGGCCGCGCTGATGGTGACCTGCTGCTCGTTGATGATGCCGCCCGAGATGGTCTTCGCCACCTCGGTAGACAAAAAAGCACCGATAAGATTGAGCGTTCCCGCTGCGATGACGGCGGTCTTCGGCTTAAGCGCTCCTGTGGCAATTGAGGTCGCCATGGCATTGGCGGTATCGTGAAATCCGTTCGTGAAGTCGAACGTGAGAGCCGTGACGATGACGAGCACCACCACAACCAGAGTTGCCGGATCCATGTGTCTTTGTTCTCCCTTCGAGTTTTCTCACCGCTCGAAAGGCGCAAGCCTAACCCGTCCCTCCGAGGCCGATGAACACAATAGGGAGGACGTGTCTGGGAAACATCTTGTAATTGTAAAGTCCGTGTAAAGCGCGGTTGGGCGCCTATCGCGTCGGTGAGCGGCGCGTGCAACGCACCCCCGGTCGCGCGCTAGAGCGAGATGCGCCCCTGTCTACAAGGTGTCTTCTGCCACCTTTTCCCAGTTGTAGCCCTCGCCGCGCACTAAATCGATGCGCAGAGCGCCTTCTGGGGCAGACGACTTTACAGCCTCGTAGGCAGCACGCGCCGCAGCCTCGTCTTCGGCCTCGAGCTCGGTCTCCTCGAAGACGAACGACACGTCCGACCGCTCGGAATCCTTGATGAAACGCACTTTGTACTTCATGAGTGAGCCTTTCTCTTTTTCGAGTAGCCATTATAGAGGAGCCTTGGTCGTGAAGTGAGGAAGTCGATGACGCAACGCTAGAAAGCCGCAGCCGCGAAGCGAGGGGCAAAGGACAAGGTCGCAATTCGAGGGAGGAAAATCCTCTATAAAGGCGAGCCGCTGGTCCAATGTGGGCAATCATCACCGCACCCCCGAAAGTTGGCCCAATGCGGGTTCTCGGCACCGCGCCTCGAAATTGAGATTCCATCCATTTCGAGGTTGCCAACAAGGCTGATGCGAAGACCGGAACTGCGAAAACCCCTAGCGTGGCAGTTATAGAGTCGCTTTTGGTGATTTTTCGGGGGTTGTGAACGATTCGATTACGCAGTGCATTGCCGTGCCCTCACCTCAAACAATGCCGACCTGGGAAAATAGCCGACCTCGCTTTCATGCTATGCTGATTCGGCATTTGACATTCCCCTTCAATCGTTCACAACCCCCGAAAAGTCACCACTACCCCACGATTTTTTGCCACTGACCCCCTCTCCCGCGCTTCACGTTTACTTATCGTTTCCTATCTTTTGCCCCCATTGCGTTCAGAATTTTCAACCAAGATTAGCAGGCTATCTTTCAGGCACCCTTTGGGCAAAGACTCCTTGAACTAAACCGCACACGTCAACCTCAATCCAAGTAAAAGTGGACTTCGATTAGAAAATCGATAAATACAGGACAAACTCTCGATCTATGCAATCTTTTGTCCCCTCTCTATTAGTTGCCTTTTCTTTTTGCGATACAATCCTTAAATGGATATCGTCGTATCTCACATAACCGCCTTTCATTGGTATCTTCGCAACGCTAACCCATTGCGTGGTTCATTGCGCCAATGCCGCATGAGGCGCTTGCCGCCAGTTGCGCCAAGCGCCGAATCCGCGAGAGACGCCCTTCTCTCACTTTCGCTTTCCGATGAATGCCTAAACGTCATCGTCTCTTGCGAATCAGGGCGTCGATCTTCCGAGGCTTTAAGATCGCATCTTTACTCAAATAACCTGCCTCCGGGCACAGCTGTTCCCCTCGATTTCCTCCCGCCAGGCAATCGCCTCTTTGTTTCATCACCCGAATTCACGTTCTTGCAGCTTGCTGCGACCTATCCGCTAGAGCAAGCTGCCTATTTCGGCTTTGCTCCTCATACCGAATCGACGAATGGACTCCTGGAGGCATCGCTCTCCGAGCGCAGGACGACCCCTCCCCTACCACAACGAGAAAAATCGCAACTTTTCTCGACAGGATTGGCCCAGTCAGAGGCAGTACCCGTGCCCGACGTGCCCTCACCTACGTGCGTGACAACTCGTTCTCGCCCATGGAGTCCGGACTCGCTCTTTCTCTCGGAATGCCGCTTCGCCATGGAGGGTTCAACCTTGGCAACGTGACGATGAATCCCACCATTAAGATTCGCGCCAACAAGAACATGCAAGGTGACTCCCGTTTCATTACGCGCAGGCCCGATATCCTTATCGAGGCAAAAGGGCGCGACGGCATCGTCCGACGCGTCGCCATAGATTACGACAGCTCATCCTTCCATGCAGGTCAAGTCGATATCGTACGCGACATCGAGCGGAGGAATGAATTTGCCGCGCTTCCGAACTTCACTCACTTCTCCCTTGCTTCGCCGCAAGTGCACGATTTCAATCAGTACCAGCAGACTGCCATTCGTATCCGACGCGCTCTCGGCAAGCGAGATGACCCCTCCCGAAAAGCGGGCGAGGCGCAAGCTGATTTCGAGGCGAGACGTACCGCTATCTGGCATAAGCAATTTGCGCTTTGGTCTGAAGTCGTTAGGCCAAGTGATTTTCGTCGCCTTGAGTAGACCCTGTCGACTCTATTGTCCTATTAAGGCAATGTGTTTATCCGCAAACTGTGGTCGAGGCGGTTCTTGGGACGTTTTTGGTGACTTTTCGGGGGTTGTGAACGATTCGATTTCTCGGCATGATGAAAGCTCTCTACAATTGAAACCAGCGACCTGGGCATACGGTGGGATACGACCCTCGCACTTTCATTATTTGCCGCGCCACGTCCCCGCCAATCGTTCACAACCCTCGAAAAGTCACCACTACACCACACTTTCATGCCACGCTATCTTCCAAATGAGCCCTGGTGCGTCAACATAGTCCTCAAGCCTGCAATTGCATTCTCTCAACTCAATTGCACACGATATAATGAGGCTCGCCCGAAACACAAACTATGGTGGAGGTGGGGGGATGTCAAAAAAGAAGCGTGCATCGAAGGCAGGGCCTATCTGGCACCAGTCGTCTGACGAAGCAACACTCGCGAAGAAGCCGCTCTACAACGGATTCGCATGCGGTCATGGTGCGCACGGAAATCCGAAGTACTGTCGCGCGAAGGAAAAGCGCACGTGGGAAAAGCAATTGAAACGAGAAGGGGCTGTATCAAAAGTGATTTCGATACAGCCCCCTGTTCTTTGCATCCAAAGCACTCAGACGATGCGGCTTACTGCGAAAAAGCAAAGAGGGGCCGGCTTACGCCATAGCCCCCGCTGCCCTCTTTCCCTTTTCGCATTCTGCCAGGAAGAGCTTTCGTATGTTGTGGCCCGCGGCAACCAATCTCCACTCGAGCGTCACCTTTTCAAGGCCCCTTAGCGTAAACCTCGTGAACCCGAGATTTCGCTTGATGTCGCCGAACACGGTCTCCACGTCGACGGAGCGCTTCTTCCGCAAAGCAGACCCGATCTCTGTGTGCAGCATCTCGCTGGCGCGGCTCTTGAAGGCGTTCAAGGTCGGATTCACCTGGATCCGCTTCGGGGAATCCGGGTCCGCCGACTTCGAGCACCTCGCCCTGCGAGAGCAGCCCGAGCAGTCCTCGCACTCGTATATCCGCACCGCGCTCTCGTATCCCGCATCCGACACCCGCCGCGATTCTCCGCAAAAGGCAAGCGTCCGGCCCTCCGGGCAGGTGTATTCGTCGGAGTTTTCGTCGTGCGCCCAGTTGGCGACCCTCATCTCGTCGTTGCGCCATTTCTTGTTGCGACACTCGCGGAAGAACTCGCTGTGCTTGACGTAGGCGTCTACGCCCTCGCGTTCGAGGTAGGCGTAGTTCTCTTCGCTGCCGTAGCCGGCGTCGGCCACGAAGTTTGCGGGCAGGTGCCCGATTCTTTCCTTGACGTGCTCGCAATGCGGGATGGCGCAGGCTGTGTCTCCGGGGCGCTGGTGGACGGTGGTGCCGACGATGAATTGGTTCTCGGTGCCGGCTTGCACGTTGTAGGCCGCCTTGAGCTGGCCGTTTCCCATGGCGTCGTCTTTCATCCGCATGAATGTGGCGTCCGCGTCGGTCTTGGAGAAGCTCTTGCGGCCGGCGAAGACGGCCTGCTGCCGCTCGTACTTCTCCATCCTGGGAAGATAGTCGCGCCTGATGGAGCCGGAGGCTTTTCTCAGCTCTTTGGCCTCGCGGTCTTTGCCCCGCCCGGCCTCGCGCCTGGCCTTGAGCCTCGCGTTGATCCTGCCTGCGGCGTCGCGGATGGCGTCGGCGTCGACCTCGGAGGGGTCCCCGGGGGCGAGCGCCTCCTCTTCGTCGTTCATCTCGTCGATGGCCTCGAGGTGGGCGTGCACCTTGCGGCGCAGCGCGTCTTGGTACCTGTCAGTGGATTTCTTCCACACGAACGTGAACTTGTTGGCGTTGGCCTCGATCTTGGTCCCGTCGAGGAAGTAGGTGTCGAGCGTGACGTGCCCGGCCTCGGCCAAGACGGCGACGACCTCGGAGAAGATGTCCTCGAACACGGGGCGGATGCGCTCGGAGCGGAAGCGGTTGACCGTGTTGTGGTCGAGCGGGCGCATGCCGGTGAGCCACATGAGGTTCACGTTCTCGCGGGTGGCCGCCGCGATCTTGCGGCTTGAGTAGATGCCGCTGGAGTAGCAGAACAGGATGACCTTCAGCATCATCGAGGGGTCGTAGGCCGAGGCGCCGCCGCCGGGGTAGGCGGACTCCAGCACCGAGCGGTCCATGCCGTCGACGATCGAGTCCACCACGCGCACGAGGGCGCCCTCGGGGATGAGCTCTTCGACGGAGGGCGGGAAAAGCATGGGCTGATGCTGCATGCAAGGCTTGAACTTCGGGGTCGCCATCTTGCCTCCTGACCTGAAAAGTGATAGTCCAATTATACTATATGCGCAGGTCAAAAGCCATTTTATAAGAACGTAAATCGATGTTTGCAATAGTAGGACGATAATCTGGGAGGCTGAAAAAGGAAGGCCCGCCAAGACCTTTTCGGTCCTGGCGGGCCATGCTGTAGCAATAGTTTTGATACAGCCCCTTTCTTTTTCCCACCGCGAGAGCGCTCTCGATTTGCACAGTGGCCTATCCGCCCTGGCTCGTGCGGTTCCGAATCCGAGTACGCCCGTTTAGCCAAGATCATCTCATTCGATGCGCTCCTTCACGCCATGCCGCACTATTTTGACGCTTTCGCCTGCTTCGAATATCGCGCGAATCGCTCATCCAACAAGCTGCGCTACAATGGCCAAAACTCAGCTTTCCCGTTGAAAGGGGCATCATGGACGCTCAATCTGCACGAATCGGATTCATCGGTTTCGGAAACATGGCAAGCGCCATGGCCAAGGGGCTTATCGAGTGCGCTGGCATAGAAGGGTCCCGCATCTGCGCATGCGCCGCACATTTCGATTCGCTCGAGAAGCGTTGCAAGTCCCTTGGTGTTCGCGCTTTCAAATCGCCTGCTGAAGTAGTCGAAAACTGCGACCTTGTCGTTATTTCGGTGAAGCCCTACCTTGTCGGCGAGGTCCTCTCCCCTGTTCGCGAGGCCCTTCGCGAGAAGGCGGTCATCTCCGTCGCCGCCGGCCTTCTGTTCGACTTCTACGAGGACCTGCTCGGCGAGGGGTCGCGACATCTCTCCACGATTCCCAACACACCGATCGCCATCGGCAAGGGAGTCATCTCCTGCGAAGAACGACATACGCTCAACGTTGATGAATGGGAAACCTTCGTCGGGCTCTTCTCCCCCATCGCGCTTATCGAGGTGCTTCCCGGGCACCTGCTCTCCGTCGCGAGCGCGCTTGCCGGCTGCGGCCCCGCTTTCGCTGCCATGTTCCTTGAGGCACTCGCTGACGGCGGCGTGAAGAACGGGCTCCCACGTCAGACTGCTTATCGCCTCGCCGCTCAGATGATGGCCGGCACGGCAGAGCTTCATCTCGCCACGGGCACGCACCCCGGTGTCATGAAGGACGCTGTCTGCAGCCCCGGCGGCACGACGATCAAAGGCGTCGCTGCGCTCGAGGACGCGGGGATGCGCGGAGCCGTCATGAGGGCGGTCGACGCCACGCTTTCGTAAAGGAAAACAGGCTCCTCATCATTTCTAGCCCATGAATAAGGCCTCTCAACGAGGCCTTATCTTTTTAATATGAGCAGGACATTGTCAATAGGCA
>CABULX010000053.1 GCA_902492545.1 uncultured Collinsella sp. | reverse complement strand
TCTGGTCACCGTTGTCGCCGGCGACCCCTGCCCGCACTGCGGCAAGCCGCTCTCCGCTGCCCGCGGCATCGAGGTCTCTCAGGTCTTCCAGCTGGGCACCAAGTACTCCGAGGCCATGGGTGCCACCTTTATGGATGAGGACGGCAAGGAGAAGCCGCTCATCATGGGTTGCTACGGCGTGGGCGTGTCCCGCTCGCTCGCTGCCGTCGTGGAGCAGCACAACGACGAGCACGGTATCGTCTGGCCGGTCTCCGTTGCCCCGTACGAGGTCGCGGTGATTCCGCTCGATCCCAAGAAGGAAGAGTGCGCTACCGTCTGCGAGCAGATTGTTGATGGCCTGTGTGCCGAGGGTATCGAGGTCGTCGTCGACGATCGCGATGAGCGTCCGGGCTTTAAGTTTGCCGATAACGACCTCATGGGCTTCCCGTATCAGGTGGTTCTGGGCAAGCGCGGCCTTAAGAATGGCACCGTTGAGCTCAAGGACCGTGCTACGGGCGAGCGCGAGGACGTGGCGATCGACGAGGTCGTGCCCAAGGTTGCCGAGCTTGTTAAGGCACCCCGCCGTTAATCGAAGATTTCGCTTGTAGTTCGATATGTGGGACGGCCCCGCATTTCTCCAATCGGGGAGATGCGGGGCCGTCCTATTATCTTGTAGCATCCTCGATATCTAAAAGGAAAACCCCACAGCCCATGCGAGCTGCGGGGTTTTCCATTGTGCCTCCGATGCGAAATAAATCGCTCAGATATTACTGATAATCGACGACGTCGATCCAGTTCTTCAGGAACTCATCGTTCACGTTGCGCTTACGAGCGAGCTCGGAAGCGGCGACGATGCTCGTCCACTGACGCACGACCTGCATGGGCATGTCGGCACGGTCGCAGTAGAGCTCCAGGTAGGCCTCGGCCTGGTCCTTGCTGTTGAGGGCAAAGAGCAGGTAGGTGGTGGCAACGTCGGCAGCAGGGGAGCCCTGGGTGGCGTGTGCCCAGTCGCACACATAGAGCTGGCCGTCGTCGCCGACGATGACGTTGGAGGGGTTGAAGTCGCCGTGGCAGACCTTGAACTCCTTGGTCATGCCGTCCAGACGCTCCTGAAGGTTGTAGCGCGTGGTGGCATTGAGCTGATCAAGGCTGTCGATCATGCGGGCGAACTTGTCGCGCTGACGGTTGAGCAGCGGGGAGGTGTAGCCGTGGATCTCGATCTGGAGGTCGACGAACATCTCGAGGTACTCACCAAAGCGCTGGGGCTCGGCAGTCATCTTCTCGGCAAGGGTGGTGCCCGGAACCTTCTCGGTCACGAGCGCCCAGCCGTTGGCGTTCTCGAGCTGGGAAACCTCGAGAGCCTTGGGGCTGCGGATGCCGCACTCATTGATGCGGGCAAGATTCAAAGCCTCGTTGAACACGTCGGAGACAGGCTTGGTCTCGTTAAAGACCTTGACGATCTTGTCGCCCAGGTCGTAAACGACCTTGTTGCCACGGCGGACGAGCTCGGTCTTGGAATCGGGTAGCAGCATGGTTGCATCCTTTCAACGATGCGATAGAAGCGACGGCGGGGGTGTGTGAAACACCCGTGCACCCCCGCCGCAAAAAACCGTGCTAAAAACTAGCAGACGGCGTAGTCCTGGGGCTCGCGGCCGTAGTAGGCGTCCAGGTAGAGCTCCTTGATCTCGCTCATGAGCGGGTAGCGCGGGTTAGCGCCGGTGCACTGGTCGTTGAATGCCTGCTCGGTCATTTCGTCGAGGGTGTCGAGGAAGTACTGCTCGTCAACACCGTAGTCGGCGATGGTCTTCTTGACACCGATGAAGTCCTTGAGCTCCTCGAGCTTCGTGATGAAGTTCTCGAAGACCTCCTTGTCGTCCTTGCCCTCGATGCCGCAGTACTTGGCCATCTCGGCGTAGTTGTGCAGCGCGTTGGGGTAAGGATACTGGGAGAAGGTACCCATCTTGACGGGAGCCTCGGCGGCGTTGTAGCGCATGACGCGGGTCAGGATGACGGCGTTAGCGATGCCGTGGGGCAGGTGATGGAAAGCGCCGAGCTTGTGAGCCATGGAGTGGTTGAGGCCCAGGAAGGCGTTGGCGAAGGCCATACCGGCCATGCAGGAGGCGTTGTGCATCTCCTCGCGGGCGTGCGGGTCCTTGGCGCCGTTCGTGAAGCTGGAGGGCAGGTTCTCAAAGACGAGCTTGGCAGCGCGCTCGGAGAGGCCCTTGGTGTAGTCGGAAGCCATGATGGAGACGTAGGACTCGATGGCGTGGGTCATGACGTCGATGCCGGAGGCAGCGGTCAGGCCGCGCGGGGCGGTCATGCAGTTGTCGGCGTCGACGATAGCCATGTTGGGGAGCAGCGCGTAGTCGGCGAGCGGCCACTTGATGCCGGTCTCCTTGTCGGTGATGATGGCGAACGGCGTGCACTCGGAGCCGGTACCCGAGGAGGTCGGGACGGCGACGAAGTAGGCCTTCTTGCCCATCTCGGGGAAGGTGAAGATACGCTTGCGGATGTCCATGAAGTCCATGGCCATGTCCTCAAACTTGCACTCGGGGTGCTCGTACATCATCCACATGATCTTGCCGGCGTCCATAGCGGAGCCACCGCCGACGGCGATGATGACGTCCGGCTCAAAGAGAGCCATCTGCTTGGCGCCGCGACGTGCGCACTGCAGCGACGGATCGGGCTCGACGTCGTAGAAGCAGTCGTGGGCGATGCCCATCTCGTCGAGCTTGGCCTCGATGGCGCGGGTGTTGCCATTCTTGAAGAGGAACTGGTCGGTAACGATGAAGGCGCGCTTCTTGCCCATGACGTTGCCCAGCTCGTCGAGGGCGACGGGCGTGGAACCCTTCTTGAAGTAGACCTTCTCGGGAGCGCGGAACCACAGCATGTTCTCACGGCGCTCGGCCACAGTCTTAACGTTGATCAAGTGCTTCACCCCAACGTTCTCGGAGACGGAGTTGCCGCCCCAGGAGCCGCAGCCCAGGGTCAGAGACGGCTTCATGCCAAAGTTGTACAGGTCACCGATGCCACCGTGCGAGGACGGGGTGTTGATGACGATGCGGCAGGCCTTCATGACGTGCTCGAACAGGCTGATCTTCTCGGCCTGGGCGGGGTGCACGTACAGAGAGGCGGTGTGGCCCGGGCCACCGGCGAGCACCAGGTGCTCGGCCTTGTCGACGGCCTCCTGGAAGTCCTTGGCGTGGTACATTGCCAGGACCGGGGAGAGCTTCTCGTGGGAGAACTCCTCCTTGGCGGGGTCGGTGGAGGTGACCTCGGCGATCAGGATCTTAGTCTTGGCGGGAACCTCGATGCCGGCGAGCTCGGCGATCTTGGCGGCAGCCATGCCGGGGATGCGGTGATCGAGGGCGCCGTTCTTGAACATGGCGGCACGCAGGGCCTCCATCTCGGCACCCTGCTTGACGAAGTAGCAGCCGCGCTTCTGGAACTCGGCCTTGACCTGGTCGTAGATGGTGTCGATGACGGTCACGGACTGCTCGGAAGCGCAGATCATGCCGTTGTCGAAGGTCTTGGAGTGGATGATGGAGTTGACTGCGAGCAGAACGTCGGCGGTGTCGTCGATGACGACCGGGGTGTTACCGGCGCCAACGCCCAGGGCGGGCTTGCCCGAGGAGTAGGCGGCCTTGACCATGCCCGGGCCACCGGTGGCGAGGATGATGTCGACGTCGCGCATGACCATGTTGGTCAGCTCGATGGAGGGGACATCGACCCAGCCGATGATGCCCTCGGGGGCACCAGCCTTGACGGCGGCGTCAAGCACGAGCTTGGCGGCGGCGATGGTGCACTTGGCGGCAGCCGGGTGCGGGGAGATGATGATGGCGTTGCGGGTCTTCAGGCTGATCAGCGTCTTGAAGATTGCGGTGGAGGTGGGGTTGGTCGTCGGGATGACGGCGCCCACGATGCCGATGGGCTCGGCGATCTTAGTGATGCCGTAAGCCTCGTCGCGCTCCAGGACACCACAGGTCTTGGTGTTCTTGTAAGCGTTGTAGATGTACTCTGCGGCGTAGTGGTTCTTGATGACCTTGTCCTCAAGAACGCCGCGGCCGGTCTCCTCGATGGCCATTTTCGCCAACGGGATACGAGCCTTGTTGGCGGCCATGGCGGCCTCATAGAAGATCTTGTCGACCTGCTCCTGCGTGTACGTAGCAAAAAGCGCCTGGGCCTCTCGCATCTGAGCGAGCTTAGCCTCAAGCGCCTCTACGTTGTCCACAATTGCGGGAGTAGTGTTTTCCGGTGACTTTTTCACCATTTGTGTCTCCTTGCGATCGGAGATTTACCCTACAAGATGCATGATAGCAAGAAATAATTCGGTGAACGGTCAGATTCCCGTAAAAGACAAACTAAAACGCTTCAATAAAATGAACCGCTTTAACTAGAACTATCTGCCTGCTGCATCGCCCCGCTCATTGGGGACGGACTTACATGAGTGCTTTCACTCATTTGGGACAGACATCGATTTGCCATTTTGCCGTTCTGGGCCTGTTATTGCCGCTTATTGGATATAAATAGGTTGCAGGCTCAGCATTTCGCGTTGCTTCTCTCCTTTTAGGTGTTGCCTGAACAGTTTTGAAAGGAGAGATTATGCCCCGATGCGCCCGCCCCGTTTCGATCACCGGCTATTACCACGTCTTTGACCGCGGCAACTCCAAACAGATTATTTTTGAAGATGGCTCCGACCGTTATCGTTTCTTATCGGATATCTCGGACAGGTTTGCGCGCCATGAAGTGGCGGTGTTGGCTTGGTGCCTTATGGACAATCACTTCCATTTGATGGTTGATGACCCATTTGACAACCTTTCAAAGGCAATGCAGTGCGCGCTGACGGCATATGCTAAGTATTTCAATGGAAAAACGGGGAGAACGGGACATCTGTTTGACAATCGCTATTCGCGGGTCGCGGTTGAGTCGGACACGCAGGCGGTGCAGCTGCTCGACTATATTCATCTCAATCCCGTGAAGGGTGCGCTTGACTCGCTCGATGCGTACCGCTGGTCAAGCTATAAGGCGTATCAGCTGGGCTATGATCCCTTTGACATCTGTGATGCGGCCCCTATGCTCGATATTGTCGGTGGCTCCCGTTGCTATTGCGAGCATCTCGAGGAAGTTGCCGGGCGCATCTGGTCAATGGAGGTTCTTCCACGCCGGCGGATCCCCGATGAGGAGGCCCTTTCCGTTGCGCGCGAAGTTCTGCCGAGCATAGATCCTGCACTGCTCAATGCCCTGCCACGCCCCGAACGCGATGCGTGTCTGCTGAGGCTTAGGCGGGCGCATCTCACGGTCAAGCAAATTGCCCGTATCACCGGCATCGGCGCTACAAGCGTGACCAAGGCAACTGCAGGCTGGAAGGATGCGGCGTGAGGCAGGGGCCGGAGCCAGTCAGTGCGTCGCATGCGTGCTTCATGTCTGTCCCCAATGCGTGAAAGCACTCATGTAAGTCTGTCCCCAATGAGTGCAAAAAGGCGCCCTCCGTAGGGGAGGACGCCTTTGGTAAGTTCTATATGAACGCGAGGTCTTTGACCCGGAGAGTCCGAGGTACTTGTTGGTAAGACCTTATTTAGGAGCGCGCAACCTTGCCGGACTTGAGGCAGGTGGAGCAAACGTTCATCTTGCGACGGTGACCATCGACGACGACGTAGACGCGCTGGATGTTGGGGCGGAACTTACGGTTGGTGACGCGGTGAGAGTGGCTGATGGAGCGACCGGCAACGGGGTGCTTACCGCAAACTTCGCAAATTTTGGACATAACTGACCCTCCTTGGGCGACAAACGAACATGTCGCGTTAACAAACAAGCCTGAACTATAGCACAGAAGCAGCTCCCTGTGCGTAATCTACACAGAGATATTCCTCTTTTGGCGATAGTGCTCACGCCACGGCCCTGGACGTAGATCCGATTTGCGTGCAGCAGAGGGGATTATGCCAGCTCGTGCGTGCGTTTTCAAGCTCGTCCCACAAATAATATATAGGTTTATGGAGCATTGGGCTCCGTTTACGGATTGCTCTGTATTTATGCTCGCAATTAAGCTCGAGGTTGGCTACACTATCCCTTGACCATTAAAGGGGTACGAGATACCCACATGGAATTACATAGCTGCCAAAGAGCAGCCCTTCCTGTGGGTGTCTGGTCCGCTTTGAGCGGTCGGGCATCTATTTTTTTGACTGTGTCAGCAGTCAAGACATGTGAGGAAGGAGATCGATGGGCACGACTTCCCCCAAGGCGGTCATCATGGACGAGACCGCCGTCAATCGAGCAATGACCCGCATCGCGCACGAGATTCTCGAGCGCAACGAGGGCTGTGAAGACCTCGCTCTTGTCGGCATCGTCACGCGCGGCGACCTTCTGGCAAAGAAGCTCGCCGAGGAGATCAAGGAGATCGAGGGCGTCGACGTTCCGCTCGGCAGCCTCGACATCAGCTTCTACCGCGATGACTATGCGACCAATTTCGCTCCCGCGATCCACGCCACCAACATTCCCTTCAGCGTCGACGGCAAGCGCGTCGTGCTGGTGGACGACATCCTGTATACGGGCCGTACCATCCGCGCCGCTCTCGACGCCGTCATGGACCTGGGCCGTCCGAGCCGCATCGAGCTGGCAGTTCTCGTTGACCGCGGCCACCGCGAGCTCCCCATCTCGCCGGACTTTGTCGGCAAGAACGTTCCCTCGTCGCATGAGGAGAACGTGCACCTATATATGAAGGAAGTCGACGGCCACACCGCCGTCGAGATTAACGACGTCGCGCCGGGTTCCCACGTGGGCTCCGCGCCGCTGGGAGGTGAGTAGTACCGTGGCGTTCAACCATAAGCACCTGATCGACATTACCGAGTACTCCGAAGAGGACATCAAGCTCATCCTCGAGACCGCCAAGGCGTTCTCCGAGGTTAACGAGCGTGCGATCAAGAAGGTCCCCACGCTCAAGGGCAAGACCATCGTCAACATGTTCAACGAGCCCTCGACGCGCACCCGTAGCTCCTTCGAGCTCGCCGAGAAGCGTCTTTCGGCCGACAGCCTCAACTTTGGCGGCTCCTCGACCTCCACGGTCAAGGGCGAGAGCCTCGTCGATACCGTCGAGACCCTCAACGCCTATAAGATCGACTGCATCGTTGTGCGCGACAAGCACGCCGGCGCTCCCTACATCGTCACGCAGAACTCGCCCGCGAGCGTCATCTGCGCCGGTGACGGCAAGCACAACCACCCCACGCAGGCCCTGCTCGACCTGTACACCATCTGGGAGCACAAGGGTGACTTCCACGGTCTGAAGGTCGCCGTCGTCGGCGATATCGCGCACTCCCGCGTCTGCGGCTCGCTGATCCCCGCCCTTAAGATCATGGGCTGCGAGACCTACGCCGTCGCCCCCGGCACGCTGCTGCCGCCGGCGCCCGAGGTCCTGGGCTGCGACCACGTGACGAGCGACCTCGATTCCGTCCTGCCCGAGCTGGACGTCGTCTACATGCTGCGCGTGCAGCAGGAGCGCCTCGAGGGTGCCCCGTTCCCCACGATTCGCGAGTACCACAAGCTCTTCGGCCTGACCAAGGACCGCGAGAAGCTCATGAAGCCCGACGCGATCATCTGCCACCCGGGCCCCATCAACCGCGGTGTCGAGTTCGACTCCTATATGGCCGACCACCCGCAACGCTCCGTCATCCTGGAGCAGGTCTACGCCGGTATCTGCGTGCGTATGGCTATCCTGTATCTGCTGCTTGGAGGTGCCGATAATGGCCTTGCTTCTTAAGAATGCCCACGTCGTCGACCCGTCCGTCGAGCTTGACGGTGTCGTTGACGTCCTGATTGACGGCGACAAGATCGCCGAGGTCGGCGAGAATCTCGCCGTCGAGGGAGCCGAGGTCCGCGACCTTTCCGGCAAGTACCTCGTTCCCGGCCTGGTGGATATGCACGTTCATCTTCGCGAGCCCGGCTACGAGGTCAAAGAGGACATCGAGAGCGGCACCCGCGCAGCTGCCAAGGGCGGCTTTACCGGCGTGTGCGCCATGCCCAACACCGATCCCGTCACCGATAACGGCACCGTCGTGGAGTTCGTCAAGTCCCGCGCTGCCGAGGTCGGTCACTGCCGCGTCTATCCGTCGGGCGCCATGACCCGCGGTCTTAAGGGCGAGGCCATGTCCGAGATGGGCGATATGGTCGCCCACGGCGCCGTCGCCTTCACCGACGACGGTCGCGGCGTGCAGGGCGCGGGTATGCTCCGTCGCTGCATGGACTACGGCAAGATGTTCGGCAAGGTCTTTATGAGCCACTGCCAGGACGAGGACTTGGTCGGCCACGGCCAGATCAACGAGGGCAAGGTCTCGACCCGTCTGGCCCTCGAGGGCTGGCCGGCTGCCGGCGAGGAGCTCCAGATCGCCCGCGACATCGAGATCGCCAAGCTGACCGGTGCCAAGCTGCACATCCAGCACATCTCCACCGCCCATGGCCTGGAGATCGTGCGTGCCGGTAAGGCCGCTGGCGTTCAGGTTACCTGCGAGGCCACCCCGCATCACATGTTCCTGACCGAGAACGACCTGGACGAGACCTACAACACCTCGCTCAAGGTCAATCCGCCGCTGCGCACCGACGAGGACGCCGAGGCCATCCGTCAGGGCGTCATCGACGGCACCGTCGACGTTATCGTCACCGATCACGCTCCCCACACCCCGTGGGAGAAGGCCCGCGAGTTCGAGCTTGCGCCCTTTGGCATGATCGGTCTCGAGACCTCGCTGTCGCTCGTGCTCACCGAGCTGGTCAACACGGGCAAGATGAGCACGGCTCGCATGGTCGAGCTCATGGCCATCAAGCCGCGTGAGATTCTGGGCCTCGACCAGGTTCAGGTCAAGGCGGGCTCCGTTGCCGACCTAACCGTGTTCGACCCCTCCGCAACCTGGACGGTTGGCGAGGACGGTTACGAGTCGCGCGCCGAGAACTCCGGTTTTGCCGGCCGCACGCTCACCGGTCGTGCCACCGATGTATTTGTCGGCGGTAAACAGACGCTTGCCGACGGCTGCATCTGCTAGCATAGCTTTATCGCTTTTGTGCGCGGCGCCCTTGCGGTGCCGCGCTTTCTATTCGTTTAGACCATGCAACCGCATGGGGGATTGGAGCGTCTATGCCCACACCTTCCACTGCACGCATGCACGACTTCGAGGTCGTCTCGAACCGGGAGATTGCCGACGGCATCTTCTCGCTCGTCATCTCGGCCCCCAAGCTTGCAAGTGCGCTCAAGCCCGGTCAGTTTGTGAACATCGCCGTACCCGGTGATGCGTCCTCGCTGCTTCGCGTGCCCCTGAGCTACTACCGCGCCGACGCCGAGGCCGGCACCGTCGAGCTGTGGTACGCCGTCGTGGGCGACGATACCCGTCGTTTGTCCCAGATGGGCACTGGCTCCACCTCTAACCTGCTGGGCCCCGGTGGCCGTGGCTGGATGGTACCCGAGGGCACCAGGAAGGCGCTGCTCGTCGCCGGTGGTATCGGCGTTCCGCCTGTGTTGTGCCTCGCCGGTATGCTTGCCGAGCAGGGTGTTGATGTGGACGTGTGCCTGGGCTTTGGTACCGCTGCCAAGGCTGTGGGTGTCGATGAGTTCCGCGCGCTGGGCGCCACGGTTAACGTGTGCACCGACGATGGCACGCTGGGTACGCACGGTTTTTGCACCGACCCGGCAGCCGAGCTGCTCGGTGAGGGCGGCTACGACTACGTGGCCAGCTGCGGCCCCGCCGTCATGATGAAGAAGGTCGCCACTGCTGCCGTCGAGGCCGGTGCCTACTGCGAGGTGTCGCTCGAGCGCATGATGAGCTGTGGCTTTGGCGCCTGCAACACCTGCAATGTCGAGACGGTCGACGGTATGAAGGGTGCTTGCATGTGCGGCCCCGTGTTCGATGCTTCCAAGGTGGTGGTCTTCTAGTGGGTACCGTGAACATGGCCGTCGATTTCGGCGGCGTCAAGATGCAGAACCCCATCAACACCGCAGCCGGTACCTTTGGCTACGGTTGGCAGTTCCAGAACTTCTTTGATGTTTCCCAGCTTGGCGCCATCACCACCAAGGGTTGCGCTGCCGAGCCCTGGCCCGGCAACCCCGCGCCCCGCATGGCCGAGATCCCGGGCGGCATGATCAACTCCGTGGGCCTTCAGAACCCTGGCGTGGCTGCCTTTGCCCGTGAGTCCGGTCCGTGGCTCGAGCAGCTCTCCAAGGACGGTTGCCAGGTCATCTGCCAGGTCGCCGGTCACTCCGTCGAGGAGTTTGTCCGCGCGCTCGAGATGTATGTCGAGCTGTGCCCCTGGGCTGCCGGCTACGAGATCAACGTGAGCTGCCCTAATATCGCCGCCGGCGGTGCCGCCATGGGCTCCACGCCCGAGGGCGCCTCTTCCGTTATGGCTGCCTGCCGTAAGGTGACCGATAAGCCGCTGTTCGTGAAGATGGCGCCGGTCAACGTCGCCGAGATCGCCAGGGCCCTCGAGGCTGCCGGTGCCGACGGCCTTTCGGTTATCAACTCCATCCAGGGCATGGCCATCGACGTCCATACCCGCAAGTCCCGCGTGGCCAAGCCCAAGGGCGGCCTTTCGGGCCCGCTGTGCCACCACATCGCCGTGCGCATGGTCTGGGAGGTTGCCCAGGCCGTCGATATCCCCATCAACGGTGTCGGCGGTGTCATGACCGGCGAGGATGCGGCCGAGTTTATCCTGGCCGGCGCCACCTGCGTGTCGGTCGGCATGGCCAACTTCGTCGATCCGTGCGCTTCGCTCAAGATCGCGCATGAGCTCGAGGCCTGGGCCGAGTCCCAGGGCGTAAAGGACATCAACGAGCTGGTAGGTGCTTTCGAATGCTAGAGACCGATGCCCGCGACCGCGTAATCGTCGCCCTCGACTGCGACCGCGAGCGTGCGCTCGAGCTCGCCCACGAGCTTTCTGGTCATGCCGCTTGGCTCAAGGTCGGCATGACGCTCTATTACGCCGAGGGCCCCGAGATCGTCAAGACCTTTAAGGACCTGGGCTTTAAGGTCTTCCTCGACCTCAAGTTCCATGACATTCCGCATCAGGTTCGCGGTGCCGCCCGTTCGGCCTCGCTTGCCGGTGCCGATCTGCTCTCGGTTCACGGCTTGGGTTCGGGCGCCATGCTCGCTGCCTGCCGCGAGGGTGCCGAGGAGGCGCGCGAGGACCGCGCCAAGCTCGTCGCCATCACCGTGCTCACGAGCATGAATCAGGATGCCTTGAGCGAGATTGGCGTCGAGTCGCTGGTGGCCGAGGAGGCCGCCCGCCTGGCAAAGCTCGCTCAGGCCAACGGCATCGATGGCATCGTGTGCTCGCCGATGGAGGCTCATGACATGCGTGAGCTGCTGGGTCCTGATGCCCTGATCGTGACTCCGGGTGTGCGTCCGGTGGGTGCCGCCTTAGGCGACCAGTCCCGCGTGGCGACGCCTTCCCAGGCTATCGAGCGTGGCGCAAGCCACATTGTGGTGGGCCGTCCCATCACCGGCGCCGACGATCCGGTTGCCGCCTTTGACGCTATCGTTGCCGAGCTGGTCGAAAACGTCGCGTAAAAGATTCCCCTAAGTCACCACTTTTGGGTCTCATTAGCACAAAATAGCCCCTGTGCCTGCGTAAACTTTCCCATCCTTTGTGTGGAATCGCAGGTCAGGGGCTTAACTTTGGGCGCAGTATATTGCACTTTTTGCGGGTATCGTCTAACCTATGGAGCCGCGATTGGGCATTTTGTACGTTCTACGTGCTAAAATGCCAATTATTGAATCAGATATAACCCAACTATTTGGAGGTACGAATGGCACTCCCTCAGCTTACCGATGAGCAGCGTAAACAGGCTCTTGAGAAGGCTGCTGCCGCACGTCACGCCCGCGCTGAGCTTCGCGAGCAGATCAAGAAGGGCGAGAAGTCCCTCGAGTCCGTGCTCAACTCCGATGACCCCATCGCTTCCCGCATGAAGGTTTCCACCCTCATCGAGTCTCTTCCTGGTTATGGCAAGGCCAAGGCCGCCAAGATCATGGAGGAGCTCGGTATCTCCGCTACCCGTCGCGTCCAGGGCCTCGGCGTCCGTCAGCGCGAGCAGCTCCTCGAGCAGCTGACCAAATAAGTGAGCGCTCAGGATTCCAAGCTCTTTGTGATTTCTGGACCGTCAGGCGCAGGCAAGGGTACGCTCGTCACTCGTGTGCGCGAGCGCCGCTCGAACCTGGGCCTGACGGTTTCGGCTACCACGCGAGCACCACGTAAAGGTGAGGTCGACGGCGTCAACTACTTTTTTCTGACGCGCGAGGAGTTCGACCGCCGCATGGCAGACGGTGAGTTTGTTGAGTGGGCCGAGGTCCACGGTAACTGCTACGGTACGTTGGTGAGCGAGGTCACATCCAAGCTCGCCTCTGGCGCATCTCTGATTTTGGAGATCGATGTCCAGGGCGCCCTGCAGGTGAAGGAGCGTTTCCCCGAGGCCGTGCTGATCTTTATCAAGCCGCCTTCGCTTGAGGTGCTCCGCGAGCGTCTAGTCGGTCGCGGTACCGAGACGCCCGAGACGATTGAGCTGCGTATGGCAAACGCCGCCGATGAGCTTGCCCTTGCCGACCGCTACGACGACGTCGTGGTTAATGACGATCTCGACCGCGCGACCGATGAGCTCGTTCGCGTTCTCGATATGCATGAAAGGATCTGAGGTCCGTGTCCGTTGTAAAGCCTTGCATTGACGATCTTCTGGAGAAGACCGATCAAAACCGCTTCCTGCTCGCTTCGCTTGCCTCCAAGCGCGCCTGCGACATCAATAGCATGCTGCGTGGCCAGCACAACCGTGTGCTTGCCGTCCAGGATGTCGATGACATCACCATCGGGCTTTCCGGTGCCGATACCATCTCGATGGCTATGGACGAGATTGTCGACGGCGACATCTCTTACGATGAGGCCCGTTACGAGAAGGCGCTCGGCCACAAGGTTGCTGAAGCCTAAATGGCGGCTCGCGTCTGCCTGGTCCACTATCACGAGGTTGGACTGAAGGGCAAGAACCGCGCACATTTTGAGCATATCCTCATGGATAACATCAAGGCGGCCTTGGCCGCCTTTTCCGTGAATGCCGTGTCTCGAATTTCCGGTTATATCCTCGTGACCTTTAACGAGCATCAGGCCGACGAGGCAGCGCGTGTCATTCGCACCGTTCCCGGCGTAGCTCGCGTGTCTTTGGCGTATCACACCAATCGCGACCCTCAGGAGTACTGTGCCGCCGCCGTCAAGGCGCTGCGCGAGTTTGGTTCCTTCGATTCGTTTAAGGTGCACGCCAAGCGCTCCAATACCGACTATGAGCTCACCTCGATTGACATCAATCGTCAGGTGGGCGAGGTGCTGTGCGAGGCGTTTCCTGATAAAAAGGTCCAGATGCACGATCCTGACGCTATGGTGCATGTGTTGGTGGTCCAAGGTAGCGTTTATGTGTACGCGCGCTCCGAGCGCGGCGTGGGCGGTCTGCCGGTGGGTTCTGCCGGCAAGGTCGTGACGCTGCTCTCGTCGGGTATCGATTCTCCGGTGGCGACCTGGATGCTCGCGCGTCGCGGCGCGGTGTGCGTGCCGGTACATTTCTCCGGTCGTCCGCAGACGCCCGATACGAGCGAGTATTTGGTGCAGGACATCATCCGTGCGCTTGAGCCGGGTGTCCAGATCGGCCGCCTGTACGTGGTGCCGTTTGGCGACTGCCAGCGTGAGATTTCGGTCACCTGTCCCAGCAACCTGCGCGTGATCATGTATCGCCGCATTATGTATTCGGTTGCCGAGCGCATTGCACACATCGAGGGCGCCAAGGCCATCGTTACGGGTGAATCGCTTGGGCAGGTTGCCTCCCAAACGCTTGAGAACATCATGGCCGTCAACGAGGCCGTGAAGATCCCCGTATTCCGTCCTCTCATCGGTTCGGACAAGCAGGAGATCATCGCGCGCGCCGAGGAGATCGGTACGTTCGATATCTCGACTGAGGCCGCTCCCGACTGCTGCACGCTGTTTATGCCGCGCCGTCCCGAGACGCACGCTAAACTCGATGCCGTGCATGAGGCCTGGGAGCTGTTCGATCACGAGGAGATGATCGAGCGCCTGCTCAAGCAGACCGAGTACATCGACTTCGAGAGCAACACGTATAAGGCCCCTAAGACCTTAAGACGTAAACATTCGGAGCTTGCTCCGCGTGAGATTTACCAAGATCACGAGTAAATTTGTGCATAGACCGACGATGCGCTTGCATCGTCGGTCTTTTGCTATCTGGGCATTTTGCGGCTAAGTGTTCATTTGCTGACGTGTGCCTGAATAAATGGACAGATTTGTGCAAGGTTTTGGTCGGTTTTTGGTTTGATCGCGATAATCGGTGTGGGCGTGCGGTGGCTGCGGCGCTCGTTTCCTGACACGATGGTGTTGGGAGGTTTTGCTATGGCGCAGCGCGAACAACACGAACGGGTCAAACGGATGGACCGCTTGGCGGACAAGCTGCTCGGTCATAAGGCAGTGGTGATGGCGATACTGGTCGTCATTGCGATGGCGAGTGGACTGGCGATGGCGAACCTTGGCGGCGGTGCCGGCAGTGTGTCGTTTGATCGCACTGATGGTTCGGGCCCGTTGGTGGAGCCGGGATCCGGCGATGCCTCGAGCGGAAAGACATCCGATGGCTCTTCGCCTAAGGCGTCTGCCGCGGCAGAGGTTTATGTCGATGTTGATGGCGCCGTTGTGTCGCCCGGTGTATATCGTCTCAAGGACGGCGCGCGGGTGGCTCAGGCGATTGATGCCGCCGGCGGGCTGGCGCCCGAGGCAGACGTTACGGGGCTCAATCGGGCATCTAAGATCGTCGATGGACAGAAGATTCACGTTCCAACGGTAGGGGAGCAGCAGGCGTCCATTGCGGAAGCTGGTGTTGATGGTGGGGCTTCCGCATCATCGGGCGTGAGTGGCGCAACAGGCCTAGTAAATATCAATACGGCAAGCGCGGCAGAGCTGCAGACGCTCTCTGGCATCGGTCCCTCCATGGCCCAGTCGATTATCGATGAGCGGACAAAGAACGGTGCTTTTGCCTCGGTTGACGATCTGATGCGTGTGTCGGGAATCGGCGAGAAGAAGCTTGCCAAAATCAAAGATTGCATCTGCGTATGAGTGCGACCGAGTGCGAGCATGTGATGCCTCCGCGGCCCCTGATGCCGTGGACGATGTCCCTGTGTGCCGGCGTGTGCATGAGCTGCGCCTTGGTGCTCAACGTGGCCGCAGATGCGCTGCTGAGGGAGCGGGCGCCGGCGATCGGG
>CABULX010000052.1 GCA_902492545.1 uncultured Collinsella sp. | reverse complement strand
TGGCGGAGGAGGAGGGATTCGAACCCTCGTGACCTTATACAGGCCAAACGGTTTTCGAGACCGCCGCATTCAACCACTCTGCCACCCCTCCGCGTGGGGTAAAAACAAAGCAGGCTCGAAGGCCTGCTTTGGAATTAACTGGCGGAGAGTCAGGGATTTGAACCCTGGAGACGCTTTTGACGCCTACACGATTTCCAATCGTGCTCCTTCGGCCACTCGGACAACTCTCCGTTAAATGCGAAAGTCAGTATACACGAGGAATCGCAAAGTGCAAACAGAAAAGTTGGCATTTTTTAAAACGCTTGGCCGCGCTTGTCGTTGCAGTGGGGTTTGAGGTGCCAAAAAACGGCTTCCGACCAGCGTGGTTGATCAACTCAATTGTTCAAAAGGGGTATTCATAAGCGACTTGGCAATGAATTTAAAAATCTTTGATTGGTGCTGTGGGCCACTGGTATGCATTTTGCGACCACAGCCTTGTGCCCGTTGACCTGCGGCTTGGCTCAGCTTGTCCCCGCGGCACCGTATCTTGTCCACAAATCCGTCAAGCTCTTGGTCGGCATTTGGTTGGAATTCGCATGAAACGTGGTGCGAGTATGGGCATATGTGGAGGTCATGAGGTTGTAGCTGCATATTCTTGCAGCCTGGGAGGTTGAAAGATATTATTACCAAGTCTTTTCCTGCTTCAGGCGCACCTTCACGACCTGAAGCCACATTTGCCCAGAGGAGGTGACAATATGAAGGCTTATGAACTGCTGTTCTTTGTTGACCCGTCGCTCGACCCCGAGACTCGTCTCGCTGTTATGAAGCGTATCGATACCACGATCGCTGAGGGCGCTGGCAAGGTCGACTCCGTTGACGAGTGGGGCAAGCGCAAGCTCGCCTACGAGATCAACGACCTCACCGATGGTGACTACACCCTCATCAACTTCCACGCAGATCCTACCCAGATCGCCGAGCTTGATCGCGTCCTGCGCATCACCGACGCTGTGGTCCGCCACATGATCGTCCGTCGCGACGACCAGGAGTAAGACTGTCGTTTTGGACTGGGCTTGTGCCCCAAGAGGAAGTAGTGAGTTATGAGCATCAATCGAGTGAACATCACCGGTAACCTCACCCGCGATCCCGAGCTGCGCGCCACCGCCGGCGGAACCCAGGTTCTGTCCTTTGGCGTCGCCGTCAACGATCGTCGCCGTAACGCGCAGACTGGCGAGTGGGAGGACTATCCCAACTTTGTCGACTGCACTATGTTCGGCACCCGCGCCGAGGCCGTGAGCCGTTTCCTGGCAAAGGGAAACAAGGTCGCGATCGAGGGCAAGCTGCGCTACAGCTCTTGGGAGCGCGACGGTCAGCGCAGGAGCAAGCTTGAGGTCATCGTCGATGAAATCGAGTTTATGAGCTCCCGTGGTGGCCAGGGTGGCTACGACCAGGGCGGTTACGCCCCCGCAGCTCCCGCGCCCGCAGCACGTCCCGCCGCACCGGTGGCTACGCCGCCCGCGGTCGACGTCTACGATGAGGACATCCCGTTCTAAGGGTTGTTCACCTATTTTTGAGTGAGAGGCGGCTTCGGCTCGCCGAAGTTGCCAAACGAAAGGTATTTTGACATGGCTAATGATTATTCTGCACGTCAGCCGCGTCGTAAGTACTGCCAGTTCTGCAAGGAGAACACTGAGTTCATCGACTATAAGGACACTCAGCTTCTCCGTAAGTACATGACCGACCGTGGCAAGATCAAGCCCCGTCGCGTCACTGGCGCTTGCACGCAGCATCAGCATGACATCGCCAACGCCATCAAGCGCGCCCGCGAGATGGCTCTCCTGCCGTACACCGTCCCCGTGGTTTCCTCTCGTGGCAACCGCGACCGCGGCTAAGAAGGGAGACGCATCATGAAGGTTATTCTTCTCGATGAGATCAAGGGCAAGGGCGGCGAGGGTGACGTCGTAGAGGTCGCTCAGGGTTACGCTGAGAACTTCCTGTTCCCCAAGAAGCTCGCTGTTGCCGCCACCAAGGGCAACCTCAAGCAGCTTGACGAGCGTCGCAACAACATCGCCAAGCGCGAGGCCGTCCGTCTGGCTACCGCCAACGAGACCAAGGCTGCCTTCGAGGGTAAGACGGTCACCGTTGACGTCAAGGTCGGCGACGAGGGCATCCTCTTTGGCTCCGTTACCGCCGCTATGATCGCTGACGCCATCAAGGCTCAGCTCGGTATGGACATCGACCGCAAGCGCGTCGAGCTCGGTAAGCCCATCAAGGTTGCCGGTGCCCACACCGTTGCCATCTCGCTGTACCGCGAGATCAAGGCCGAGGTTGTCGTTCTCGTCGGCGTTACCGCCGAGGAGCTCGCTGCCGAGGCTGAGGTCGAGGAGGCCGCTGAGGTCGCCGAGGCCGAGACCGCCGAGGTCGAGACTGAGGCTGCTGCCGAGTAGCATTTGCTGCAACGCAACAATCTTGTTCTAAGAAGGGCGCTCTGGGAAACCAGGGCGCCCTTTTGTTTTTGCGCTGAGTGAGTGTCATGGTGAACGTTGCGTCGAAGTCCTATATACAGGACCGTTCATCCGTTTGGTTCGGTGATGATTGGCGGCGCGCGGCGCGTTTTGGGACCGTGGCTGATACTATGGATGCTCGCAAGCGATATGAATGAGGATGCTCATGGCATATGACGATAGGGAGACCGGGCTGACGGTTGAGGACCGCGGCTCAAAGTTGGGTCTTCCCCAAAACCAAGATGCAGAGGCCAATGTACTGGCCGCTATGCTGCTATCGCCCGAGGTGGTCGAAGAGGCCCAGGTCGAGCTGCAGCCCGATGACTTCTACCGGCCCATTCACAAGACCATCTATACCGCGATGGTCGATATGTACAACAGCCGCATTCCCATCGACTCCATCTCGCTGATCGATTACCTGCGCAGCATCAACAAGCTCGATGCCGTGGGCGGCGAGGCCTACATTTTGGAGCTGATGGGTCAGACTCTGTCGCTCGTGAACTGGCAGCACCATGCCGCCATCGTTCGCCGTGATTCGATGCTGCGTGAGCTGATCGGCGCCACCAACGAGATCAACGCGCTGGCATATAACGCCCCCACCGACACCAAAGAGGTTGTCGAGCTGGCCGAGAGCAAACTGCTCAAGGTTACGGCGCGCGAGGTCAAGTCGAGCTACAAGACGTTGACCGAGTTTATGGTCGAGGCCTATAACGAGGCCGAGGAAGTGTGCCAGGCCGGTGGCCAGGCTGCGGGCGTGCCCACGGGCTTTCCGTCACTCGACCGCATGCTCATGGGTTTTCGCGAGGGCCAGCTCATCATCATCGGCGCCCGTCCTGCTGTAGGTAAGACGTCGTTCGCTCTGAACCTGGCGCTCAACGCTGCCGCTGCTGGTTATACCGTCGGCTTCTTCTCGCTGGAGATGTCGGGCAAGGAAATTGCCCAGCGTCTGATTTGCGCCTACGCCATGATCTCGATCAGTGACTTCCGCATGGGCCGCATTAGCCCCGAGCAGTGGGCCAATATCAACGAGGCCACGCAGACCTTGTCCAAGCTCGATATTCTGATTGACGATACGCCCGGCACCACAGTGACCGAGATTCGCGCCAAGAGCCGCCGTATGCTCCATAACAAGGAGAAGGCAATCATCATCCTGGACTACCTGCAGCTGGTGAGTCCTCCGCCGGGACGCCGCTCCGAGAGCCGTACCGTCGAGGTCTCGGAGATGTCGCGTGGTTTGAAGATCATGGCCAAGGAGCTCAAGATCCCGCTCATCGCGCTGTCACAGCTCTCGCGTCAGGTCGAATCCCGTACCGGCAAGCGCCCGCAGCTTTCCGACCTTCGTGAATCGGGCTCCATCGAGCAGGACGCCGATATCGTTATGTTCTTGGACCGCTCCGCCGACGAGGCCGAGGCCTCGCGCGACGATCGACCCGACGAGGGCGTTACGCGTATCGTCGTGGCCAAGAACCGTTCGGGCCCGATCGGCGACGTCGACCTGATGTTCCTGCCGGCATCCACCAAGTTCTATGAGCTTGATGGGGCACATGCCGAGGAGTAGGACAGGCGCCCGTTGCACGGGTATACTGGGAATGTTTTGTGCTTCTGCGTGCCGGCATGGCGCGTAGACAGGCCATGAATGTAAGGAGTAAACATGCCGTCAACCGTTTTGGTCGGTGCCCAGTGGGGCGATGAGGGCAAGGGTAAGATTTGCGACCTGGTCGCCGGCGACTTCGATGCCGTCGTGCGCTACTCGGGCGGCAACAACGCCGGTCACACCATCGTCGTCAACGGCAAGAAGTACGGCCTGCACCAGGTGCCTTCCGGCATCATGTATTCCGACCACGTGTCGGTGATCGGTAACGGCTGCGTCGTCAACCCCAAGGTTGTCCTTGAGGAGATCGACATGTTCGAGGCCGACGGCATCACCACCAAGAACCTCAAGATTAGCGGCAACGCGCATGTCATCATGCCGTACCACATCGATCTGGATGGCGCCTTTGAGCAGAAGCTCGGCAAGAAGAACATCGGTACCACCAAGCGCGGCATCGGTCCGTGCTATCAGGACAAGATGGCCCGCATCGGCCTGCGCATGCAGGACATGCTGGACGAGGCACTGTTCCGCGACAAGCTGGAGACCGCTCTCGCCCGCGTGAACCCCGAGCTCGAGCTCATCTACAACCTGCCCACCTACACCGTGGACCAGATTTGCGACGAGTACCTGCCGATGGCCGAGCGCCTGCGTCCCTACATCACCGAGACGAGCCTGCTGCTCAACAACATGATCGATGAGGGCAAGGACCTGCTGTTTGAGGGCGCCCAGGCGACGCTACTCGACATCGACCACGGCACCTATCCGTACGTGACGTCTTCCAACTGCACCGCCGGCGGCGCCATCACCGGCTCCGGCGTCGGTATGAAGAACGTCGACCGCGTACTGGGCGTCATGAAGGCCTATATCACCCGCGTCGGTTCGGGCCCCATGCCCACCGAGCTTTCCTATGAGTCCGAGGCTGGCCACACGCTGACCGAGGAGGGCTATGAGTACGGCGTGACCACTGGTCGCCGTCGTCGTTGCGGCTGGTTTGACGGCCCTATCGCCAACTATGCCTCGCGCGTCAACGGCCTTACCGACATCGCCATGACCAAGCTCGACGTGCTTTCGGCCTTCGACACCATTAAGGTGTGCGTTGCCTATGACGTCGATGGCGAGCGTTACACGAGCGTGCCCGAGCACCAGGTGCGCTTTGAGCATGCCAAGCCCATCTACGAGGAGCTTCCTGGCTGGAAGTGCGATATCACCGGCTGCCGCAGCTTTGAGGAGCTGCCGCAGGAGGCTCAGGACTACGTGGCGTTTATCGAGGATCTGGCACACACCCGCGTGACGTTCATTGGCGTTGGCGCTGGTCGCGAGCAGATTATCAACCGATTCTGGAAGTAATCGGGACTATTTGGTTATTGCGATATACCCCTTTGCAGCCCGGACGGGCGGCCGAGGGGTATATTTGCTTGCAAAGGGCTCGCGCGGAGCGGGCCGTTCATCCATAGAGGAGGCACCCTTGAAGGCGGACACTCAAACCATCGACATCCTGTTGTTGGGCAGCGGCGGCCGTGAGCATGCTTTGGCAGCTAAGCTCGCGGCATCACCGCGCGCCGGCAAGCTCTACATCGCGCCGGGTAACGGCGGCACCGCGAGCTGCGGCGAGAACGTTGTTCTCGACGACTGCGATCCTGCGGCCGTGGCGGCGTTTGCGCAGAGCCACGGATGCGGACTCGTGGTAATTGGCCCCGAGGCTCCGCTCGTGGCGGGCGTGGCCGACGCCGTGCGCGCGGCGGGTATTCCCTGCTTTGGCCCGGGTGCCGAGGGCGCCCAGATGGAGGGCTCCAAGCTGTTCTCCAAGCAGCTCATGGAGCGTGCGGGCATTCCGACGGCAGCCTATGGTTCGTTTACCGACGAGGCTTCGGCTCTCGCCTACGTGCGCGAGCAGGGCGCCCCGCTGGTCGTCAAGGCCGACGGCCTTGCCGCGGGCAAGGGCGTTATCGTGGCGACCGAACTTGAGCAGGCCGAAGAGGCCGTGCGCGAGTGCTTTGGCGGCACCTTTGGCGATGCCGGCAACACCGTGGTTATCGAGGAGATGCTCGTTGGTCCCGAGTGCTCGCTGCTGGCCTTTACCGACGGCAAGACCGTGCGCCCCATGGCCACCTCGCAGGACCACAAGCGCGCGCTCGAGGGCGACAAGGGTCCCAACACCGGCGGCATGGGTGTCTACAGCCCGGTGCCCATCGTGACCGATGAGGAGCACGCCACGATGGTGAAGGTCATGGAGCAGACCATTGCCGAGCTTGCTGCCGAGGGCATCGACTACCGCGGCTGCCTGTATGGCGGCTTTATGCTCACCCCCGCCGGCCCCAAGGTGCTGGAGTTCAACGCCCGCTTTGGTGATCCCGAGACGCAGGTCGTGCTCCCGCGCCTTAAGAACGACCTGGTCGAGGTTATGCTCGCCTGCGCCAACTGCGAGCTTGATCAGATTGAGCTCGATTGGCGTGACGAGTGGGCCGTGGCTGTTGTCCTGACGAGCGCGGGCTACCCCGGCAGCTACGAGAAGGGCAAAGTCATCACCGGCATCGCCGACGCCGAGGCCATGGAGAACGTGACCGTGTACCATGCCGGCACCGCCGTGGTGGACGGCCGACTCGTGACCAACGGCGGCCGTGTGCTTGCCGTGACCGCGCTGGGCGATACGTTTGAGAACGCCCGCAACCTTGCCTACGAGGCCTGCGAGAAGATTGATTTTGAGGGCAAGACCCTGCGTCACGACATCGGCCTGCGCGCGCTGCGCGGCCGCGACGCCTGGGATGCCTAAAATCCGAGAGGAATGAGACGGATGGACGAGAAGAACGAAGAGCTCGTGGACGCACAGATCGTCGAAGAGGACAGCCGCGTGTATGGGCACGCCGAGGGCGAGCCTGGTGGCGAGGTCGCTGACGAGCCGGCGCTGGTGCTGGGCGATGACGACCCGCACGATGCCGAGCTGCACGAGAAGATTCTTTCGGAGGAGTGCGCCTGGAAGGGCAAGATCCTCGACGTCCACCGTCTTGAGGTTGAGCTGCCCAACGGTCGCCGCAGCGCCCGCGATATCGTTCGCCATCCGGGTGCGGCGGCTGTTGTGGCACTGACCGAGAGCGGCAAGATCGTACTGGTGCGTCAGTACCGCACCGCCATCGACCGCGTGACGGTCGAGATTCCCGCCGGCAAGCTCGATCCAGGCGAGGACCCGCTCGATTGCGCCAAGCGCGAGCTGCATGAGGAGACGGGCTTTAGGGCTGGTCGCATTCGCTTTTTGACGTCGATTGTCACGTCCTGTGGCTTCTGTGACGAGATCATTCACATCTACCTGGCCACCAAGCTCGAGTTCGATGCACCCAACCCCGATGATGACGAGTTTGTCAACGTGGACCTCGTACCGCTGCACGAGCTGATCGACGCCGTGCTCGACGGCAAGATCGAAGACGCCAAGACCGTCGTGGGCGCCTTGGCCTGCGATAGCATCGCGCACCGCCTTGGGGGCACGGAGCTTTAACGAGTGGGGATAGCCCTGGGACAAGTACTACTGATTGCTTTGTCCCAGGGCCTTACGTTGCTGATATTTCTTTGAGGATCACATGCTGAAGAGGTTTCTTTCGTATTACAAGCCCCAGATGGGGCTTTTTGTTGCTGATACTGTTTGCGCTCTGGTGCTTGCTGCCATTGACCTTGCGTTTCCTATTATTCTGCGCAATTTGACCGGTGGGCTGTTTACCCAGGGCCAGGCTGCCATTATGCAGGCGCTCGGTATGATCGCGGTGGGGCTGGTGCTGATGTATGCCGTTCGCTGCGCCTGCCGCTACTTTGTGAGCTACTGGGGCCACGTGATGGGTGCGCGCATGGAGTCCAAGATGCGCGAGGACCTGTTTGACCAGTACGAGCGCTTTAGCTTTGCGTACTTCGACCGCAACAGTTCGGGCGACATGATGAGCCGCGTGGTCAACGATCTGTTCGATATCTGCGAGGCGGCGCACCACGTGCCCGAGTGGATCATCATCTGCGGCATCGAGATTATTGGCTCGTTTGCGATCCTCTTTACCATCGCCCCGGTGCTGGCGCTCGCCATGGCCGTGGTGACGGCGGCTTTTGCGGTCATCATGTTTTGGCAGAACATGCGTATGCGCGAGGTTTTTAGCGACAACCGCAAAAAGATCAGCGGCATCAATGCGCAGCTGCAGGATTCGCTTGCGGGCATGCGCGTAGTCAAGAGCTTTGCCAACGAGGAGACCGAGCGCGCCAAGTTCCGTGCCTCTAACGATCGCTACCTTTCGTCCAAGGAGAACATGTATCACGCCATGGGCGTCTATACCGCGACGTATGGCCTGCTCTCGGGTGTGCTCTATGTGATCGTGGTGCTGCTGGGCGGCTGGCTGGTCGCCCAGGGACAGCTGCAGGCGGTCGATATGGCGACCTTTGCACTCTATATTTCGCTGTTCTGCACGCCGCTCGAGACGCTCGTCAATTCGGCCGAAACGTATCAGAAGGCTATCGCCGGCTTTAAACGTATGGACGAGGTGCTCTCGACCGCGCCGGATATCCAGGACAAGCCGGGCGCTACGGATCTGCAGGTGACTGCCGGCGCCGTGGAGTATCACGACGTGTGCTTTAACTACGAGGATGTCGAGCTGGGCGAGGGCTATGCCGACGAGCGTCCCGTTATCGACCATATGAATCTGTCCATCAAGCCCGGGCAGACCATCGCGCTGGTTGGCCCTTCGGGCGGTGGCAAGTCCACGACCTGTTCGCTGCTGCCGCGCTTTTATGACGTGGCTGCCGGATCCATTAGCATCGACGGCCAGGACGTGCGCGATGTGACGCAGCAGAGCCTGCGCCGCGCCATCGGCCTGGTGCAGCAGGATGTCTATCTATTTGACGGTACGATTGGCGAGAACATCGCCTACGGCAAGCCGGGCGCCACGGCAGAAGAGATCGCCGAGGCCGCCCGTCGCGCCAACATCGATGCCTTTATCGAGTCGCTTCCGCAGGGCTACGACACCGTGGTGGGCGAGCGCGGCAGCCGTCTTTCGGGCGGACAGAAGCAGCGCGTTGCCATCGCGCGCGTGTTTCTCAAGAACCCCAAGATCCTGATTTTGGACGAGGCGACGAGTGCTTTGGATAACGAGAGCGAGGAGGCGGTGCAGGAGTCACTCGAAGAGCTGGCACGCGGCCGCACCACGATTATTATCGCCCACCGTCTTTCGACCATTAAGCATGCCGATGAGATTGCGACCGTTGAGCATGGTCGCGTTGTGGAGCGTGGCACGCACGAGGAGCTTCTCACCCGTGGCGGCACCTATGCCCGTTACTATCGAATGCAGTTCGAAGGTGCGCGTGCGCACGAGCTCGACTGATTGATATGACAGGAAGTTTATGGCTGACAAGAACCCTTTGACTCCGGAAGAAGTGACGGAGTTATTCTCCGAAATCGATGCATCCGGCGTCTTGGATCCCACGCTCGCCAAAAAGCGTACCGAGCGCATGCGTGAGAAGGAGGCTGCGGCCAAGCGCGGTGACAAAGCGGCGCTAGCGCAGCTGCGCAGCGAGGACCGCGCGAGCCAGGCAAAACATATCGACCCGCTGTCCGAGGACGATCCTTCGGGCTCGCAGGTGAGCCATACCATTACGAAGACCGCGATGGCCGTGGTCATCGGTATTTTGGTGCTGATCGTGGGCATGCAGATTGGCTACGGCGTGATGCGTCGTCTGAACACCGCCAACCTGTCCGAGAGCGTTTCGGTCGATACCGTTTCGACCGCGCTCAAGGGTGGACTTGAATGGGGCAACGGCTTTACGCAGTTCCCGCTCGACTTCACCGTCGATGAAGCCGATGAACGCACGGGCACGGTCGAGGTGACGGTGTTGGACACATCGTCTGCCAACGAGCTCGAGCTGCTGTCCAACGGGCAGATTCAGGCCGCGGCGCTTGCGACCAACGCGTTGCTCAACGATAAGATCGACCGCGTGGTGTATAACGTTCACGCCTATATCGACGAGGATAGCAACATTCAGCACGATTCCTTCTTTGGCATGTTCCCCGCGCGCGGCCACCAGAGCGCCATTTTGACGTTCGTGTGGACCAAGAGCTCATCCAACGCCACGAGTATCGACTGGAAGATGCGCATCGTGAGTATGGATGACACCATCGCCGAGCGCATTCAGAAGCAGGTGAACTCGGTGTCGTCGTTGATTGAGGACCCGGTGGTGAGCCAGACCAAGATTGACGAGGAAAAAGCCGAGCGCGATCTGGAGCATCGTCTGCATGGCCGCGAGATTTTCCGTGGCGGCAAGCCCGATCGCACACCGTCCAAACTGCTGGAGCAGGACAAGAAAAAATAAGACGCCATCATCCCGCGTGAGCCACAAGCCCCGCGGGATGATTTTTCTGGGACGGGGATTAAAAAACATTATGCATAGAAAGTCATAATTATCATTTCGTAAACATTTCGATGAAATTAACGCCATGAGGCATGCTTGCGGTTACAATACCGCGAGGCCTAACTACACACCTTTAAGCCGGTCCTGTGAGACCGGGAAGGAGAATTATGGCGAACAACCATACCGCGGGCGCTGCCGCCCGCACCTTCGCGCCCAGCGAGCTTTGCCAGCGTATGCTGGCCAAAACCAGCAAGGGCACCTGCGGTCCCTGCATCCTGTATCTTGAGGATGGGACCATTTTTTATGGACGTGCATGCGGCGCTGAGGGCACCGCGACCGGCGAAGTTTGCTTCAACACCTCGCTCGAGGGCTACTTTGAGGTCATGACCGACCCGAGTTATGCCGGCCAAATCGTAACCATGACCTATCCGCAGATCGGCAACTACGGTATCGACGAGACCGACGTCCAGTCGGCCTTCCCCGGCGACGCCGTGCGCCCTGCGAGCGCTCCGGCTATGCGCGGCATGATCGTTCGCGACATGTGCGCCACGCCTTCTAACTGGCGCTCGGCCGTCAGCGTGCCGGAGTACCTGCGCGCTCACGGCATCGTCGCTATCGAGGGTATCGACACCCGCGCTCTAGTGCGCCATCTGCGCGACAATGGTTCCAAGATGGGCATTATCTCGACCGAGATCTTCGACGTCGACGAGCTTGCCGAGCGTCTGGCCGCAGCGCCCACGCTGGTAGGCGAGAACCTGGTCAAGACCGTAAGTTGCCCCGTACCTCACGAGTTTGTGGCCGCCGATCTGCCTGCCACGCATGACTTTGCGCTTTCGGCTGCCGCTCCTGCCCGTCACAAAGTGGTCGCATACGACTGCGGTGTGAAGCGCGGCATTCTGGAGGGGCTGGTCCGCGCCGGCTGCGACCTTACCGTCGTGCCGTGGGACACGCCTGCCCAGCAGGTGCTCGACATGAATCCCGACGGCGTCTTTTTGTCCAATGGCCCCGGCGACCCCGACGCCGTGGTGGAGACCTACGAGCAGGTGCAGCAGCTGATCGGCAAGGTGCCGGTCTTTGGTATTTGTCTTGGTCACCAGATGATCAGCCTGGCCTGCGGCGCCCAGATGGAAAAGCTTAAGTTCGGTCACCGCGGTGGCAACCAGCCGGTTATGAACCTGGTAAGCCGCCGTGTGGAGATCACCGCGCAAAACCATGGCTTTGGCCTGCTGTTCCCCAGCTTGGGCAAGCTTGTCTCCGAGCTTTCCGGCGGCGAGACCGAGCATGCGGCCGATGGAGATCTGCGCGTCTGGGTGCGCCGCGGAATCGCGCCGGTCGTGATGAACGAGCGCTTTGGTCGCATTCGCCTGACACATGTGAACCTCAACGACGGCACCGCCGAGGGCATCCAGCTGCTCGACGCACCGTGCTTCTCGGTCCAGTACCACCCCGAGGCCTCGCCTGGCCCCACCGATGCCCACTATCTCTTTACCGCCTTTACGCGACTCATGGACGGCGAGGAGAACTACCTGGACATCGACACCGCGAAGGACCGCCTTGCCGGCTGGAACTTTGCTGAGTCCGAGACCGCTGAGACCGAGGAGAACTAACATGCCGAAACGTACTGACATCAAGCGTATCCTCGTCATTGGTTCGGGCCCCATCGTCATCGGCCAGGCCTGCGAGTTCGACTACTCCGGCGCCCAGGCCTGCAAGGTGCTCAAGGAGGATGGCTTTGAGGTCATCCTGGTCAACTCCAACCCGGCGACCATCATGACCGACCCGGGCTTGGCCGACCGCACCTATGTCGAGCCCATCACCGCCGAGTTTATCGAGCGCGTAATCAAGAAAGAGCACCCGGACGCGCTGCTGCCCACGCTGGGCGGCCAGACCGGTCTGAACGCCGCCGTCGAGCTGGCGAAAGACGGTACGCTCGACAAGTACGGCGTCGAGATGATCGGCTGCGACCTGGCCGCCATCGAGCGCGGCGAGGACCGCAAGCTCTTTAACGAGGCCATGGCCGAGATTGGCCTGGAGGTCGCGCGCTCGGGCTATGCCTACAGCGTGGCCGACGCCGAGGCCATCGCCGAGCGCGTGGGCTATCCCTGCGTGCTGCGTCCGAGCTTTACCCTCGGTGGCGCCGGTGGCGGCATCGCGCACACCCACGAGGAGCTCGTCTCCATCGTGAGCCAGGGCCTTGAACTCTCGCCTGCCCACGAGGTGCTGGTCGAGGAGTCCATCGAGGGTTGGAAAGAGTACGAGATGGAGGTCATGCGTGACCACGCCGGCAACGGCATCATCGTGTGCTCCATCGAGAACCTCGACCCCATGGGCGTGCATACCGGCGACTCCATCACCGTGGCGCCGGCGCAGACCCTCTCCGACCTTGAGTATCAGCGCATGCGTGTCGCCTCGCTCGCCATCTTGGAGAAGATCGGCGTCGAGACCGGCGGCTCCAACGTGCAGTTTGCCGTGAACCCCCAGACCGGTCGCTTGATCGTCATCGAGATGAACCCGCGCGTGAGCCGTTCGTCCGCGCTGGCCTCCAAGGCCACGGGTTTCCCCATCGCTAAGGCCGCCGCGCGCCTGGCTGTGGGCTACACGCTCGACGAGATCGTCAACGACATTACCAAGGCAACGCCTGCCTGCTTTGAGCCCACGATTGACTACTGCGTTGTCAAGGTGCCGCGCTTTGCCTTCGAGAAGTTCAAGGGCACCGACCCCACGCTCACCACGCGCATGAAGGCCGTGGGCGAGATCATGGCGATCGGTCGCACCTTTGAGGAGGCCTTTGGCAAGGCCATGCGCTCGCTGGAAGACGGGCACCAGGGCATTTGCGCCGGTGGCAAGGAGGGCGCCGATAAGCTGAGCGACGAGGAACTCGCCCAGGCTGTGGGCACCCCGACTGAGCACCGCATCTTCTTTGTGGTCGAGGCCCTGCGCCGTGGCTGGGATGTTGCGCGCATCCACACCATCTGCGGTATCGATCCGTGGTACCTCAATCGCATCAGCGATATGGTGCAGGTCCAGGAGAGCATTCGCGGCCTGCGCGTGGAAGACATTGACGCCGACGCGATGCGCCTGCTCAAGCAGTATGGCACGAGCGATGCCGAGATTGCCGCGCTGACCGGCTCGGACGAGCGCTTTGTTCGCGCTTACCGTAAGGGTCTGGGCGTGGTCCCCAGCATGAAGACAGTCGACACCTGCGCCGCCGAGTTCTCGAGTGCCACGGAATACCACTACAAGACCTATGAGAACATCTACCGCACGAGCCCGGTCGCCAAGAAGTGCGTTGCCCCCGACGAGACCACGCCGGCAAGCAAGCCCAAGGCGATGATTCTGGGTGCCGGTCCCAACCGTATCGGCCAGGGTATTGAGTTCGACTACTGCTGCGTGCATGCGAGCTATGCGCTGGCCGCCCGCGGCTTTGAGACCATCATGGTCAACTGCAATCCCGAGACCGTTTCGACCGACTACGACACGTCCGACCGCCTGTACTTTGAGCCGCTCACCTACGAGGACGTCATGGACGTTATCGACGTTGAGCGTCCCGACGGCGTCGTAGTGACGCTCGGCGGCCAGACCCCGCTTAAGCTGGCACGCATGCTCGAGGAGAGCGGCGTGAACATCATGGGTACCAAGCCCGACGCCATCGATTTTGCCGAGGACCGCGAGCGCTTCGCCGCTCTGCTCGACAAGCTGGGTATCATGTACCCGCCGGCGGGCCAGGCCACCTCGTTTGAGGAGGCCGAGGCCGTGGCCGCGCACATCGGCTACCCACTGCTGGTGCGTCCGAGCTACGTGCTGGGCGGCCGCGGCATGATGATCGCCTACGATGCCGAGCATCTGCGCGATTACATGGCCGAGGCCGCGCGCATTAGCCCCGACTACCCGGTGTACCTCGATCGCTTCCTGGAGGGTGCGATCGAGTCCGATGTCGACGCCCTGTGCGATGGCGAAGAGGTCTACATCGGCGGCATTCTGGAGCATATCGAGGAGGCCGGTATTCACTCCGGCGACTCTGCGACCTGCATTCCGCCGTTCAGCTTTAGCGAGAGCCTGCAGGCGAAGCTCCGCGAGACCACGCGCCGCATCGCGATGGCGCTGGGAGTCCGCGGCCTGGTTAACGTGCAGTACGCCATCAAGGGCGAGACCGTTTACGTGATCGAGGCCAACCCGCGCGCAAGCCGTACCGTCCCGTTTATCTCCAAGGCCACCGGTGTGCCGCTGGCCAAGTGCGCGGCGCGCATCATGGCGGGCGATTCCATCGCGAGCTTGGGCCTGCCGAGCGACGAGCGTCAGCTGGACTGGTTCTGCATGAAGGAAGCCGTTATGCCCTGGGGTCGTTTCCCGGGAGCCGACGTTATCCTGGGGCCCGAGATGAAGTCGACGGGCGAGGTCATGGGTATCGCCAAGAGCTATCCCGAGGCATACGCCAAGACGCAGCTGGCGATCGACTACAAGCTGCCCGACCCGAGCGCCGGCAAGGTGTTCATTAGCGTGTGCGACCGCGACAAGCGCCATATCCTTTCGGTCGCCCGTATCCTGCGCTATCTGGGCTTTGACATCTGCTCTACCGAGGGTACGGCACGCGTGCTGCGCGGCGGCAACGTGACGTGCGAGGTCGTGGAGAAGATTAGCGGCCCGCACGACGGCGAGCGTCCCAACATCGGCGACCTCATCGCCGATGGCAAGATTGCGGTGATCATCAATACGCCGTACGGTCCGGGCTCGCGTGGCGATGGCTACCTGCTACGTACCGAGGCCGTGCGTCGCGGCGTGACCTGCGTGACCGCGATGTCTGCCGCCAACACGTACGTGAGCGCCATCGAGGCGGTGCGCGAGGACCAGCAGGGTCACGGCAGTGCCAACGACATGGGCATGGACGTCATCGCCCTGCAGGACCTGCCGCAGTACACGGTGTAGTTGACCTGGCCGGCCGGGGCGGAGGGGGCCGAATTTCCCCCTTCGCTCCGGCTGCAAGCAGAGTCGCTCAGGAGGAAACTCGGCCCCTCCCGCCCCGGCATGC
>CABULX010000051.1 GCA_902492545.1 uncultured Collinsella sp. | reverse complement strand
TCACGGGATGGTCGAACGCCACGCGCCAGGAATGAAGGAACTGCCTGGTCAGGCCCTGGTCGGCGCGCGCATCGCACTTGCCGTAGAGTGGATCGCCCACGCAGGCGTGGTTGATATGACGCATATGCACGCGAATCTGGTGCGTGCGACCGGTAAACAGATGGCACTCAACGAGCGTATAACCATCGTCAAAGCGCGTGGAATCAAAGCGCTCGAGGACTTTAAAGGTCGTAATGGCCTGACGGGAAAAGGGGTCGTCCGAAACCGCCATCTTGACGCGGTCGCGCGTAGAACGGGCGATACCGGTATTGATGGTGCCCTCGTCCATGGCGATGTGCCCGTGGACAAGCGTGATATAGCGGCGGTCGAGCGTACGCGTGCGAATGAGATTTTGAAGCGCGCGTTGCGTGTCGTCGTCCTTTGCCGCAAGCATGAGGCCCGAGGTATCGCGATCCAGGCGATGCACGATGCCGGGGCGGTCCTCACCCTGCACGGTACCAAGATGATCGATACCGCAGTGGTAGACCAAGGCGTTCGCAAGCGTGCCGCTCTCGTGGCCGTGGGCGGGATGGCACACCAGCCCGCGCTGCTTGGAGAGCACAATGAGATAGTCGTCCTCATAGCGAATGTCGAGCGGGATGGCCTCGGGAATCACATCGGTGGGATCGTGCGGCTCGGGCAGGTCGACCGAGATGCGGTCACCGGCGCGTACGGCGTACTTTTTTGACAGACAGGTCTCGCCGTTCACGATTACGGCGCCGCCCTCGATCAGATGCGCGCAGGCAGAGCGCGTGGGGCAGCCGTCGTTGGCACCCAGAAAGGCGTCGAGACGCTGGCCAGAGCAATCGTCGGCAACAAGAATATGGATGTCGGCCATTAACGCTCATTCCTTTCGCGAATCTTGCGGGCACGCTCCCCACGCTGCTTGGCTTTGCGCTTGGCGCGGGCCTCATCACGGGCATTGAGCTCGGCAGTCGCATCGACTTCGCGGGCCGCAGGGCTCAAGAACATGTAGCCGATGAGGGCAAGCACGACGCCTACGGTGATACCGATATCGGCCACATTGAAGACGGGAAAGTCGATGAAGGTGGTGGCAATAAAATCGGTCACGAAGCCAAAGGCCAAACGATCGATAGCGTTGCCGATAGCACCGCCCGCAACCATCGCCATGCCCACAACCTCAAGATGGGCGAGCTGGGGTGCACGAATGAGGTACACGGCAATAGCGACAATGACCGCCAGCGCCAGCACGGCAAACGCGATGCCATGCCCCTCGCCCATGCTAAAGGCAGCGCCGATATTGCGGACAAACAGGAAGTCGATCACGCCGGGGATGACGGTCACATGCAGTGCATCGCCCACGGCACGAACCGCAAGCTTGGTCAACTGGTCAACAAGCAGCACAACGAGCGCCACCCCACCAGCAACACCCAACCGCCAACGCAAAGACGGCGTCATATCCCCAGTACGACCCAAAGAAATCCCCTACCCTCAAGATCATCGAATTACGTTTAATACAAAGAACTATCTTATATTGCCATACGCAGAACGCACGACATATCCACCAACGCAAGCGAAATAACCAGCTAAAAACGAAAGCGACATTCCGAATAACGGAATGTCGCTTAATAGCTTTCGACTAAAAACGCAAGTCGAAAGAAAGCCTCTAGCTCCAGCAATGGAAACGCCGCGTTATCGTCACCAACAGCGAAAACGTCCCTAAGCGAGCAAGGTGACGTGAAAGAGGAGGGAAGCGTACTTTGGTACGCGACCGACGATTGAACGTCAGATTGCCGCTTAGGGGCGTTTGCAGCGTCGGTAGGTTACGGCGTTCTACGAACGCCGTAACCTACAAAGCATCGGCGCAGCGCTTGCAAATATGCGCATGGCCGTTGTACTCGCCGACGGTGGTGCGATAGTTCCAGCAACGGTCGCAGCACTCGCCCTCGGCAGCATCAATGCAGACAGAGAGCTCCTCGCCCTGAGTCAGCTCAACATCGGAGACGATGTAGAACTCGGCCAGATCGACGGCCTTATCACCGGTCAGCAGCGCGTACATCTCGGCGGGAACGACCGCCTTGACGCGGACCTGCTGGCTCTTAGTGAAGGTGCCGGCAGAACGGGCATCCTCAAGGGCCTTGGTCACGGCGCTACGGAGCTCGAGCGAAGCCTCGAGCACGCCCTCAAACTCATTGGCCTCGTCGACCGTGATGGGCGACTTGTACCAATCGAGCAGCGCGGCGTACTTCTGGTGATCGACGCAGCCGGCGGGCGCATATGCCATGGCCTCGTCGACGGTATAGGACAGGATCGGCTGCAGGTCGCGCATGAGCATCGAGAAGAGCTCGGCCAGCACGGTCTGGGCACTCCGGCGCTCGAGCGAGCCGGGCTTGTCGCAGTACAGACGATCCTTCAGGGCGTCGAGATACACGTTGGAAAGCTCGGTAACCACGAAGTCATAGAGCGCACGGTAGGCGCGCGGGAACTCATAGCTGGCGTAGGCGTCGTCGACCTCGGCCTGGACCTGGGTCAGACGGGCAACCATGAGCTTGTCGAGCGGCAGCAGGTCGGCAAAGGCGACGCCGTCGGTCTCGGGCTCAAACTGACCCTCGAGCTCGGAGAGCAAGAAGCGCAGCGTGTTGCGGAAACGACGATAGGCATCGGACGTACGAGCGAGAATCTCATGGTCGATGGAGACGTCGGAGCTGGTGTCGACGGAGGCAACCCAGAGACGGATGATGTCAGCGCCCATCTCGTCGCAGACCTTGTTGGGGTCGATGACGTTGCCGAGCGACTTGGACATCTTGCGGCCCTGGCCATCGAGCGTGAAGCCCTGCGAGACGACCGCCTTGTACGGAGCATGGCCGTTGGCACCCACCGAGGTGAGCAGCGAGCTCTGGAACCAACCGCGATGCTGGTCGGAGCCCTCGAGATACACGTCAGCCGGGTACTCAAGCTCGGGTCGATACTCGCAGACGGCCTTCCAGGACACGCCGGAGTCCCACCACACGTCGAGAATGTCCTTATCGGCCTTGAGGTGATGGCCGCCACACTTGGGGCAAACGCAAGCCTCGCCCAGGTAACTCTCGGGAGCGTCGGTGAACCAGGCGTCGGAGCCCTTCTCGTGGAAGAGCTTGATGACGGCGTCGAGCGTGGCGTCGTTCATGACCTTCTCGCCGCAGTCGGCGCAAGTGTAGCTGGGGATAGGCACGCCCCAGTTGCGCTGACGGCTGATGCACCAGTCGGGACGCTGCTCGACCATGGCGCCGATGCGGTTGGCCGCGTGGGCCGGATACCACTTGACGTTCTCGCGGACCTCTTTGCCAGCCTGCTCGCGCAAACCGGTCTTGTCCATCGAGACAAACCACTGGTCGGTAGCACGGAAGAGCACCGGGTGCTTGCAACGCCAGCAGTGCGGATAGCTGTGCGTGATCTTCTTCTCGAGGACTAGGGTACCGCGCTCGCGCAGGAACTCGATGATGTGCGGGTTGGCCTCATCGGTGTCCATACCGCTGAAGGGGCCACCGGTGCCAAACTCCTCGCCGGTGTAGAACTTGCCGTCGTCATCGACCGGCATGCAGATGTCGGTGATGCCCTCCTTGAGGCAGGCAAAGTAGTCGTCGACGCCGTGGCCGGGCGAGTTGTGGACAATACCGGTACCGTCATCGACACCGACGTAATCGGCCAGCAGCGCCACGCCCTCGACACCGTCGAAGATCGGCTGCTTGTAGTGGATGTGGTGGAAGGTCTCGGCGGGAACCACATAGGGCTTGCCGTCGACCATAACCGGAGTGTACTCCCAGCCAAACTCCTCGCAGCACTTAGGAGCCAGGTCCTCGAGCATGACCTCGGCGCGGCCGTCGTGCTCAACGGCGACGTAGGCGGCGCCGGGCTTGAGGGAAACTGCCTGGTCGGAGGGGATGGTCCACGGCGTGGTCGTCCAGATGATAAAGTCGACCGGGCCGTCGAAGTTCTCGAGACCGGCGGGCTTGGAGGTCATCTCAAAGCGCACGAAGATGGACGGGCTCGTCTCGTCGGAGTACTCGATCTCAGCCTCGGCCAGCGCGGTGTGGCAGTGCTTGCACCAGTGGACGGGCTTGTGGCCGCGATAGATCATGCCCTTGTCGAACATGGCCTTGAAGACCTCAATGTCGGCGGCGTCATGCTGGTGATAGAGCGTCAGATACGGGTTGTCCCAGTCGCCAAGCACGCCAAGGCGACGGAAGCCAGCCTTCTGGAGCTCGATGTTCTCGACAGCGAACTTGTTGCAAAGCTCGCGGATCTTAGCCGTGGAGGTCTGGTTGAACTTCTCGGTGCCGAGCTTCTCCTCGACCTTATGTTCGATCGGCTGACCGTGGCAGTCCCAACCGGGAACATAGGGAACCTCATAGCCCTGCATCATCCAGTAACGGTTGATCATGTCCTTGGAGATCTTGTTCATGGCGTGGCCGATGTGGATCGGGCCGTTGGCGTACGGAGGGCCGTCGTGCAGCACGAACTTCTTGTGACCCTCGTTCTTCTTTAGAACTTGCTCGTAGACCTTGTTGTCCTGCCAGTCCTTAAGTCGCTTTGGCTCGGACTTGGAAAGACCGGCACGCATGGGAAATCCGGTTTTGGGCAGATTCATCGTCTGCTTGTACTCGTTTGCCACGGTACCCCTTTCTTGTCATGGGCGCGCACGCCCTCTGGGCACCAAAAAAGCGCCCGTCCCTACAAGCTGGGACGAAGCGCCACAAAACGGACAGTCTGTCCGTAAAAGCTCTTCGCTTAACCACCCAGCTTAGATGCCCTCGCTCGCGTCGCCGCGCGCTCGCATCCGTTACTCGGCTGGTCTGTATCGACGACCATCTCGGCGATGTCTACTAAGACGAACCTGCGCGGCACGTCCGTTGGGACCGCAGCTCCGGGGTGATTTTCATCGGTCGCATGCACGGGTTCTCAGCGCTCCCCGCTCTCTGTAGCATGCGGACGGCCGACTACTCGTCCCCATCAACGCTTATGCGGAGTATGCTAGCACGTTCAGCGCCGGCGAAAAACCCTCAACACTGGTTTTATACGTTCGAAATTTCTCGCGGCTGTGGACCTTCTCTTGGAGCAAAATACCTGAAAGCACTTTATCGAACGAAAGAAGGTTGCTATGCGCACGATTGGAATGAGCGACTACACCGTTGGCGAGGATTGTTTTACCGAGTTGCCCGCCGCGCTGGCAGAGTACGGAGCGACAAAGGTCGCCATCATCGGCGGCAAGCGAGCCCTGGCTGCGGCGCTGCCGGGCATCGAGGCTGCGCTGGCAGGCACCGACGTCGAGATTCTGGAGACGCGCGTCTACGGCACCAACAGCACGCGCGCCAATATCGCCAAGGTCGTGAACTCCCCCGCTTGCCAGCAGGCAGACGTGCTTATCGCCTGTGGCGGCGGCAAGGCACTCGACACCGTGAAGACCGCAGCCATCGAGCTCAAGAAGATCGTCTTCACCGTCCCGACGATCTGTTCCAACTGCTCGGCCGCGACCGCCATTGCCGTCGTGTACAACGACGACGGCTCGCTCGAGGGATATTCGTACCCCAACCGACCTGCGCATATCTTCATCAACCCCAAGATTATCGCCGAAGCTCCGGCGGAGTACTTCTGGGCCGGCGTGGGCGATGCCCTGTCCAAGCAGCCCGAGGTCGAATACGCCACGAGCGCCGGTAATTTGGAGCATACCGCCGGTCTTGGCCTGGCACTCGCCCACACCTGCTCCGAGCCGCTGTTTACTTATGGCGTCCAGGGTCTTGAGGACGTGCGCCGGAATCTGTCGAGCGAGGCCGTCAAGCAGATCGCGCTCGACATCGTGGTCAACACGGGCTATGTCTCGAACCTGACCAACCAAAACGATTACTACTACAACTCGAGCGTGGCGCACGCGTTCTACAATGCGACGTGCAGCATTCCGCGCGAGGGAACCTATCTGCACGGTGAGGTCGTGAGCCTGGGCGTGCTCGTGCTGTTTGCCTATACGGGCGATACCGAGAGCCTTGAACGCTACGCCGCCTTTAACAAGCAGATGGGCCTGCCCGTAACGCTTGAGCAGGTCGGACTTTCCGAGGCCGACATCCCTGCCCTGTGCGAATACGCACACGCCACCAACGAGTGGAAGCAAGGCAACCCGGAGCCCTTCACCGACGAAAAGTTCGCCGCCGCCATCAAGGCTGCCAACGCCTACGGCCACACGCTCTAGGCCTAGCCCAAAACCACCACAAGGGAGCAGTGCCCTTGTGGTGGTTTTTTATTGCTCCAGCATGCTGGGGTCGAACTCGCAAGCTGGTATAACGCGATAGCCGTGACGCAGCAACAGATCAACGAAGACGCCGTTGCCCGCGGTGAGCGTACCGCTAAAGGTACCGTCGTAGATGCGACCCGCGCCGCACGAGGGACTACGGTCCTGCAGGATGCACGCGGCGATCTCTTCCGGCCCGCCCGCCTGCTCGCACATATCGAGCGCACGTTGGGCACCCAGGCGAAATTCGCGATCAACCGAGATGCCCTCGCAGGTACGAACCTCGCCGTTCACAATCTCGGACGGCTTGCGCGGCGTGGGCAGGCCGCCAAAGACCTCGGGGCACACGAGGAGGACCTCGGTCCCCGTGCGCTCGCAAGCCTCGACCAACGCGCGGTGGTAGTTATCGAGCCCGTTATACTTGCAGCTCTCGCCCATCAAGCAGGCGCTCACCACGATCTTCATTTCCATCCCTCTCAAGCAAAACGCCCCATTTGAGAAAGCTGCTCAAATGGGGCGTCGGCGTTTACTGGCTCGGCCGCGGCGTTACTGCTGCTTGGGCATCAGCGGGTTCTCGCGCGTGAGGAGATTCATGAACTCCTCGCCCGTGATCGTCTCCTTCTTGTACAGATAACGAGCCAGCTCGTGGAGCTTGAACTTGTTTTCCTTGAGGATCTGCAGGGCGCGGTCGTGCGCATCCTCAATCAACTTGGCGACAATTGCGTCCACACGCTCGGCCGTACCGGGGGCGCAGGTGAGCGACGTATCCTGGTTGAGGTACGCATTCTGGACGGTACCGAGCGCCATCATGCCAAACTCGTCGGACATACCAAAGCGCGTCACCATGTTGCGGGCGAGCTTGGTGGCCTGCTCGATATCGTTGGCGGCACCGGTCGTCATCTCGCCAAAGATGAGCTCCTCGGCCGCGCGACCACCGCAGTAGACGGCGAGCTTATCCAGGACCTCCTGGCGCGTGGTCAGGAAGCGCTCGTCCTCCTCGACCTGCATGGTGTAGCCCAGGGCACCGCTCGTGCGCGGAACGATGGTGATCTTCGTGACCGGCGCAGAGCCCTTCTGGCGAGCGGCAACAATGGCATGGCCGATCTCATGGTAGGAAACGACCTGCTTCTCTTGGTCGGAAAGCACCGTGGACTTACGCTGTTGGCCGGCAATGACGACCTCCACCGACTCCTCGAAGTCGTCCTGGGTTGCACGCTTGCGACCTTCGCGAACGGCGCGCAGGGCGCCCTCGTTAATGATATTAGCCAAATCGGCGCCCGAGGCACCAGGCGTGGCGCGGGCAATCGCGGTCAGATCGATCGGCGGCTGGGTCTTCACGCTCTTGGCGTGCAGCTCAAGGATATTCTTGCGACCGGTCAAATCGGGCAGCTCGACGGGAATGCGGCGGTCAAAGCGACCGGGACGCAACAGAGCCGGGTCAAGGCTGTCGGGGCGGTTGGTGGCAGCAAGGACGACGATGCCCTTGTGGTTATCGAAGCCGTCCATCTCGGTCAGCAACTGATTGAGCGTCTGCTCGCGCTCGTCGTTGCCGCTAAAGCCGCCGCCATCACGCTTTTTGCCGATGGTATCGATCTCATCGATAAAAACGATGCACGGGGCCTTTTCCTTGGCCTGCTTAAACAGGTCACGAACCTTAGCAGCGCCGCGACCAACAAACATCTCAACGAACTCAGAGCCCGAAATGCTAAAGAACGGAACACCGGCCTCGCCGGCAACAGCCTTGGCAAGCAGGGTCTTACCGGTACCCGGAGGGCCAACAAGGAGAGCACCGCGCGGCAGCTTGGCGCCGATCTCCTCGTAGCGCTGCGGCTTCTCCAGAAAGTCGACGACCTCCTTGAGAGACTCCTTGGCCTCTTCCTGGCCGGCGACGTCCTTAAAGGTCACGCCCACGTCCTTGGAGGCGATCACGCGCGCGCCGGACTTACCCAGTCCGCCGCCGCCAAAACCGCCGCCGCCAAAGTTCATCGACGGGCCGTCATCGCCCATAGCCTTCTTCATGCGGCGGTTGAGCCACCAACCGATGAGGAAGAAAATCGCCATGGGAAGAATGAGTGTGAGCAGGTAGTAGGTCATCAAACCCGAGTTTTTATCGGGAACGACCGACTCCAGCGAAGCGCCAGACTCAAGCACGCGATCGGTAAAGCCCGCATCGTTCGGCACACCGGTCGTCTTATAGGCGATGTTCTCGTCCTCGCCCTTCTTGGTGTAATAAATCGAGTAATCGTCCGTGTTGTACTCGACCTTGTCGACACTCTTCTTATCGAGCGCCTTGACAAACGTCGAGTAATCGGTCTTCGTAATCTGCTGCGTGTGACCGATGTTGGGGAACAGAACGGTCGAGAGCACGAGGTAGACGACGAAGGCGATGAGCACGTAGAGGATCATATTCCGTCTACGCTTGTTGTCATCCATCTCCATCTGCTTGAACTCCATCTACTGGGGTTGATAATGGTTTCTAGAATACCCAACCCGAGCGACGATAAACCGACGCCGGGCACGAAAGGACAGAGATGGCATCACTGTAAGTCGGCAAGGTTCAAATCTATACAGGCGACGGCAAGGGCAAGACGACGGCTGCTTTGGGGCGCGAGAGGATGTCGAGGAACTGATTGCGATAAAGCCCGCCACCACGGAGCTCGTGCTCCCCGGCCGCGGCTTGCTACCCCTCGCCGACCTTGCCGACCTAGTAACCGAAATGCGCCCCGTCAAACACTACTTCGACGAAGGCCTCCTAGCCCGTCAAGGCATCGAATACTAATTGATTCGTTTTCCGCCAACACCTACAGCTCATAAGGAAGTTGCGGTGGAATAGAACTTGTTTGACGGTCCGCAAGGGCTTTTCAGGAACTATTTCACCGCAACTTATCAGGGGAACCCGACGGATGAGCTAGGCGGTGGCGCGGCCTAGCCAGTTGCCGCTGTGATGGTAGACGGTGAACATCATGGCGGTGATTACCCAGGTTACGGGGTAGACCAGCAGCAGGTGCTCAAGCGACGGATCGAACGGCATAATCGCAAACACCCAGATCACCCTGAGCACGACGGTGCCAAAAATCGTGAGCAGCATGGGCTGCAAGCTCACACCGGCGCCGCGGATGGAACCCGACGCGTTTTCGATAATCGAGAAGATCGCGTAGAACGGCGCGATAAAATGAAGAATCGTCGTGGTGTACGCCGAAATCGAAGCATCGTCGACAAACAGGCGCGACAACGGACCCGAGAACACCAGCAGCACGGCAGACAGGCCACCAATGAGCATAAACGACAGCACGAGCGACGTATGGTAGCCCTTGCGCATGCGCTCGTAGTTGCGCGCGCCAAAGTTCTGTGCCGAGAACGTGGTGATCGACACGCCAAGCGCCTCGGTAACCATCCAGACAATGCCATCCAGGCGGCCCGAAAGACCCCAAGCCGTGGTGACATCGGCACCAAACGAGTTGACCGACACCTGAATCAAAACGTTGGAAATCGAATACGCAGCAGACTGAAAGCCAAGCGGCAGACCACACGAGATCATGCTCTTACAAATGCCAGGATCAATGCCGAGTTTGGACAGTGAAAGCCGCCACGCACCCGGTGCGTGCATCATACGAATCACGATCATCGTGGCGTTGGAGCAAATAGTCAGCGCCACCGCGATGCCGCAGCCCAGAGCCTCCATATGCAGCACGGCAACGAAGATGACATCCAGCACCGCATTAACAAGGCAGCCGGAAGCGATGATCGCAGCGGGCCCGCGCGTGTCGCCCACGGCGCGCAGCAATGCCGTTCCCATATTGAGCAGCAGCGCTGCAACCATGGCGGCAAAATAGCAACGGGCATAGGCCACGCCCTCGGCCAATAGTTCATGCGGCGTGTTCATAAGTACCAGCATGGGCTCAACGAACACTATGCCAAGAAACGAGAAAACGATACCGCCCACCAGCGCGAGCGTCATGGCCGTATGGACCGATCGGCTCAGGCGCTCGTCATCGTGCTGGCCAAAAAACTGGCCCGTAATGACCGCGCAGCCGGCACCGACGCCGACACAAAAGCCGATGCAGAGCTCTGTAAGCACCATCGTGGCCTGAATGCCACCCAGCGCGAGCTTGCCGCCAAACTGACCGACGATATAGGTACCGATAAGCGTGTATGCCTGCTGAAAGAACGAACTAAAGAAGATGGGGACGCACAGCGACAGCAGCTGCTGCCAAATAACGCCCTGCGTTACATCGATAGCCGTAGATTTCTTAGCCACACGCCCTCCCCACTAGCGTACGTCAAACAACAAAACGGCAATTTAAGACCAAAGCCAATACCAGCTTAGCACCGACCGGCGTTGACCGATACACCCCGAACCAGAGCCCGGTGCGAAATATCTGTCTAGTGATACAAACCCGGCTGGTAGTGGTATTGATTACTCACATGCGGGCACAGCTGCCAAAAGGCGACGGCACTTGCCGCGGCCACGTTGAGCGAATCGACCCCATGCGCCATCGGAATACGCACGGCGCGGTCACAGCCTGCAATGGTCTTGGCGCCCAAGCCAGCACCCTCGGTGCCCATAAAGATTGCCAGGCGGTCAATCTCCTGCAGCGCGGGATCGTCCAATGACACCGAATCATCCGTCAACGCCATTGCGGCACACGAAAAGCCGGCATCGAGCAGCGCCGCCAGCCCATCATGCGGCCATACGCGCGCCTCGCTGCCAATGCGTGTCCAGGGCACCTGGAACACCGTGCCCATGCTCACGCGGGCCGAGCGACGGTACAGCGGGTCACAGCACGTGGGGCTCACCAAAATACCATCGACGTTCAGCGCAGCCGCCGAGCGGAAAATCGCGCCGACGTTGGTGTGGTCGACAATGCCCTCAAGCACGCACACGCGCACCGGGCGCTCCCCCGCCGCCTCGACGACGCCACCCAAGAACTCATCAACCGGAATCTGACGCGGGCGACGGAACGCCGCGAGCGCACCGCGCGTCACGTTAAAGCCCGTCAGCTGCTTCATAAGCTCCATCGAGGCCACGAACACGGGAACCGGGCCCGCACCTTCGCGTACTGCCAGGCGCTCAAACAGCGGCATCATCTGGTCGAGCCAGCGTTCGCCCAAAAGAAAGCTCACCGGCTCGTATCCGGCGCGCACCGCGCGCTCGATAACCTTGGCACTCTCGGCGATAAAGATGCCCTTTTGCGGCTCCAGCACGCAGCGAAGCTCGCGCTCGGTCAGTCGCACGTAGGCATCGAGCCGCTCGTCCTCGAGCGAATCGATTCGCAGCACCTCAACGGCATCAGTCATAGCAGCCAGCCCGCACCCTTCTTTACAGCACCTATACAAATATCGGGGCAACGCCATGCGCCGCCCCGCCACTCATTCCAACCCGATAATACCGAAGCGATAATCGGGTTTACGCATCAACGCGACGATACGTCACGAACTCATATTTGAGGCCCTCATCGCCCTCTCCGGCAGCGACAACCGCCGATTCGCTGGCCCGCGCAATCTCCCAAGCGGGATCGGCATCCAGATCGGGAAAGTACGTATCCACGTCATGCACGCAATGGTTATGCGTAACCTCGGCCTCGACGCAATACGGCAAAAACTGTCGATATACCTCGCCGCCGCCAATCACCCACGCAACGCGTTCATCAGCTACCGCGGCGAGCGCTTCGTCGATGCTATGCACCACGTCGACGCCCTCGGCAGCAAAGCTCTCGTCGCGCGTGAGCACAATGTTGCGGCGATTCTTAAGCGGACGCCCGCCGGGAAAACTCAGCAGCGTCTTGCGTCCCATAATGACCGGGCACCCCTTTGTACACGCCACAAAATGGCGCATATCGGCGCGATTGGACACGACCATGTCGCCCTCGCAACCAATACCCCAGTCATCGCACACGGCGACAATAGCAGAAAGCTTACACGTCATGCGCGTCACCTACACCGCAATGGGGATGTTCTTAACCTGCGGACCGTGCTCATAGCCCTCAACGATCAGGTCATCGGTCGTAAACGCGTAGAAATCATGCACATCGGGGTTAAGCGTTACCTTGGGAGCCGCAAACTGCGGACGCTCGATAAGCTCGCGGACGATATCGACATGACGGTCGTAGATATGGGCGTCGGCGATCACGTGCAGCAGCTCGCCGGGAATCATATCGACGGACTGCGCGACCATCATCAGCAAAATGGCATACTGGCACACGTTCCAGTTGTTCGCGGCCAAAATGTCCTGGCTGCGCTGGTTGAGAATCATATTGAGCGTCGGTTTGTCATCCTGTGGGCGCTGCGTGACGTTATACGTCACGCTATAGGCGCACGGGTACAGGTGCATCTCGGACAGATCGCTAAACACATAGGTGTTCGTCATAATGCGGCGGCTGTACGGCGTGTGCTTAAGGTCGTACAGCACGCGGTCCATCTGGTCAAAGTCGCCCTCGGCATAATGGCTCTTCTGCCCAATCTGATACCCGTAGGCCTTGCCGATGGAGCCGGTCTCGTCAGCCCACTCATCCCAAATATGGCTGTTGAGGTCATGCACGTTATTGGACTTCTTTTGATAGATCCACAGGATCTCGTCCATAGCAGATTTGAGGGCTGTACGACGCAGGGTGAGCGCGGGGAACTCCTCACGTAGGTCATAGCGTGCCGTAACGCCAAAGTTTTTAATGGTATAGGCAGGGGTGCCGTCCTCCCACACCGGGCGGACCTTTTGGCCCTCGGTGGTGGTGCCATGGTCCAAGATATCGCGACACATGGTTACAAACTGTTGATCAGCCTTGCTCATTGACCCTCCTGTCAGTCGCCTATAAGCGAGATTCATTGTAGCCCAGGCGCACGCGGCGCCACAGCCCCAACATAAGCCCTCATTTTCTGACATATGCCAGAAATTCCTTGCGCAAATCCGTACGTTCGCTATTCTATTGTTGACATATGTCAGATAAGGAGCACGTATGGCAGGAAGACGCGAAAAATTACGCCGCGTCGGGATCATCCCCGAATATCGCGGCTTTACCCCTGACGGTCTTGCCAGCGGAGACGCCATCGAGATGACGGTCGACGAGCTAGAAGTCCTGCGTCTGTGCGACCTGGAAGGCCTCAATCAGGAGGAAGTCGCCCAGCGCATGGGCATTGCCCGCGCCACGGTGGCGGCAATCTGCAGCCGCGCGCATCGCAAGGTGGCAAACGCGCTGGTCAATGGACGAGCGATCGCCATCGAAGGCGGCAACATCGCGTACTCCCCCATCACCACGACAACGGCCGCATGGCCAGCAAAGGAGGTCGACGCCATGAGGGTGGCAACGACGTACGACAACGGCAACATCTTTATGCACTTTGGCCGCAGCGAGCAGTTCAAGATCTATGACATCCAGGATGGCAAGGTGCTCAACGAGCAGGTCGTAGGCACCGGTGGCACCGGCCACGGCGCCTTGGCGGGCCTGCTCGCCAACGGTGGCGTTGACACGCTCATCTGCGGCGGCATCGGAGGCGGCGCCATCAATGCGCTCGCACAGGCCGGCATCACCGTCTATGCAGGAGCCCAAGGCAACTGCGACGCTTGCGTCGAAGCCCTCATCGCAGGCACGCTCGCGCAGACCAGCGAAGCCACCTGCGACTGCCACGGACACAACCACGAGCACGCCCATGAGCATGGCGAGTCCTGCGGCTGCCACGGCTATCACGACCATGATGGACACGAGGGCTGCGGCTGCCACTAACGTCAAATGCCTTGGCGCCAGCAAGCTTCCGCACGTGCAACAACCCATAAACGAACGGCGAAGGCCGCCCGGAACACCATCCAGGCGGCCTTCGCCATATACGACTCAACCGGTCGTTACTTCTTATTACGCATCTGCGCTTCCATTTGACGCAGCAGGTCCATATCGGACTTGGGGCCGCCCGTTCCCAGGCCACCCATACCGCCCAGACCCATGGCATCTAGGCCGGGAATATTGGGCATGCGCATCTTTTTGCCCTTCTTACCCTTTTTGCCCTTTTTGCCGCCGGCCTGCGCCTGATTGGCCATCGTGCGCATGCGGCCCATCATCTTATTCATCTCGCCCCACTGCTTCATAAGGCTGTTGACCTCGGTGGGGGTTACGCCGGCGCCCTTGGCAATGCGGGCACGGCGCTGGCCGTTGATGATGGAGGGACGCAGGCGCTCCTCCTTGGTCATCGACATGATGATGGCCTCGTTCTTATCGAAGATGCCCTCGTCCAGGTTGCCGCCCATCTGGTTGAGCGCACGCTGACCACCGGGGAGCATGCCCAGGATACCCTTCATGCCGCCCATCTTTTTGACGGCTTTCATCTGGTCGAGCATATCGTTCATGGTGAAGCCCTCGCGCAGCATACGCTCGGCAGCCTCAAGCTGCTCTGCATCGGCTGCCTCCTGGGCCTTCTCGATAATGCCGACAACATCGCCCATGCCCAGAATGCGCTTGGCCATGCGATCGGGATAGAACGGCTCAAGCGAATCGGGTTTCTCGCCCATGCTCACAAACTTGATGGGCTTACCGGTCACCTGACGCACCGAAAGTGCGCCACCGCCACGGGCATCGCCGTCGAGCTTGGAGATGATCACACCGTCAAAGTCGGTGCGATCGGCGAAGGTCGAAACGACGTTGACGATGTCCTGGCCGGTCATGGCGTCGACGACCATCAGCACCTGGTCGGGCTTGACGGCCTTCTTGATGTCGACGGCCTCCTGCATCATCTGCTCGTCGATCTGAAGACGACCGGCGGTATCGACGATGACCACGTCACGCAGGTGGTCGACGGCCTCTTGGATGGCGCCCTTGGCAATATCGACCGGGTGCGCGCCGTCACCGCGGAAGACCGGCACGCCGATCTCGCCACCGAGCGTGGCCAGCTGGTCGGCAGCGGCGGGACGGTAGACATCGCACGCGGCGAGCATCGGCGAGCGGCCCTGCTTCTTGAGCAGGTAGGCCAGCTTTACGGCCGCCGTGGTCTTACCGGAGCCCTGCAAGCCCACGAGCATAATGACATTGGGAATGCGGTTGCTAAAGACGAGCTTGCTCTCGGTTGAGCCGAGCATCTCGGTGAGCTCGTCGAGCACGATCTTGACGACGTTTTGCGCCGGCGACAGCGACTCCATGACCTCGGCGGTCATGCAGCGCTCCTTGGTCTTGGCGACGAACTCCTTGACGACCTTAAAGTTAACGTCGGCCTCGAGCAGTGCCATGCGAATATCGCGCATGGCCGAAGTAATATCGGCCTCGGTCAGCTTACCCTTGCCGCGTAGGCGGTCAAATGTGTCGTTGAGGCGATCGCTCAGGGAATCAAACACTGGTTACTCCTTAGTTGGACTCGCCCACCAGGGCGCGGCAGAAATCTTTGGCGTTAAACTCCTGCAGGTCATCGACCTGCTCGCCCACGCCGATGCGCAGGATCGGGAGCTTGAGCTTCTCGGCCACGGCCATGGCGATGCCACCCTTAGCCGTGCCGTCCAGCTTTGTCATGATAATACCGTCCAGACCCAACGCCTCGTTAAACTCAAGCGCCTGGTTCAGACCGTTTTGGCCCGTTGCGGCATCGATCACGAGCACGACATAGACGGGCATGGGGCCGGCGGCCATATTGGCGGCGCGCTTACGCGTCACGTTGACCACCTTGGCAAGCTCGCGCATGAGCTCGGGGCTCGTGTGCAGACGACCGGCGGTATCGATGAGCACCAGGTCGCTGCCGCGCTTGTCGGCCTCATCGAGCACGTCGTAG
>CABULX010000050.1 GCA_902492545.1 uncultured Collinsella sp. | reverse complement strand
CCTGCCTGTCCAAGAAGACGCGTTCGTTCTTTGACTACTTCTATCAGCTGTTCGCCCAGGTTACGAATCCGCCGATTGATGCTCTGCGCGAGCACATGGTAACTTCGACCACGCTCTACCTGGGCAACCACGGCAACCTGCTCGAGGATTCCCGCACGGCCTGCCAGCTGGTGCGCTTGGAGCGTCCGCTGCTCAACGAGGAGGAGTTCGAGCGTATCTGCGCCATCGACCGCGTGGGCTTTAAGACCCGCCGGTTCCGTGCCGTGTACCGCCGCGATGCCGGCGAGGGCGCGCTGCAGGCTGCGCTCAAGCAGCTTGCAGAGGACGTTGAGGCTGCGGTCCGCGACGGCGTGAACATCGTGGTGCTGAGCGATCGTGCCGCTGCGGGCGAGGTGCCCGTGCCGTCGCTGCTCGCCGTGGGCTGCGTACACAATCACCTGATCCGCGCCGGCGTGCGTACCTTTGCCGACATCGTGGTGGAGTGCGGTGACGCCGTGTCCCCGCACGACTTTGCAGCACTGGTGGGCTACTCCGCGAGCGGCATCTATCCGTACAACGCACACGCGTGCATCCGCGATCTGGCGGCGCGCGGCGACCTGGACGTGACGGCCGAGCAGGGCATCGCCAACTACAACAAGGCTGCGACCGCCGGCATCGTCTCTATCATGTCCAAGATGGGCATCTCTACGGTGCAGAGCTACCATTCGGCGCAGATCTTCGAGGCCGTGGGCTTTACGCCGGAGTTCGTCAACGCGTACTTCGCCGGCACGGTGAGCCGTGTGGGCGGTATGGGTGTCGAGGACGTCGAGCGCGAGCAAAACGAGCGCTACGACGCCGCGCTCGCCATCCTTAAGAGCCCGGCTCCCGATCAGCTGCCCACGCTGGGTCTGACCAAGTGGCGCCCGCTCGGCGGCGAGGATCACCTCATCGATCCGCAAACTGTCTACCTGCTGCAGACCGCCTGCCGTGAGGACAGCTACGACACCTTTAAGGAGTACAGCGCCCGCCTGCACCGCACCGGCCGTGCCGTGCGCCTCCGCGACCTGCTGGACTTTGATGCCAGCGGCCGTACCCCGGTGGCACTCGACGAGGTCGAGCCTGCGCTCAACATCGTCCGCCGCTTTAACACCGGCGCCATGTCGTATGGCTCCATCAGCAAAGAGGCACACGAGTGCATGGCCATCGCCATGAACCGCCTGCACGGCCGTTCCAACTCCGGCGAGGGCGGCGAGGATCCGCGCCGCGAGACCCCGCTGGCTAACGGTGACTCCAAGAACTCCGCGATCAAGCAGGTGGCAAGTGCGCGATTTGGCGTGACGAGCCGCTACCTGTGCAGCGCCTTCGAGATTCAGATCAAGATGGCCCAGGGCGCCAAGCCCGGCGAGGGCGGCCACCTGCCCGGCAAGAAGGTCTACCCCTGGATTGCCGAGGTCCGTCAGTCCACGCCCGGCATCGGCCTGATCTCGCCTCCGCCGCACCACGACATCTACTCCATCGAGGACCTGGCAGAGCTGATCTTCGATCTTAAGAACGCCAACCCCGGCGCGCGCGTGTCGGTCAAGCTGGTCAGCGAGGCCGGCGTCGGCACCATCGCCACTGGTGTTGCCAAGGGCGCTGCCGACAAGATCTTGATCAGCGGCCACAACGGCGGCTCGGGTGCCGCTGCGCGCGATTCCATTTGGCACGCCGGTCTGCCACTGGAGCTCGGTCTTGCCGAGGCCCAGCAGACGCTGCTGCAAAACGGCCTGCGCTCGCGCGTGGTGCTCGAGGCCGACGGCAAGCTCATGGACGGCACCGATGTCGCCGTCGCCTGCCTGCTGGGTGCCGAGGAGTTTGGCTTTGCGACCATGCCGCTCATCTCGATGGGCTGCCTCATGCAGCGCGACTGCCAGCAGGATACCTGCCCCGCCGGCATCGCTACGCAAAACTGCCGCCTGCGTCGCGGCTTCCGCGGCAAGCCAGAGCACGTCGAGCACTTTATGCTCTTTGTTGCCGAGCAGCTGCGCGAGGTCATGGCGAGCCTGGGCTTCCGCACTGTCGACGAGATGGTGGGACACCCCGAGTGCCTGCGCCAGATCGAGGTGCCGGGCAACCGCAAGGCCAACCTGCTCGATCTGTCGCCCGTCCTGGCGGGTGCGACCTGCGAGTTCGGTGCCCACATCCCGGGCGCCGACGGCCGTCACTTCCTGCCCCAGATGGCAGCGGACGGCGAACTCGACAAGACGCTCGACTCCACGTTGTTTGTGCCCTATACGGCCGATGCCCGCGCGCACCTGCGTCCGATTCGCTTCCGCGCCGATATCGCCAACGTCAACCGCTGCGTGGGCACCATCTTGGGCAACGCGGTGACCAAGGCGCATCCCGAGGGCCTGCCCGCCGGCTCCATCACCATCGATTGCGATGGTTCGGCCGGTCAGAGCTTTGGCGCCTTCCTGCCGCGCGGCATTACGCTCAACGTGTGCGGCGACGCCAACGACTACTTTGGCAAGGGCCTTTCGGGCGGCGAGGTGTCGGTGCGCCCCAACCCGCATGCGACCTACAAGTTCGACGAGAACATCATCGTGGGCAACGTTGCGTTCTTTGGCGCCACGAGCGGCCGCGGCTTTATTAACGGCCTGGCAGGCCAGCGCTTTGGCGTGCGCAACTCCGGCGCCACCGTGGTGGTCGAGGGCTGCGGCAACCATGGCTGTGAGTACATGACGGGCGGCCTGGCGCTCATCCTGGGCGAGGTCGGGCAGAACTTTGCCGCCGGCATGACGGGTGGCGTGGCCTATGTCTTTGACCAATACGGCACGCTCGACGCCCGCGTGAACCACGAGAGCGTTGAGCTCAAGGCCCCGACGGCCGACGAGCTGGCGCAGATTCGCGCGCTCATTCAGGAGCACGTGGACGCGACGCAGAGCCCGCGCGGCATTAAGCTGCTCTACAGCTTTGAGACGATGAGCAAGCACTTTGTGAAGGTCATTCCGACCGAGTACGAGCGCGTGTTGGCGATTGTCGCCGCCGCCGAGGCCATCGGTAAGACGCATGCGCAGGCCGAGGAGTTGGCATTTGACATCGTGACCGGTCGCGCGAGCGCTGCGGATGTCGCTCGCTTCGATGCCGCGGGCGGCGTTGCGGGCGCTGCGTCCGTGGCTGCCAGCTCTGTTGCTTCGACCAAGAAGGAGGCGTAAGTGCCATGGGTAAGCCCGGTGCTTTTCTTGATATCGATCGCGTGACCCACGAGCTTCGCCCCGTGGAGGAGCGCAGCCATGATTTTGATCCGCTGTACGTGGAGCTCGATGACGACGCACGTCGCGCCCAGGCGAGCCGCTGCATGATGTGCGGCGTGGCGTTTTGCCAGATGGGTGCGAGCTTTGGCACGGCACGCCCGAGCGGCTGCCCGCTGCACAACCTGATTCCCGAGTGGAACGAGCTGGTGTACCGCGGCCGCTGGGACGAGGCTGCCGAGCGCCTGTCGCTCACCTCGCCCATGCCCGAGTTTACGAGTCGCGTGTGCCCGGCGTTGTGCGAGGCCGCGTGCAACCTGGGTTCGGTCGATGGCCAACCCACGACGATCCATGACAACGAGCGTGCGATCAGCGACCATGAGTGGGCAAATGGCGGTCCGCGCCGCTTTGAGCCGGCAGGGGAGGATGCGCCCACGGTCGCTGTGATTGGCTCTGGCCCGGCTGGCCTGGTGGCTGCATGGGAACTTGCGCGTCGCGGCGCGCGCGTGACGGTGTTTGAGCGTGACGACCGCCCGGGCGGTCTGCTCATGTACGGCATTCCCAACATGAAGCTCGAGAAGTCCGTGGTCGAGCGTCGCGTGGCGCTCATGCGCGAGCTGGACATTGTGTTCGAGCTGAGTGCCGACGTTACGAACCCTGCGGTGGCGGCCAAGCTCAATGGCTTTGACGCCGTCGTGGTGGCTGCCGGCGCTCGTGCTCCGCGTGGGCTTTCGGCTGCGAACATTGATGCCCCGGGCGTGGTGTACGCCGTGGACTACCTGACGGCTTCGACCGTCTCGGTGCTCGATGGCGGAGAGCCCGTGGTGAACGCGTGCGGCCTGGACGTCGTGGTCATTGGCGGCGGCGATACCGGCAACGACTGCGTGGGTACCGCGGTGCGCCAGGGTGCGCGCAGCGTGCGTCAGTTTGAGTTCTTGCCGGCGGCGCCCGATAAGCGCGCGGCGAGCAACCCCTGGCCGCAGTGGCCCAATGTGAAGAAGACCGACTACGGCCAGCAGGAGGCTATCGCTGCCATGGGTGGCGAGATGCGCGCCTGGGGCGTGGATACCCTCGAGGTGCTGCTGGACAAGAAAGGCGCGGCCGCGGGTCTGCGTGTGGTCAATCTGGACTGGTCGGCCGGTAAGCCGGAGCGCATCGCGGGCTCCGAGCACGAGGTGCCGGCGCAGTTGGTGCTCATCGCCTGCGGCTTTACGGGCCCGGAGCACGGTGTGTTCGACGCCGTTGGCGTGCCCGTTGCCGCTGCTGGTCGTCCGCTGCCTGTGATGGCTGCCGAGGGCTCGCATCTCGCGGCTCGCACGGAGGGTGTCGCCGCGGATGCCGCGCCGGTGTATGTTGCCGGTGACGCTCGCAACGGCAGCTCGCTCGTGGTGAACGCTATGGCCGATGCCCTGGCCTGCGCGGCCGAAGTCGCCGATGCGCTGGAGCTGTAAAGTAGTTATTTAAGAACGTCCCCAATGACTAGTCATTTTTTGTCTAGTCGTTGGGGACACTCTTTGCGAGCGATTTGCCCGTTTGTCGACGCGCGAGTGTTCATTTGTCGACTTCTTGGGCTGTGGTCACCTGTTGTTTCTGTGGTGGCTGTGGGTATCTGGCTCAAAAGGGCGGGTTGGCCGTCTATGTTTACCTGCGGTTTTGTTGCGGTGCGCTCATTCGGTCAAGCTTTTCGTCAAGTGTTTGGTCAGCATCCGGTTTGCAGCCGGAGGCCTATTTTGCCCGCGCTAGTCGTGGCTGCCCACCCTCCTCGTAAGCTCAAATTGAGGTCCATCAGTTTGAGGAGGATGCCATGACTGACCAAGTTTTTGACCGAGCGCAGCTGACCGAAGCCGTCGGCAACGATATTGCCGACATGGCTCACTTTTGGATGCTGCGGAAGTTTCAATTCCTGGAGCCGGCGCGCGAGCAGTTCGAGATTATCGTCGATCCGTGGCTCAGCTATTGCGAGGAACCTTCTCAAAACGAAATCATGGCTTACAACATGGCATTTACCGATTGGCTGCTCTTTGAGCGCCCCTATCGCCATGACAAGACGCTGCTCGAGCTGTATGTTGACGAGCCGCCGGCATCGCTTTCGCCTGCCTCGCTCAAGCGGCTCGAGCAGGTACGCGACACGCAGTATTTCTCGCGCTTTGGCATTTTGGACAAGGATCCTGCGACTGGTATGGTCGCGCTGAAGGACACGCGCACCGGCTGTCGCTTTGATGTCTACGACCCGCATATCGTGCAAAAGGAGCATTGGAGCGACGGAGCGATTGCGGTGCGACTCGCGTGCGTCGACGATGTATGGCTGACGGCGGGACAGCTCTACCTGTATGACATCGCGCGCCTGAGCGACACGGCGGTTGACGGGCCGGGCGCGGTGCATCCCGAGGACCTAGAGGACGGTTTCGACACCTCGTGCATCAGCTTCTTTTTACGCCTGGTCCGCGACATCATGGGCGCCCAGGGGCGGTACGTGAAGTCGCTCAATATTTACGAGCAGGAATGGGAGTAGGGGATGGGCGGTTGTCGCCTGCCTTGCCTTCTGCCTTTTTGTCTCGATCTGCAACGTTTAGGGACAAAAAACCGGTCTACCTGTTACAGATCGAGACGAACGCTTGGGTGCCGCTGGTTTGTCTAAATCTGTAACGTTTGGGGGCCTGGAGAACGTCTAACTGTTACAAATCGAGACGGAAGGTTGGCGCCTGCCGAAAGATCTCGATCTGTAACGGGAAGGGGCCAAAAATCGGTCTAACTGTTACAGATTGAGACAAATGTCGGCCGCACGACTGAAAATCTCGATCTGTAACAACTAGAGGCTTAAAGACTGTCTTCCTGTTACAGATCGAGACGTTTGTCGACAGAGGCGACGGTGACAATGGTCCATTTGTCCGATGTGGTGGTGATGGAAGTGTCTAATACCGTTTTCAAACACAAGCATGCAACACGTAACACCTTGGCGCGGAATAGGATGCTTGCCAGGCTCGCGAAGGCGGCTGAACAAGGCGTGCTGCTTGTGACGCACGACAATGCCGAGCTCATGTGGCTGCGGCGTCATGTGGGAACCGATGATATTGCGGAGCCCGAGTCGTATCTGTTCTGCTTTCAACATGATTGGGATGCGTTGACGCCGACGGAGCGAGCACTACGTACCATCAGAGGGCTTGCGGAGTTTCATCCCGATTGGGCGTTTTGGGGTTATGACGCGGCACTTTTGTGGGGTCTGGAGGTGCCGAATGATCTGCTTGGGCCGCGATTTCTTGTTAAGACAGGTTGCTCGGTGCCGCTGAGTGCAGGATGCCGGCTGTTGCGTCCGCGGACGGCGGGTGCGCTTGAACAAGCCGACGGCGTGCGGGCGACGCCGTTTTGGCGCACGGTAGAGGATTGCCTGCTGCGCGCGCCGTTTTCGTATGGCCTGGCGATTGCCGATTCTGCGTTGCGGACAAAGGGCGTATCGCGCGATGACTTTTGTGAGCGGCTTCGTATAGATTGTGAAGGCAAGCACGGGTATCGCAGAGCGCAGGTGATCGCGTCGTATGCGGACGGGCTGTCCGAAAACGGTGGCGAGTCTCGGTTCCGAGCGTTCTTTATTGCATACGGGTTTCTGGTGCCAGAGTTGCAGGTGGAGTTTCGTGATCCGCTCAATCCGAATCAGGTATTTCGAGTCGACTATTTCTGGAGACTCGAGGACGGGGCGTGCGTGATTGGCGAGCTCGATGGAAAGGGAAAGTATACCCTGCAGGATGGTGGGGATCGGGAGTCGGTCGACCCATTCGTGGCGGAACGTCAACGGGAGTCCCATCTGACGATGCTCGGACATAAGGTACTGAGGTTTACGTTTGATGAGCTCAAGAACCCGGGGAAGCTGGCTGAAAAGCTGAGACTGGCGGGCATTCCGCAGCGGGTCGATTTGGCTGAGGAATGGAGACGGCAGTGGTATGGGTGCTGAGGGGTGCGGCTGACGCGGGTGTGGTTGTTCCTACCGAGTTTGTCTCGATCTGTAACAACAAGGGGCCGTTTGGCCTCGTAACTGTTACAGATCGAGACAGAAGGTTGGCTGCCGCTAAAAGATCTCAATCTGTAACATCTAGAGGCCGAAAACCTGTCTACTTGTTACAGATTTAGACGCTTGGCGACGGGGCTGGAGAATATCTCGATCTGTAACATCTAACGGCCAAAAACCGGTCTACATGCTACAGATTGAGACAAAGGTTGGACGCGGTACCGAAAAATCTCGATCTGTAACACTTGGAAGGTTAAAGACGGTCTACCTGTTACAAATCAAGACGTTTTGCTGGAACGACCGGAACATCGCCGCGCTGTCTCCGTTTGCCCTCACATCTCTCTCGTCCCTCCGTTAACCGATATGTCCGCAGCAATCCTTCCGCGCTGGGTAATAATGGACAAATGTCCAAGTTAATCGTGAGGGAGGAGCTCGATATGGCGACTGCCGATCGTCCCACGTTGTTTATCAATGCGACCGTTCTGGATGGCTCGGAGCATATGGAGCCGCAGCCCGATATGGCCGTGGCCGTCGAGCGCGGTGTCATTACCTGGATGGGACCGAGCGCCGTGGCCCAAGCTCCGGCGGGTGCCGAGGTCATCGACCTGGCAGGTGCGTATCTCATGCCGGGTCTCATCAATATGCACGTGCATCTGTGCGGTTCGGGCAAACCGGTCTCGGCGGGAGATGCCGGCGCGCTGATGAAGAAGCTCGACAATCCCGTGGGCCGCGCCATCGTGCGCCATATCCTCAAGGGCAGCGCTCAGCAGCAGCTGGCAAGCGGCGTGACCACGGTGCGCGGAGCGGGCGACCCGCTGTTTGCCGATATTGCCGTGCGCAACGCCATCGACGCTGGCAAGTATCAGGGTCCACGTCTGGTGGCACCGGGAACGGGTGTCACGGTGCCGGGTGGCCACGGTGCAGGCCTCTTTGCGCAGGTGGCCAATACTCCCGCAGAGGCAGCCCAGCAGGTGCGCGACCTGTATGCGCGCGGTGCCGACGTCATCAAGCTGTTCGTGACGGGCGGCGTTTTCGATGCGACCGAAGTAGGCGAGCCGGGCGTGCTGCGCATGTCGGTTGAGGTTGCCGCCGCGGCGTGCAAGGCGGCGCACGAGGTTGGCCTGCCGGTCATGGCCCATGTCGAGAGCACCGAAGGTGTGAAGGCCGCGCTTCAGGCCGGCGTCGACACAATCGAGCATGGCGCTCCGATGACCCCCGAGATCCTGGAGCTGTACCGCGGCGCTGCGGGAACACAGCTCGAGGGACGCGCGCCGAGCGTGACCTGCACGATCAGTCCGGCGCTGCCGTTTGTGTTGCTCGATCCGGAAAAGACCCATTCGACCGAAACGCAAAAGAAGAACGGTGACATCGTGTGCTCGGGTATCATCGAGAGCGCTCGCGCCGCCCTGGATGCCGGCGTTAAGGTGGGCCTGGGCACGGACTCGAGCTGCCCGTTCGTGACGCAGTACGACATGTGGCGTGAGGTGGCCTATTTTGCCAAGTACGTGGGCGTGGGCAACGCTTTCGCGCTGCATACGGCCACGCAGGTCAATGCCGAGCTGCTGGGGCTGGGCGGCGAGACCGGCACAATCGAGTGCGGCAAGGCCGCCGATATTCTGGTGACGCGCGAGAACCCGCTCGATGACCTGTGCGCACTGCGTGATCCGACGCACGTGATGTGTCGCGGTGATCTGGTGCGCAAGCTCAAGGTGAAGCGTATTCCCGAGGTGGACGCCGAGCTCGACGCGATTATGGCCATGCCTGCCGAGGCGTTGGCCGAGGAGCTTGCCCGCGATGGCGTGGCGTAAGCGCGCGATATGGCGATGCGACAAAGGGACAATCCTTTTGTCATAATCAGAAAAAGCCGAGGTCCCAGTGCGAGGCCTCGGCTTTTATTTGTCCCATGGTATGGCGGCTATGAGCGCGTCTCCATCTTGGCATGGCACTTGGGGCAGGTGACGCGGATCTTGCCTTTGCCCTTGGGAACGGAGAGCATCTGGCCGCAGTTGGGGCACTTGAGATAGGCCGTGGTCTTGCGGCCCTTCCACATCTTCTTGGCTGTGCGCTTGGCACGTTCAAAGTCTTCCTTGCTAGTACCGGCTGCGCGCGAGGCGTTGGCCGCTGCAGCTCCGCCGCCCAAGCTAGCTACAAACTTGCCCAAGCCGGGTACGTTTGCAGTCGCGGCGACAAAGGCCTCGTTCTCCTTGCGACGTGCATCGATATTTTTGGACAGGCCGCGCAGCACGCCAATCACGATTACGGCGATGGCAATCCAGCTGAGCCACTGGATACGAGCCATCGAACCGATCATGGCGATGATAATGCCTGCGAAGCCCATCACGATGGTGAGTTCGTCAGCGCCATTGCGGCCCTTCATAAAGTCATTCATGCAAATTGCCTTTCATTCGATATGCCGCACGCCTTTATACCCGATTTAGAGCAAGGGGGACAGGTTAATCTGCACCAATGTGGTGCAAACGTACCTGTCCCCGGAATACCAAGACGGTGCAAAGAAGTCTGTCCCCAATGCCCCAATTACTTGGAGAGTTTGTCGACGACGCGTTCGATTTCGGCGAGCTTGGCGGCTTTGAGGTCTTCGTCGCCCGATTCGATTGCCGAAGTCACGCAGCCCTCGATATGCGCCTTGAGCACGTCGGCGTTAATGCGCGCGAGGAGCGCCTGTGTGGCCATGAGCTGCGTGGAAATATCGACGCAGTAGCGGTCCTCATCGACCATCCGCAGGATGCCGTCGATCTGACCGCGTGCCGTCTTGAGCATGCGGGTCACCGATTTATGGTCTGCCATCATAGCGGGTCCTCGTTTCTGGTCGATTTTCCAGATGCCCCGTCAGTTGCGGTGAAATAGTTCTTGTTTGCAGGCTTGAAGCGCTAAAACAGGAACTATTTCACCGCAACTTCTGAGGATTGAGTAGGCGGCGCCTGCTACGCGGCGGTCACGGACAGGGCGTGGAACTTCTCGCCGGCGCCCTCGACGGCGGCGGCGAGCTGCTCGGCGGTCACGGTGTCGGCGCACTCTACCTGGACGGTCTGGGTCTCGTGATCGGCGTCGGCATCGGTCACGCCTGCCACGTTGAGCAGCGCCGTCTCGACAGTGGCGTCGCAGTGGCCGCACATGAGGCCAGACGTTTTAACGATGTAGTTCATGATTATCTCCTTTTCGTTGAGTACCTAAAGTTGCGGTGAAATACGGACTAAATAGCGGTTTAGCTAAGCATGTTACGCCTTATTTCACCGCAACTGATGGTTTAAAGGTTCGCAGACGCAGGGCATTGCTTACGACGCACACGCTCGACAGGCTCATGGCCGCGGCGCCGAACATCGGCGAGAGCTGCCAGCCGGTGAGGGGGAAGAACACGCCCGCGGCGAGCGGAATGCCGATGCCGTTGTAGAACAGTGCCCAGAACAGGTCCTGTTTGATGTTGCGGATCGTGGCGCGCGAAAGCTCGATGGCGCGGGCGACGTCCATGAGGTCGCTGCGCATGAGCACCACGTCGGCACCCTCCTTGGCGATATCGGCGCCGGTGCCGATGGCAAGGCCCACGTCGGCGCGCGCCAGGGCGGGGGAGTCGTTGATGCCGTCGCCCACCATGGCGACCTTGCCGCCCGCATCCTGCAGTTCGCGCACGTGGCGTTCCTTGTCGGCGGGGAGGACGTCGGCGATAACCTGCTCGCTGCTCAGCCCCACGCGGCGGGCGATGGCCTCGGCCGTCACGCGGTTGTCGCCGGTGAGCATGCGCACATCGACGCCGAGCTTGCGCAATGCGGCAATGGCAGCAGCGCTCGTCTCTTTGACCTCGTCGGCCACGGCGATGGTGCCGACAAGCTCACCGTTCTTGGCAAAGAACAGCGGCGTCTTGCCCTCGGCAGCGAACTGCTCGGCAAGACCGGTGGGCACCTCCGCGCCCAGCTCGTCCATCAGACGAACGTTGCCGGCGGCGATGGCGTTTTGTCCCTCGCGCGCCGTAACGCCACGACCGGGCACGGCGGCAAAGTCCTCGACCATGCGTGCGACGATTCCGCGCGCCCCGCACTCGGCCATAATCGCTTCGGCCAGCGGGTGCTCGCTCGAGCGCTCCAGCGCGGCGGCTAACTTGAGCAGCGCCTTTTCGCTCATGGCAGGCGAGCCGTCGGCGCGCTCGGCAACCACAATATCGGTCACGGCCGGCTTGCCGCGGGTGACCGTACCCGTCTTGTCGAGCACCACGGTGCCCACGCTGCGCAGGTTTTCCAGCGCCTCGGCGCTCTTAAACAGAATGCCCATCTCGGCGCCCTTGCCGGTGCCAACCATAATGGCGACGGGCGTGGCCAGGCCCAGCGCGCACGGGCAGCTGATCACCAACACGGCCACGGCGGAGGTGAGCGCCTCGTTCACACTGCCGGTCAGCGCCATCCACGCCACAAAGGTCACGGCCGAGATCGCAAACACCACGGGCACAAACACGCCGGCGACCTTATCGGCCATGCGGGCGATGGGCGCCTTGGTGGCGTTGGCGTCCTCGACGAGCTGGATAATCTTGGCGAGCGACGTGTCGGCGCCCACGCGCGTGGCACGGAAGGTAAACGATCCGGTGCGGTTGACCGTGGCAGCGTTGACGGTGTCGCCGGCGGTCTTTTCCACGGGGATGGACTCGCCGGTGAGCGCACTCTCGTCCACGGCCGACGCGCCCTCGAGTACCACGCCGTCGACAGGGATAGACTCGCCGGGGCGCACGCGCAGCACCTGGCCGGGTAGGATGGCGTCGACGTCCACGGTGGTCTCGGTGCCGTCGTCGGCTACGATGGTCGCGGTCTTGGGCGCCAGGTCGATGAGCGCCTCGATGGCGCCGCCGGTCTTGGACTTGCTGCGCGTCTCGAGATATTTGCCCACGGTGACGAGCGACAGAATCGTGCCGGCGCTCTCAAAATACAGGTTGTCCATGCTCGTCATCATGGCTTCGTGCACCTGACCTGCGGCTAGCTGGTCGGCCATGATGAACATGGCGTAGAGCGACCAGGCGATCGACGCGGTGGCGCCGACGGCGATGAGAGCGTCCATGGTGGGCGCGCCGTGCACGAGCGACTTGAAGCCGTTGATAAAGTACGCGTCGTTGACATAGACGATGGGGATGAGCAGGACGAGCTCGGTGAGCGCCAACGTCATGCTGTGGGTGTGGTCGGTGAAGACGCTGGGCAGCGGCCAGCCGAGCATGTGTCCCATGCCTATGTAGAACAGTGGGATAAGGAATACGATCGAGACGATGAGACGAGTGCGCATGGCGGAGGCGGTGGCCTCCAGCTTTTTGGTAGGCGACTCCATATGGGTGGCACCGGACCTGGCTTGCGCGTTGCCGCTTGAGCCGGCGGCACCAGTGCCCGCGTCGACGGGTGAGGCCGAGTAGCCCGCGCGATCGACAGCGGTGCAGATGTCGTCGGGGGAGACCCGTGCGGGGTCGTAGTCCACCAGCATGGAGCCGGCGAGCAGGTTGACAGCGACGCCTTGGACGCCGTCGAGCTTACTGACGGCGCGGTCCACATGCGCCTGGCAAGCGGCGCACGTCATGCCGCCCACGTCAAACTTATCTTGAGCCATGGCTTCTCCTTTCTGTGGCGTAGTGTTGGAAATGTTAGCCTTCTGATACTATACACCCATACCCCCTGGGGGTGTCCAGTACAGAAAGAAATGTATGACATTCCGATACAGATGAGGGTGGCTGCTCAATCGTTGGCAGTCCCTGTCAAACATCTCAACCTGTAACATCTAGCGGGGAAAATGACCTCTAACTGTTACAGATCGAGATGTTGTTTTGCGTGGCTGAGCTCTGTCTTGATCTGTAACGGTTCGGCCGGTTTTTGCTGAGCAGCTGTTGCAGATTGAGACAATCGGCCCAGACCCGCCCCGTCCGCCCCGTCATCTGTGGTTTACGTGGGGGCATGCGAAGCGCGGGTATACTAACCGGCGGCGAATCTGCTCCATCGCTTAGAGCTGCTGCGTCTGGACGGCGCGTGATAGGGCTGCCAAAGCGATCGCCAGCGTGCTGAGCAACGTCCTCTCTGTGCGCACCTGTTTTTGTATGTATTAGCGCACTACCAAGCACGCTCGCGCGGCCGCATGCCGTGCCCATAACGCGTGCAGATAAGGAACAACAACATATGCGTAATTCTGTATCCGACGTCACGGACGCCGAGATTCTGGACGAGGCCCGCGAGGCCATGACCCAGGCTGCCTTCGATGCTGTCGACGAGGCCAGCGCCGCCGAGACCGTCGAGTCCGCGACCGAGAACCTGCCTGCCTTTGACGAGCTGGGCCTTTCGGACGAGATGCTTCGTGCCATCGAGAACCTGGGCTACACGGCGCCCACGCCTGTCCAGGCTGGCTCCATCCCCGTGGTGCTCGAGGGCCGCGACCTGCTTGCCGCCGCTCAGACCGGCACCGGCAAGACGGCCGCCTTCTTGCTGCCGACCATGAACAACCTGGAGCACATTGCTCCGCCCAAGCCCGTGCGCGAGCGTGGCGGCCGCAACCGCCGTCGCGGTGCCAAGAAGCCCGAGGGCAACGGCCGCGGCCCCGTGATGCTCGTCATCACCCCCACGCGCGAGCTTGCCCAGCAGATCGATGAGGTCGCCGGCAAGATTGCCGACGTTACCGGCCATGTCGCCGTGACCGTCGTGGGCGGCGTGAGCTACAAGCCGCAAACCGCGGCGCTCAAGTACGGCTGCGACATTCTGGTCGCCACGCCGGGCCGTCTGGTCGATCTGATCGAGCAAGGCGCTTGCCACCTGGACGAGGTCAAGGTGCTGGTACTCGACGAGGCCGACCGCATGCTCGACATGGGCTTTTTGCCCGCCGTTCGCCGTATTGTGCGCGAGACGCCTGCCGAGCGCCAGACGCTGCTGTTCTCGGCAACGCTCGACGAGGAGGCCGTGGGCGAGATCACCGACCTGGTGAGCGACCCGGCCCGCGTGGAGATTGCGCCCGCCACGTCGACCGCCGACACCGTCGACCAGTTTGTGTTCCCGGTGTCCATCGAGGCCAAGAACAACCTGCTGCCCGAGTTCCTCAAAAAGGAGGGCCCGGAGCGCACTATCGTCTTTATGCGCACAAAGCACCGCGCCGACAGCTGCTGCCGTCGTCTGGAGCGCAAGGGCATCAAGGCCGCCGCGATCCACGGCAACCGCAGCCAGGCCCAGCGCGAGCGCGCACTTTCGGCCTTCCGCGACGGCACCGTCGACGTGCTGGTGGCAACCGATGTTCTCGCCCGCGGCATCGACATTAGCGATGTGCGCTACGTCGTGAACTTTGACGTGCCGGCAGAGCCGACCGACTACATCCACCGCATTGGCCGCACGGGCCGTGCCGGCGAGCTGGGCTGGGCCATTACGTTTGTGACCGAGCAGGACGTCGATGAGTTCTACGAGATCGAGAAGCTCATGGACAAGACGGCCGACATCTATGACGCCGGCGACCTGCATGTGGGTCCCAACCCGCCCGCGGTTGATCCCGAGCGCGACCCTGCGGCCTTTAAGGTGAAGAAGAAGACCAAGCGCGGCAAGTCCAAGAGCAAGAAGAAGCTTGAGCAGGCACGTCGCGACGGCAAGCGCAACGGCGACGATTACGGCGATGTTGCCGGTCGTTCCAACCGCGGTCGCGACGAGCGCCGCGGCGACGGCGAGCGTCCGAGCCGTCCCAAGCGCGGCGGCAAGACCCGCGTGCGCGAGGGCGTTCAGGCTCGCGTGGACGAGGCCGTGGAGAGCGTGGCTCGCGAGGTGGCTGCCGAGGAGCGTGCCGGTGCTGTTGAGCAGGGCCCGCGCGGCAACCGTGCCGAGCGTCGTGCCAAGCAGTTCCAGGGCGAGGCGCACCGCCGTCGTCGTGAGGACGAGGACCGTGGCGGTCGTCGTCGTGTTGAGCGCGAGGACGAGGGCCGCGGTTCGCGCGGCGGCAAGCGCGGCTCGGGTGACCGTCGTCGCTCCGGTCGCGATGGCGAGCGCGGCGGGCGCGATGAGCGCCGTGGCGGCGAAGGCCGTGGTTCGCGTGACGAGCGTGGAACCCGCGGCGGCAAGCGCTTTGACGAGCGCGGAGGCCGCGAGGGCGGCCGCGGTGGTGAGCGTCGCGAGGGCGCTCGTGGCAACGGTTGCCGCAGCGGCGCCGGTCGTTCGAATGAGTCGCGCGATCGTCGCGACCCGCGTGCCAGCCGCGATCGTCGCGATGACTGGCGCAACTACGACGACACCCGCGAGGAGCGCCGTGGCGGCTATCGCGGCGGGCGTGGCGGCAACCAGGCCGGCTCCCGCGGCGGTCGTGCCGGCGGTCGCGATAACCGTGGCAGCTATGGCAACAATCGTGGCGGCAAGCGCGGCGGCAGCTCCCGTCGCCCCGGTGACGGCGGCGGCAAGCGCAAGTAACACACGCATCGCCCGCTAGGGCGAGGCGAACCAAGGGCCCCGAGCAACTACGTTCGGGGCCCTTTCTGTTTGCCGTATCCGATCGCTAGTTCAAATGTGATTTCCTCGGGAATGCATCTAGAGGATGCCGTGGACCTGTTTCCTGCCATGCGGCAATGGGTCCCATGGGGTGCGCCGTGCATTTTTTGGAGTATTCTGCAGTTCGAGTTGTCTGCATATGATTTGACGTCGCCAACGGTGGCTTTCGGATATCCCTAGCGAGCGTTCTGAGTCAGATTTCGTCGTTTTCCGGAGCAGGGGCGCGTCATTCTCGCCATGTCGGAACCCAAAATGACGCAGCGCCCTAAAGGTTTGCCCGCTCGGGGTATTGCTGGCGCGGTCACGTTGCAGAATACTCCGTTTTTTGCACGGGCCAGGATGGGGTACCTCGGGAGAACACGGCGGTATCCCGTAAATATATAC
>CABULX010000049.1 GCA_902492545.1 uncultured Collinsella sp. | reverse complement strand
CAGCCTGCGACTACCCTCGAGAACCGAGCTCTACACCAACATTCGCGACACTACCGTGCTAATTTGGGAAGGTCATCGTCGCACGCCCCAATGAAGTTGCGGTGGAAAAGGGACTGTTTTGGCGTCTGGAACCCCCAATTAGTCCCTATTTCACCGCAACTTAAAAAAGGGGCGCTGACCGGGATAGTCAGCGCCCCTTTTGTTGGATTGGCTAGCCTCCGAGGTAAGCCTTGCGGACGTTATCGTCGTGCAGGAGCTCTTGACCCGTGCCGGTCATGGTGATCTTGCCGGTCTCGAGCACGTAGCCGCGCGTGGCGATGGAAAGCGCCATCTGCGCGTTTTGCTCAACCAGAAGCACCGTGGTACCGGCCTTGTGCAGGTCCTCGACAATCTGGAAGATCTGTTCGATCAGAATCGGTGCCAGACCCATGGAAGGTTCGTCGAGCATAAGCAGTTTGGGGTTACTCATAAGGGCGCGCCCCATAACGAGCATCTGCTGCTCGCCGCCTGAAAGGGTACCGGCAACCTGGCGACGACGTTCCTTCAGGCGCGGGAACTGCTCGTAGACACGCTCCAGGCCCGGGGCAATTGTGGACTTGGGCTGTGTATAGGCGCCCATCTCCAGGTTCTCCTCGACCGTCATCTGCAAAAAGGCGCGGCGGCCCTCGGGAACCTGGGCCAAGCCCTTACCCACCAGCTTGTCGGCAGGCGTATGGGTAATGTCCTCGCCCATAAACTTGATGGAGCCGGTCTTGGAGCGCAGCAGGCCAGAGACGGTCTTGAGCGTTGTGGACTTGCCGGCACCGTTGGCACCGATCAGGGCCACGATCTCGCCCTCGTTAACGTTAAAGGAGATGTCCTTGATGGCGTGGATGGCGCCGTACCAGACGTTGATGTTGTAGACGGAAAGCATCGGCTCTGCCATTTAGTTCTCCCCCTTATCCTGCTTACCCAGATATGCCTCGATAACGGCGTCGTTGTTCTGGATTTCCTCTGCCGTGCCCTTAGCAATGACCCTGCCAAAGTTAAGCACGCAGATGCCCTCGCAGATGTTCATAACGAGCGACATATCATGCTCGATAAGCATGATGGCGATGCCGAAGGTATCGCGAATCTTGACGATGTTCGCCATGAGCTCTGCGGTCTCGGACGGGTTCATGCCGGCAGCAGGCTCGTCGAGCAACAGCAGCTTGGGGTTGGTGGCAAGCGCGCGGACGATCTCCAGACGACGCTGGGCGCCGTAAGGCAGCGATCCGGCCTGTTCATTTGCCAGGTGCTCCATGTCAAAAATGGACAACAGCTCCATGGCGCGCTCGTGAGCGGCCTTCTCGTGCTTCCAATACGTCGGCAGGCGCAGCACGCCCTCAAAGCCGGAGTAGCGCTCCTGGTTGTGCAGACCGACCTTAACGTTGTCCTCCACCGTCATGGTGTTGAACAGGCGAATGTTCTGGAACGTACGGGCAATACCCATGCGGTTGACCTGGTAGACCGACTTGCCCGAGGTGTCCTCGCCGTCGAGCAGGATGGTGCCGTGCGTAGGCTGGTACACCTTGGTAAGCAGGTTGAAGACCGTGGTCTTGCCGGCACCGTTGGGGCCGATGAGACCGGCGATCTCAGTCTTGCCGATGGTCAGGCTAAAGTCATCGACCGCCTTAAGGCCGCCGAATTCAATGCCCAGGTGGATGCACTCGAGCGCCGGGCGCTGGCCCAAGTCGCGGTCGGGAACGATGGCGCCAGAAGGATACGGGACCATCTTGCCCTTGTTGAACTCAAACTTACTGGGCATCGGCTGCCACCTCCTTCTTGGAAGCAAAGCGGTCCTTAATGCGTGCGAAGAACGCCTTGAGCTGCGGGTTGTTAGTAAAGACCATGACCAGAATCAACACGATGGCGTAGATGAGCATGCGGTAGTCCGAGAACTGACGGAGCAGCTCGGGGAGCACCGTGAGCAGCGCCGCGGCGATGACGGAGCCGCGCATGTTGCCCAGGCCGCCCAGGACCACGAACACCAGAATGAGGATCGATGTGTTGAAGTCGAACTTAGTGGCGGAAAGCTGCGAGAAGTTACCGCCGAACAGGGCTCCGGCAGCACCGGCGAGGGCAGCGGAAACCACGAAGGCGATCATGCGGTACTGGGTGACGGAGATGCCCACAGACTCGGCAGCGATCTTGTTGTCGCGCACGGCAATAATGGCACGACCGGTACGGCTGCGAACCAGGTTGAGTACAATCACGAGCGCGACCATAACCAGGATGGCGCCGGCAAGGAAGGTCGAATAGGTCGACACGCCCGATGCGCCCTGCGCGCCCTTGATGATGGCGGTGCCGTCCTCGAGCAGGTGCAGGTCGTCGATCGTGGAGTTACCCGTGATGTTAAAGATCACATGCAGGCCGCGGGAGTCGACGCCCACAATGAGGCAGGTGACGACCTCTTTGATAATCTCGCCAAAAGCCAGGGTCACGATGGCCAGATAGTCGCCGCTCAGGCGCAGGACCGGAATACCGATCAAGAAGCCCAAGATGGCAGCGGCGATAGCGCCGACCACAATGCTGATGATTAGACGCATCGGATCGGACGGAACGGTGCTCTCCAGCGCGACGGCAGTGACGATGCCCGTATAGGCACCGACGCTCATAAAGCCCGCGTGGCCCAGCGACAAGTCGCCCGCGATGCCGACGACGAGGTTAAGGGAGATGGCCATGACGATATAGGCCGTGATGGGAACCAGCTGACCGGCGATCATGCGCGGGATCATGTGGTTGGACTGCATAAAGAACACGATGGCGAACGCCACAACGCACATGGCGTACGTGACAAAGTCGTGACGCGTCTGCTTGTCTTTAAGAAACTTCATAACGCTCACCTACACCTTCTCGGGGACGTACTTGCCCAAGAGGCCGGCAGGCTTGACGAGCAGGACGATGATCAAAACACCAAAGACGATGGAGTTGGCAAGGCTCGTGGAAATGTAGGCCTGCGCCATCGCCTCGATGATGCCGATGAGAATGCCGCCGACAAAGGCGCCGGGGATGGAGCCGATGCCGCCGAAAACGGCAGCGTCGAAGGCCTTGATGCCAGGCATGGCGCCCGTGGTGGGCTGCAGGACCGGCGAGTAGGAGCACAGGAGCACGCCGGCGATGGCAGCGAGGGCGGAGCCGATGGCGAACGTCATCGAGATGGTGCGGTTGACATTGATGCCCATGAGCTGAGCGGCGGCCTTATCCTCGGACACGGCGCGCATGGCTTTGCCCATCTTGGTCTTACCTGTAAAGAACATCAGGCCGGCCATGATAACCAGGCAGGCGACGATGGTGACGAGCGAGACGGCGCTTACGTTAAACTTGGCCAAGAACTCCGGCACCGGGAAGGTGACGAGCGAAGTGAAGTTCTTGGGCGTGGCGCCCCACAGAAGCTGCGCGGCGTTCTGCAGGAAGTAAGACACGCCGATGGCCGTGATCAGAACGGCCAGCGGGCCTGCTTGGCGCAGCGGCTTATAGGCCAGACCCTCAATGAGAACACCGAGAACCGTGCAGACCACACAAGAGAGAACTACAGATGCCCAGCCCGGGAGGCCGAGATACGACGTGGCGCAGAACGAGACATAGGCACCGACCATGATGACATCGCCGTGAGCGAAGTTGAGCATCTTGGCGATACCGTAGACCATGGTGTAGCCCAACGCGATGATGGCGTAGACGCTGCCCATGGACAGGCCGTTGACCAGGTATTGGATAAAGACCGTCATGTTCCACATCCCCCTTTCGAATAGGTTTCCAGTTAATGTATGAAACAGGGACGTTACACTGTCCCTAGATACCAAGCAAGCAGGGAAGGCCAAAACCTCCCCTGCTTGGGATCAAAACCGCTCTATGTAAGGCGGCCAATTAGGCCTGTACGTACTTGCCGTCGGTGATGACGTACGCCGTGGGCTCCTTCTGGACCTGGCCCTTATCGTTCCAGGTGAGCTTGCCGGTCAGACCGTCAACGGTAATCTTGAGCATAGCCTTGGACAGCTTCTCGGCGACCTCGGTCGGATCGGCGTCGACACCAAGACCGGCCTCCTTGACGGCCTCGGCCACCGCGTGCACGCCGTCGTAGGCGTCGGCGGCAAACTGGTCGGGGGTATCGCCGTACTTATCCTTGTAAGCGTTAACGAAGTCGGCGTTCTTCTCGTCGTCGGCGGAGAACGGGGTCATGAGCAGCAGACCCTCAGCAAGAGAGGTATCGAAGCCCTCAACGCCCAGGATGCCGTCCATGCCGTCGCAGCCCATCATCTTGACGTCGTAGCCCATGTCCTTGGCGTTCTTGAGCAGGACGGACGCCGGCGTGTAGTAGATCGGCGCAAAGATCATGGTGGCGTCGGCCTGCTTGGCCTTGGTCAGCTGGTTGGTAAAGCTCGTGGCGGAGTCGTCCTTAAAGGTCTCCTCGTCAACAATCTCGAGCTTGGACTCAGCGGCCTGGGCCTTAAAGGAATCTGCGATGCCCGAAGAATAGGCGTCGCCGGAGTTATAGAACAGCACGAACTTCTCGTCCGCATACTTCTGCGCCAGGAACTTGGCAGCGTTGACACCCTGGTTGGGGTCGGTGAAGCAAACCTGGAAGACGCAATCCTTGCCGTCGGTGACGTCCTCGGAGGACGCGGACGGGGTGATCATGAACGTCTTGGGGTCGTTACCGCACTCGGCGGCAACGGCAACCGACGCACCCGTGGTGGTCGGGCCGACGAGGGCCTGCATGCCCCAGTCGAGCAGGGTGTTGAAGGCGTTGACGGCCTTCTCGCCGTCGGCCTGGTCATCCTCGGCCTTGCTGGCAAGCGGCAGCTCCTTGGTCGAGAAATCCTTGCAGCCAAGCTCGACACCCTGGGTAACGGACTTGCCGTAGGACGCGTTGGCGCCGGTCAGCGGGCCGATGGTACCGATCTTAAACGAAGCGTCGCTCGAAGCGGAACCGCTGTCGCCGCCGTTGGAGGAGCAGCCAGCTAGAATGGACATCGCCCCCAGACCTGCTGCGCTCGCGATAACGCTCCTGCGATTCATAACAGGGTTCAATGACTTACCGGTGAGGCTCGACATGCGGCTCTCCTCTCAAATCTCGTCGGGTTTCGGCTACCCGACAGGCCATCCTTCGCCGTGTTCGGCGTTCGCAAAATACTAGACGCTTTAGTTAAGGAAAGTGGCGATTATTTCAACTTTTCTTTGGATTTGTTCATTTATCCATAATTCTGCGTATTTCTATTACTTTATGCAGTAATGCCACTTTATTGTGTGAAAGTAATGTTTCCGTTCTGTTACAGGCGTCCCTGCCCTGAATAAAACGGCCTCACCGGTCGCGCTTTATGCGCACTTAGGCGGCGATGTACTTGCCGTCCTGGATCACATAGGCTGTCCATGCCGTCGACACCCATTAGTGTCATGTCGCAGCTCATGTCCTTGGCGTTCTTGAGCAAAACGGACGCTGGGGTGTAATAGATCGGGGCAAAAATAAGCGTGGCTCCAACAAGGAAACTCCTGCGGTTAAGTACGTTGTTGATGCTAAACATGGTGTCCCCCTTTTTCGCTGGCCGCAGCGCGGCCGTCTTGCGGTACGGGGCAAACCTTATGGCGCAAACGTTGACAGTTTGTTACGGAGTTCCGTTTGTAGCGAGCATGTTTCCAATGTTTCCGCAGCGTTTCGGGGGTGCCGTTTTGTGCGACTCCTGTTGCCTGGCGAGCACGCGCCCTCGGTTCACGCTAGAATGCACTCAACCTTTAAGCGGTTAATCCATCCATAAGATGCACGAAGGAGCTATCTATGAGCGAACCCCTGCGCACCGTGAACGTCGGTCTGATCGGTCTGGGAACCGTCGGCGGCGGCGTGGCCCGTCTGATCAACAGCCACCACGATGAGTACCTGGCAGCCTACGGCATCGACCTTAAGCTGACCCGCGCCTGCGCGCTTGCTTGGGAGCAGGCCGAGGCGGCAGGCATTGAGCGCGAGGCCTTTACGAGTGACTGGCACGATGTCGTCAGCGACCCCGCCGTCGACATCGTCGTCGAGCTGATCGGCGGTGAGCATCCCGCAACCGAGATCTTCACCACTGCCTTCGAGAACGGCAAGCATGTCGTCTCTGCCAACAAGGCCCTGCTGGGCCGTCATGTCGAGACGCTCGCCGAGAAGGCGCGCGCGTGCGGCGTGCAGATTAAGTGCGAGGCCAGCTGCGGCGGCGGCATCCCCATCGTGAGCACGCTCGAGCACGACCTGGTGGGCAACAAGATCCTGACCATCGCCGGCATTCTCAACGGTACCACCAACTATATCCTGTCGCGCATGGACGCCGAGGGCGCCGATTACGCCGACGTGCTTGCCGACGCACAGGCCAAGGGCTATGCCGAGGCCAACCCGTCCGCCGACGTCGACGGCTTCGATGCCGCCAGCAAGACGGCCATCCTCGCCTCCATCGGCTTTGGCACCCGCGTTACCACCGACGATGTGTACCAGCAGGGTATCCGTACCATCGGTGCCGAGGACATCGCCCAAGCCCGCGAGCTCGGCTACACCATTAAGCTGCTCGGTATCGCCCGCAACACCGACACCGGTGTCGACGTCCGTGTGCATCCCACGCTGATTCCCGCCGACCATATGCTTGCCAAGGTCAACGGCGCCATGAACGCTGTCTACGTGGTAGGCGACGCCGTAGGCGAGACCATGTTCTACGGTGCCGGCGCAGGCTCCTTCCCCACCGCGAGCGCCGTCGTGGGCGATATCCTGTCGCTCTCCGAGCAGATCAGCCGCGGCGTGGCTCCGCTGCCCGAGATTGAGCCCTATGGCCACAACCTCGCCTTTAAGCCCATGGACGAGCTCCAGACCAAGTACTATGTGCGCCTGAAGGTCGCCGACCGCGTGGGTGCCCTGTCCGAGACGGTCAACATCTTTGCCAAGCACAACATCTCGATCTCGCTCATCAACCAGGTCGAAGACGGCAAGTCGGGCGTCAGCGATGCCTGTTCGGTCATCTTCCTGACGCACCGCGCGCTCGAGAAGGACGTCCAGGCTGCCGCTGCCGAGCTTGCCAGCGTCGACTGCGTGGCCGAGGTCGCCAACGTCCTGCGCATCGAGGACGTTGAGGCTTGGACCGAAGGCGTCATGGCGAACTAGTTCGGTTTACACCCCACAACGCATTTGCTCGAAGGGCTCCCGTCCGATGTGGGATGGGAGCCTTTTTGTCTCCTGCCCTAAGCACAACGACAGGGCACATTTGCGCGAGCCGCTCATCGGTAACGCGGGCTACCGTTCACCGATATGCAAACACGGCCGATTCCGGTTACGGCTACGCTGTGCTGCGAATGTCCGCCCGCGATGAGAGGAAATACCATGTTGCTCGAGGGCAAGAAAGCAATCATCACCGGAGGCACGCGCGGTATCGGCTATGCCATCGCCTGCCGTTTTATCGAGGAGGGCGCCTCCGTCACTGTCTTTGGCTCGCGTCAAGAGACCGCCGATGCGGCCGTTGAGAAGCTGACAGCCGCCTATCCCGACGCCAAGGTCTGGGGCCGCTCCTGCGACCTCACCTCACTCGAAGCCGTGACCGAGGCCTTTACCCAGGCTGCATCCGACATGGGCGGCTTGGACACGGTCGTCAACAATGCCGGTATCTCCCAGCGTTCACCCCTCTTGGACTACACGGCCGAGGAGTTCGCAAAGGTCATGGACCTTAACGTCGTCGCCGTCTTTAATGGCCACCAGGCTGCCGCCAAGATCATGACCGAGGCCGGCCACGGCGGCACCATCACTACCACAAGCTCGATGGTCGCCAAGTACGGCCAGCCCTCCGGCGTCGGTTACCCCACGTCCAAGTTTGCCGTCAACGGTATGGTCCAGTCGCTCTCGCGCGAGCTCGCCCCCGTGGGCATTCGCGTCAATGCCGTTGCACCCGGCGTAACCAAAACCGATATGGTCGCTAACCTGCCCGAAGAGGTTATTAAGCCCATCATCGCCACCATTCCGCTGGGTCGCATGGGCGAGCCCGAGGATGTCGCCAACGCCTTTGTTTTCCTGGCGAGCGACATGTCCTCCTACGTCACGGGCGCCGTGCTCCCCGTCGACGGAGCCGCCCGCTCTTAAGGGACCACAAGCCTCAGCTCCCAGCCTCAACATAGTCCAACAAAGAAGGCGCGCCGTCTGCATCAACTGCAGGCAGCGCGCCTTCTTCTGTTTGAAAGGGAAGCTGTGTCCCGCAGTCCCGACTCAGACCGGGACGCAGCTTCCCTCAGGGCCATGTTTCGGAAAGAGCGCCCCGTCTTGAACGCCGATTCTGGGATACCGTTTCCGCAACGGGTCTCTCGCGGAAACTGCATCCCACTCTGAGCGCCCATTCCGGGACACAGTTTCCCAACGGCCCCCGTTTCGGAAACCACATCCCGTTCCGAGCCTTCAAAGCGGGACGCGGCTTCCCCGAGAGAGTATCGACTACTTGCCGTCGTCGTCCTCGGCTTCTTCTCTTGCATAGAGCTCCAACATGCGGCGGCGGTATTCGCGCACGGCGAGCTTGGCGCGCTCCAGGCGGCGACGCTCGCGCGGGGTCAGCTCGGACGGGTCGACCTCATCACCATAGGTCTTATCGGCAAGAAGATGCGCCGCGTCCACGATGCGGGCATCGATGTGGCCGCTCGCCGCCTCGGCGGAAAGACGCTCGGCAATCGTATCGAGCGTAGGCAAGCCCTCGAATACGCGACCATGGCCATGCGAAGTCAGCAGCTCGTGCTCACGTGCGAGCAGGCTCGCCAAATCGTGATGGGCGCGCAGGATGTCGAGCGCATCGGATGGATGCTCGGCAACTTCTGCCACGGCGGCGACCGGCGCGGCGTCGACCACGCGGTAGAAGAGCTGCGCGAGCAACGGCATCAAGAACACCGTGATGGCACCGGCAGCAACCATGACCGACGCAATATCTTGCGACAGCGCGCCCGCGTTGACGGCAACGCTTGTCACGGCAACGATGATCGGCAGGGCCGTGGTGCAGTACAGGGCCACGGTAATGCGACCATACGCCGACACATCGCGCGTCGCAGGACAAATGCTCATAGAAATAAGAATGGGCACGGCACGAATAATCAACAACGCCACGATAAAGCCCACGAGCAGACCCGGGCGCGACGCCACGGCCGTCAGATCGATCTTTGCGCCCGATACGGTAAAGAATACCGGAATCAAAAAGCCGTAGGCCAGGCCATCGAGCTTGGTCTCGAGCGTATGGTTGCCCTCGGGGATGATATAGCGCAAGACAAAGCCGGCGGCAAAAGAACCCAACACGATGTCGAGATCAAAGACGGCCGAGAACGCCACGAGTGTGACCAGGATGAGCACCGTCAGGCGCACGAAGGTCTGCGACGTGGTATCGGCGCGTTCCTCGACAAACGCAAAGAAGCGGCTGCCGACACGCTTGGAGCGGCTTGGGACCACAGCCAGCAACACGCAAACCACCGCAAACAAGCCAAGGATTACGAGCGTTTGGATGCCAGTGCGGGCAGACAGCAGCACCGACATGGCGAGCACAGGGCCGAGCTCACCCCAGGTGCCATACGCGAGAATCGAGTCGCCCACACGCGTGCCAGTGAGCGAGCGCTCACGCATGATGGGCACGAGCGTGCCGAGCGCCGTCGAAGTGAGGGCAAGCGTCACGGCGATACCGTCGAAATGACTGACCGAGAACCACGGGGTAAAGCGCACGGCAAGCCAGGCGATACCAAACGTGACGGCCCACGTCGCCAAGCCGTAGCGCCCCTCGACGCCCGTGATGCTCTTGGGGTCGATCTCAAAGCCGGCAAGCAGGAACAAAAAGGCCAGGCCCAGCTCGGACACAAGCGAGACCTCAGCATCTACATGGATGACGCCGAGCATATGGGGTCCCAGCACCGCGCCGAGCACGAGCAAAAAGACCGTCTCGGGAACAGGTTTTCCGGGAATCGCCGAGGCGATAAAAGGACTCGCAAAGGCCACGAGTGCGATGATGGCGAGCGAAACGAATGCCATGTGATGCCTTTCTCTTGTTTGCGCTTCACTGTAGCACCCTCGCCGTCCTCAACGCGCCGCGAGCTGTCGTATCATAGTGAGGTTTACAAACATGTGGCTCAAGGCGACCGCGAGGCTTGCCCCGTAAACCGACCGCTGCCGCATACCGTACCGTACGCCCAACCGATCAGGAAGGCAGGAACCAATGGTCTCTCGTATCTACGTGGAGAAGAAACCCGGGTTCGACGTCGAGGCTCAGCAGCTCAAGGGCGAGCTGACCGAAATTCTCGGCATCAAGGGCATCGAGGCCCTGAGGATCATCAACCGCTACGACGTCGAGGGCATCGACGAGGAGCTTTTCCGCTCCTGCGTGCCGACCGTCTTTAGCGAGCCCCAGGTCGATGTGACCTACGACGAGCTCCCCGCAAGCGATGGCGCCGTCTTTGCCGTCGAATTCCTGCCTGGCCAGTTTGACCAGCGCGCCGACTCCGCCAGCGAGTGCGTGCAGCTCATCAGCCAGGGCGAGCGCCCCGCCGTGCGCTCCGCCAAGGTCTATATGATCTCGGGCGCTCTGGACGAAGCCGCCATCGATGCCATCAAGCACTACGTGGTGAACCCCGTCGAGGCGCGCATCGCCTCGCTCGACCTGCCCGAGACGCTGTACATTGAGACACCCGAGCCGCAGCCTGTCGAAGTGCTCGACGGTTTCCGCGAGCTCGACGAGGCCGGCCTTGCCGCCTTTATCACCGAGCGCAGCCTTGCCATGGACGAGGCGGACATCGCCTTCTGCCAGCAGTACTTCCGCGATGAGGATCGCGACCCCACCATCACCGAGATCCGCGTGATCGACACCTACTGGTCCGATCACTGCCGTCACACCACCTTCGGCACCGTCCTGGATGACGTGACGATCGACGACGCCGTGGTGCAGCAGGCCTTCGACCGCTACATGGAGATGCGCCACGAGCTCGGTCGCGACGCCAAGCCCGTCTGCCTCATGGACATGGGTACCATCGGCGCCAAGTACCTCAAAAAGACCGGCGTCATGACCGATGTCGACGAGTCCGAGGAGATCAACGCCTGCACCGTCAAGGTAAAGGTCGATGTCGATGGCGAGGACCAGGACTGGCTGTTCCTCTTTAAGAACGAGACCCACAACCACCCGACCGAGATCGAGCCCTTCGGCGGTGCCGCCACCTGCGTGGGCGGCGCCATCCGCGACCCGCTCTCGGGCCGCAGCTACGTGTACCAGGCCATGCGCGTCACCGGCGCCGGCGACCCCACCGTCCCGGTTTCCGAGACGCTCGAGGGCAAGCTGCCGCAGCGCAAGCTCGTGACCACTGCCGCCGCCGGCTACTCCAGCTACGGCAACCAGATCGGCCTTGCCACCGGTCAGGTCAACGAACTCTATCACCCCGGTTACGTGGCCAAGCGCATGGAGGTTGGCGCCGTCGTGGGCGCTACCCCGGCAAACCACGTTCGTCGCGAGTGCCCCGCCCCCACCGACAAGATCATCCTGCTGGGCGGCCGCACCGGCCGTGACGGCATCGGCGGCGCCACCGGCTCCTCCAAGACCCAGAACACCGAGTCGATCGAGACCTCGGGTGCCGAGGTCCAGAAGGGCAACGCCCCAGTCGAGCGCAAGCTGCAGCGCCTGTTCCGCCGCGGCGACGCCTGCCGTCTGATCAAGCGCTGCAACGACTTTGGCGCCGGCGGCGTCTCGGTCGCCGTGGGCGAGCTTGCCGACGGCCTGTATGTCGACCTTGATACTGTAACCAAGAAGTACGACGGCCTGGACGGCACCGAGCTCGCCATTTCCGAGTCCCAGGAGCGCATGGCCTGCGCCGTCGCCGACGGTGACGTCGAGGAGTTCATGGGCTACGCCGCCGAGGAGAACCTGGAGGCAACCGTCATCGCCGAGGTTACCGCCGAGCCGCGCATGCGCATGGCCTGGAACGGCGTTGCCATCGTCGATCTGTCCCGCGAGTTCCTCAACTCCAACGGTGCACCCAAGCACCAGGTCGCCCACGTCTGCGCCCGCAGTGTGTGGCAGCCCAGCTGGGCCGGCACCACGCTTGCCGAGCGCATGACCTCGCTTGTCACCGACCTCAACGTTGCCTCCAACAAGGGCCTTTCCGAGCGCTTCGACTCCACCATCGGTGCCGCGACTGTGCTCATGCCTTTTGGCGGCAAGACGCAGCTCACCCCGAGCTCGGCCATGGTCGCCAAGTTCCCCGTGGACGGCGAGACCACCACGGCGAGCGCTATGGCATGGGGCTTTAACCCCTATCTGATGGAGGCCGACCAGTTTGCGGGCGCCTACCTGTCCGTGGTTGAGTCCATCGCCAAGCTCGTGGCTGCTGGCTTTGAGCACAAGCGCGCCTACCTCTCCTTCCAGGAGTACTTCGAGCGCCTGCGCACCGAGGCCGAGCGCTGGGGCAAGCCCATGGCTGCCGTCCTGGGCGCCCTTATGGCTCAGGTCGACCTGGGTGCCGGCGCCATCGGCGGCAAGGACTCCATGAGTGGCTCGTTTGAGGACGAAGCCGGCGAGCTCAACGTTCCGCCGACCCTGATCAGCTTCGCTGTCGCTGTGGGTAAGGCCGCCCGCGCCGTCTCCCCTGAGTTCAAGGGCCTCACGCACCGCGTCGTCCGCATCGCCCCCGCCACCTATGGCGAGGACTACCGCCCCGACGCCCATCAGCTGCTCGCCGCGTTTGACGCCGTCGAGGCGCTCACCGCCACCGGCGCAGCCCTAGCCGTCTCCACGCCCGGCTACGGCTGCGGTGCCGAGAGCCTCTTTAAGATGTGCGTCGGCAACCAGATTGGCATCGAGCTTGCCGAGGATGTGGACGTGGAGAGCCTCTTCACCCCGCTCTACGGTAGCTTTATCGTCGAGCTCGCCGAGGATGCCGAGCTGCCCGAGGTCGCCGACGGCGTTGTCGTCGAGCCCCTGGGCACCACCGTCGAGGGCTATGTCATCGACACCGGCTCCGAGGTCATCGAGCTCTCCGAGCTCCAGGAGACCTGGGAGAGCGGCATCGAGGGCGTCTTTGCCTACCGCAGCGCCGGCGAGACCCCCGAGGTCGAGGCCATCGACTTCCGCGCCAAGGACATTCACGTGTACGGCGGCGCCAAGATTGCCCGTCCGCGCGTGATTATCCCCGTGTTCCCCGGCAACAACTGCGAGTACGACAGCGCCCGCGCTTTCCGCGCCGCCGGTGCCGAGGCCGATACCTTCGTGATCAACAACCTCACGCCCGAGGCCGTCGCCGAGAGCACCCACGAGCTTGCCCGCCGCATCCGTGCAAGCCAGATTGTCATGATCCCCGGCGGCTTCTCGGGCGGCGACGAGCCCGACGGCTCCGCCAAGTTCATCACGGCGTTCTTCCGCGCTCCCGAAGTCACCGAGGCAGTCCGCGACCTGCTCAAGGCCCGCGACGGCCTGATGCTGGGCATCTGCAACGGCTTCCAGGCCCTGGTCAAGCTCGGTCTGGTGCCCTATGGCGACATCGTCGACGCCACGCCCGATGCGCCCACGTTGACGTTCAACACCATCGGTCGTCATCAGAGCCGTCTGGTGCGCACCCGCATCTCGTCCAACCTGTCCCCGTGGCTGTCGCAGTGCAGCCTGGACGACCCCTACACCGTCGCCATCAGCCACGGCGAGGGCCGCTTTGTCGCCAACGACGAAGTGCTCGCCCAGCTGATCGCCAACGGCCAGGTCGCCACGCAGTACGTGGGCGAGGACGGCAAGCCCAGCATGGATCTCTCCGTCAACCCCAACGGCTCCGCACTCGCCATCGAGGGCATCACGAGCCCCGACGGCCGCGTCCTGGGCAAGATGGGTCATGCCGAGCGCCGCGGCGACAACCTGTACCGCAACGTGCCCGAGCATGTCCCCGGCGATAAGTTCATGCCGATCTTTGAGAGCGGCGTGGCCTACTTCGCCTAAACCTTTCCCATCGGGTACAATCCCTTCGGGTAACAACACCCGCCACCGACACATCCGGTGGCGGGTTCTTTTTTGCTTCGCGCATGTAGGAAGGACATCATGGAAAGCCGCAAGCCGTATCTCGCCACCCTGCCCGGACTCATCCTGGGCTGTCTTGTTTGCTGTGCACTCTGGGGATCGGCCTTTCCCTGCATCAAGATCGGCTACGCACTCTTTGGCATCCCAGCGCACGATAGCGCTTCGCAGCTGCTCTTTGCAGGTTTACGCTTTACGCTTGCCGGCGCCCTGGTTATCGTTGGGATGAGCGCGGCCCAACGCCGCCCCCTCATACCGCAAGCGCGCGACATCAAGCCCATCTTTGTCTTGTCGCTCTTCCAGACTATCGGGCAGTACTTCTTTTTCTACCTGGGCCTCTCGCGCGCCAGCGCCATGTCGAGCTCCATCATCGAGGCCAGCGCCAACTTCCTAGCCATCCTCTTTGCCGCCCTGGCGTTTCGCACCGAAAAGCTCAATGCGGCCAAAGTGCTCGGCTGCGTACTGGGCTTTGCCGGCGTCGCGCTCGTCAACCTTTCGGGCGCAGATGGCACCTTTGGCTTCACGCTCGATGGCGAGGGCTTTATCCTAGCCTCCACTGTCGCGGGCGCTCTTTCGACCTGCCTGATCGGCATCTTCTCGCGCGAGCACGACGGCGTCTTGCTTGCCGGGTGGCAGTTTTTAGTCGGTGGCGTGGTCCTTACCGCTATCGGGTTTTTGATGGGCGGCACGTTGTCCCCCACCGAAATCGCCCCCGCCATCGCGCTCATCATTTATATGGCACTCATTTCCGCCGTCGCCTACTCGCTGTGGTCGCGCCTGCTTGCCGTCAACCCCGTCAGCCGCGTCTCGGTCTTTGGGTTTATGAACCCCGTCTTTGGTGTGCTGCTGAGCGCGCTGCTGCTCGGCGAAGGCGCGGACACGAGCCCCGTTACCGTCATCGTTGCCCTGTTGTTGGTCTGCGGCGGCATCATCATCGTCAACAAACCCAAAAAAGCCTAGCGAGTTCACCTTTTTAGAGAGGATGTTCGCAAACTTTAGCTTAATGGAGCACACTGGTTCTCGTTGATTTCGTACCGAGTCGCGGCGGCAGACGCCCGTCTTGCCGCACCGCGCCTGGGCATTATGGCCGGTGGCCCCCACAAACGCAAAAAGGGGCGCACGACCACCACGGTCGTGCGCCCCTTTTCCTAGCGTATCTGGACGCCGGCCTTCTTTTTCTCGGCCTTGACGCGGTAGAGCTCCGCGTCGGCAGCGCGAAGCAAGTCTTGCCAGGTATCGACGCCGTCACCGACCCGTGCGTAGCCGATGGACATCCGCAACAGATACGGCACCTCGGCGCGCGCGAGCTCGTCGTTGATTGCCGCGCACAGACGTATGATGTCCTGTTCCGCTGCCGCCTTTTGAAGGACTACGAACTCATCGCCGCCATAACGTGCGATAAAGCTGCCAGACGCCGTGCAGACCTTTTTGAGCGCAGCAGATAAGACCTGAAGAGCATGATCACCCTCCACATGTCCATAGCGATCGTTAATCTGCTTAAAGCCGTCAGCGTCCATCATGAGAAGATACACATCGTCCGTATGACCAACATTTGAGAAGAGCGACAGCATATAGGTCTCAAAACGGTTGCGATTGTTGAGGCCAGTCAACGGGTCGGTCGAGATGAGCTGCTCCTGGCAGATGATATAGAGCAGCAACATGCTAATCATTATGCCGACACAAAGGCCAGGCACCGAGTATACGATCTGAAAGGTACCGCCCACCAGGGTCGGAATGGCGAAAAATGCTAAGGTTCGATAGATAGCCTTCGTCTGCAGGCTCTCGACCCTGCGAGATTGCACAAACGCATGCAGGGACGTATGTATAACGTAACAGTAGCTGACAATGGGCTGGATCATATAGGCAAAGCCGCGACGATACACGCCCTGCGAATCGATATAGAACAGGGCGTGCGTCCAGTAACTGGTAAAAGCCAGCACGACCACCAGAGCCGTAGGCAACGTTACAAGCACCACCCTATAGCGCGAGGTCACAAGGTGAGAACCCTGCATCGTCTCGGAATAGATAAACCAAATGAGACACGCGATGGCGAAGAGCGAAAACGAAACCGCGTTGGAAATCCAGTTGGCTGCAATGCCCAACGTGCCGTCCACACCATCCGAAAGCGTCCAGATCATATCGAAGAAAATGTAGGCAGCAGACGTGTAGCCCAGCATGCTAAACAAAAGCTGCTGGGTGCTCGAGAACAGGGAGCGACGGCTTCGTACGGCAAGCCCGATAAGAACAATCATGCATAGCAGGAATATCTCAATCTTGAGTGC
>CABULX010000048.1 GCA_902492545.1 uncultured Collinsella sp. | reverse complement strand
AGCTGCGGAAACGCGGGGTCCGTTCAGGCTGTTGCGTTGAGATTGAAAATCAACCGCGGACACAAACATCTCAATCTGTAACAGATGGGAGCGGAATCCGGGTCTAGGTGTTACAGATCGAGACGAACGGGAGGGCCGCCGAGCAAACGTCTCGATCTGTAACAACTAGGACCAAATTTCCTATCTTGCTGTTACAGATCGAGACACAGGGGCCCCTCCCCGACTTCAATCTCGATCTGTAACATCTACAACCCAAATCATCAGCTAACTGTTACAGATTGAGACAAAGGAAAACGTCCAGACCGAATGTCTCAATCTGTAACAGCTACTCTGCAAAACCAGCCCCAGATGTTACAGATCGAGACAAATCTCCGACACGAGGGACGGCAGACGAGGTTGTCGACGTTGCCGGGTCTCCCCTCGCCTGCCGTTGGCGGCAGTTGCGGGACTGTTCGCCGCATTGCCGTCGTGCTGGGGGCACGTAGACCGTAGGATAGTTTTATTGACGGCCTGTCAACTCGTCTGGGAGGCACCGTGACAGAAACGTTTGATATCGCGATTGTGGGTGCGGGCATTACCGGGTGCGCCATCGCGCGGCAGCTCGCGCGCTATGACCTATCCATTTACGTGGTCGAGGCGGCAAACGATATTGCGCTGGGCGCATCGAAGGCCAACGGAGGCCTGGTGCACGCAGGCTACGATCCGACGCCGGGCACGGTAAAGGCGCAGGTCAACGCCCGTGGTTGCGAGCTATATGGCATGTGGGCGCAGGAGCTGGGCTTTCTGTTCTGCCGCACCGGATCCATGGTGCTGGGCTTTAACGACGAGGACCGTGCGCAGCTGGAAAAGCTGCGCAGCAACGGCCTTGCCAACGGCGTGCCCGAGCTGTCGATCGTCGGACCCGACCGCATCCACGAATTAGAGCCGCGCGCCAGTGCCGATGCAACGTGCGCGTTGTGGTGCCCCTCGACTGGGTTTGTCGACCCGTTTGAGGTTGCCATCGCCGCGCTGGAGAACGCCGTGGCCAACGGGGTGACGCTTATGCGGTCTGCGCCGGTGGAGGCAATTGATGTTGCCGGCTCGGATGACAAAACCGCGCGTTTTACGCTGGCGACCCCCGCTGGCAACGTGCGCTGCCGCTACCTGATCAACGCCGCGGGCAACGGCGCCGCCGACATCTCGCATATGGCGGGCGCCGAGGAGTTCCAGATGATCTGGCGTCAGGGCAACATCGTGGTGCTGGACAAGGAACCGCGCGCGCTCATGCCCCTCTACCCGGTGCCGACGCCGATATCGAAGGGCGTTATCGTCACGGGTACCGTACACGGTAACACCGTGATCACCGCCACGGCTGCCGTGCGCGAGCCAGGCGACACGCAGACCTATGCAGGCGACGTCAACGCACTGCTGACCGGCGCGCGCAAGCTGGTGCCCGATCTGGATACACGCCGCGTGGTGCGCGCATTTGCCGGAGGACGCCCGGTCATTGAGGGGACAAACGACTTCTTTATTGGACAGTCGGCCGTGGTGCCGGGGCTTTTCCAGGCAGCGGGCATTCAGTCGCCGGGCGTGGCGAGCGCGCCGGCCATTGCCGAGCGCATGGAGCTTGCGATGCGTGAGGCGGGCGTGGAGCTGCACGAGCGGGCGAACTGGAACCCAATTCGCCGCGCGCCGGACGACTTTGACCGCGCACCGCTGGCGCGCAAGGAGGAGCTCATCGAGTCCGACCCCGCGTGGGGACAGATTGTCTGCCGCTGCGAGACGGTGCCCGAGGCCGAGATTGTGGCCGCGATTCGGCGCCGCCCGGGCGCAGTTTCGGTCGAGGGCGTCAAGCGCCGCTGCCGTGCCGGCATGGGTCGGTGCCAGAGCGGTTTTTGCCAGAGCCGCGTGGTGGCAATCCTGGCGCGCGAACTGGGCTGCGACCCCAGCGAGGTGCTGTTGGAGGATGCCGGATCTTGGCTGGTTGAGGGACCGCTGAAGGGGGTGCGTTAGGATGGCGGAATTCAAATCGAGCGCGATTGATTGCGGCGTCGCAGAAGCCGTACAAACACAAGCCTTCGACGTGGTCGTTATCGGCGGCGGACCTGCCGGCATGGCGGCCGCGCTGGCCACTCATAAGGCCGGAGCGCGCGTGGCCATCGTGGAGCGCGAGCAGCACCTGGGCGGAATCCTCCGCCAGTGCATCCATCCCGGCTTTGGCCTGTCGCACTTTAAGCAGGAGCTCACCGGTCCCGAGTACGCGCAGCGCTTTATCGACCAGGTGCGCGAGACCGACATTACACTGTTCCTGAACAGCATGGTGATTGGGATTGATTCAGGTGAGCCTACGGAAAACACCGCGGTCCATACCGTCACGCTCATGAGCCCTGCCGGCATGCTACGGCTCACCGGACGCGCGGTCGTCCTTGCCATGGGTTGCCGTGAGCGCACCCGCAGCGAGATCAAGATCCCTGGCAGCCGACCCGCCGGCGTGTTTACGGCGGGCCTGGCGCAACGATACATCAATATCGAAAATCTCAAGCCCGGCTCGCGTGCCGTCATTTTGGGCTCGGGCGACATCGGGCTCATCATGGCGCGCCGCTGCACGCTCGAGGGGATTTCCGTCGAGGGCGTATACGAGCTCATGCCGTACGCCAACGGACTGCGCCGCAATGTGAAGAACTGCCTGCACGACTTTGGAATTCCGCTGCACCTGTCCACCACCGTCACACGCGTGATCGGGCACAACCGCGTGGAAGCGGTCGAGGTAAGCCAGGTCGACGAACATCTGGCGCCCATTGCCGGAACGGAGCGCATCGTTCCGTGCGACACGCTGCTGCTTTCGGTGGGATTGATTCCCGAGAACGAGCTTTCGGTGGGCGCGGGCGTTGAGCTTGACCCGCGCACGCGGGGCGCCGTGGTGGACCAGAGCCTGCAGACAGGCGTGCCGGGCATCTTTGCCTGCGGCAATGTGCTGCACGTGCACGACCTTGCGGACAATGTGACGACCGAGTCCGAGAGGGCTGGCGCAGCTGCGGCGGCGTACGCGCTGGGGACCGGCGCGGGCACCGTTCCGGACTGGGAGCTCACCGTCTCCCCTGCCGGCGTTGCGGGATACGCACTGCCGGGACGCATTACGACCGTGGCGCTCACCAAGCTGAACTTCCGCGTGCGCCGGCCAGTCGATGCCGCCTGCGTGAGGATCTTGGCCGACGGCGAGGAACTGTTCGCCGGCAAGGTCCGCGCTTTTAAGCCAAGCGTCATGGAAAGCTTCCCGCTGCCGGCGAAGGTGATTCAGCGCGCACTCGACCTAGGTGCTAGAGAGATTATTCTGTCTGTCGATCCCATTGAGGAGGCATAGCTCATGAGCACGAATGCGACCGAGACGCTGCAGTTCAACTGCACCACCTGCCCATCCGAATGCCTCCTGACCGTAGAGGTAGAGCGTGACGCAGACGGCGCCGTGGTAGAAGTGCGCTCCGTAACCGGCAACAACTGCCTGCGCGGCGATAAGTTCGCACATCAGGAGCTCACCTGCCCCATGCGCGTGCTCACGACGACCGTGGCTGTCTCCGGCGGCGACGAAGCCCTGCTCCCCGTCCGCACATCCGAAGCCATCCCGCTGGCACTCCACACCCAAGCCATGAACTTCATCCGAGGCCTAGTCGTCAACGCCCCCATCCGCATGGGCGACATCGTGCTAGAGAACCTCCTAGACACCAACATCAACCTAATCGCCAGCATGGACATCAACCGAGCCCAAGTAGCTAATTAGAGACGGGGCTCTTTTAGCTACCCCGCCATCCACCCGTCCCTCCTCAATTGCGGTGAAATACGGACTGTTTTATGGCCTCAGGCCGCTCAACAGTCCGTATTTCACCGCAACTTATGAGGGCCGCATGGGATGCAAAGGAGTGTCCCAAGGTGCCGGCATAAAAGGAACGTCCCCAACTGCCGGCCTTGGGATACCATGGTGGCACCCTAGCGAAAGGACGATGTATGGCACATGTCGATGACCAGCGTGTGGCGCGCGTGCTCGATGCGCTCGAGGCTCAGCACCCCGGCGCACAGCTGCTCGTAAACGACCCGTGGTCGATCTATTACCTGACCGGCTTTTATGCCGATATGTTCGAACGTTTTTGCGGCGTGCTGCTCACACGCGGTAGCGAGCCGGTGATCCTAGTCAACGCGCTGCATCAGCTGCCCGAGTACGACAATGCCTGCGTCGCCTATCACACCGATACCGACGTCGTGGCCGACGCCATCGCGAGTGAAATCGACCCAGACAAGCCGCTTGGTATCGACACCGTCATGCGTTCCGGCTTTTTGATGCCCCTCATGGAGCGCCATGCCGCCAGCGAGTTTTTCCTGGGCGACTTTGCCGTCACCGACGCACGCACCTACAAGGATGCCACCGAGCAGAAGCTCATGCGCGCGTCCTCGGCCGCTAACGACGCTGTGGTGGCCGATGTTATCAAGCTCGTCCACGAGGGCGTGACGGAGCGCGAAATTGCCGACCAGATGCTCAGTCTGTATCGCAAGCACGGCTGCGAGGGCTTTAGCTTTCCGCCCATCGTGAGCTTTGGCGCCAACGCTGGAGACCCGCATCACGAGCCCGACGACACCGTACTCAAGCGAGGCGACGTGGTGCTGTTCGACATTGGCGGACGTCGCCGCAACTACTGCTCGGACATGACACGCACGTTCTTTTGGGGCGAGACGGACGAGGAGACGGCACATATCTACGACATCGTGCGCCGCGCCAACGAGGCCGCCGAGGCGCTCATCGCCCCGGGCGTGCGCATGTGCGACCTGGACCGCGCCGCGCGCGACGTGATCGAGAACGCAGGCTACGGCAAGTACTTTACGCATCGTCTGGGCCACTCGATTGGTCTGCAGGACCACGAGCCGGGCGACGTCTCGCTCGCCAACGAGCAGGTCGTAGAGCCAGGTATGACGTTTTCTATCGAGCCGGGCATCTACCTCCCCGGCCGCACCGGCGTCCGCATCGAGGACTTGGCCCTGGTCACCGAGTCCGGCGTCGAGATCCTCAACGCCTACCCCCACGGTTCGGTCCGCCTAGACTAGGCAATGTGTCAAAGGGGCAGCCCCTTTGACACATCTTGCAAACGCCGCACCACGAAAACGGCCTATCTACTACGTTTAACCCGCATGGGTCGACCATAACCGACTTTTCGCAAAATCCGCAAGCCATCTACCTGCGGTTTTATTTTTGCATTTTTCGAAGTGGTCGGGGGTAACCGGTCAAACGTAGTAGATAGGCCCAGTTCGTGACAAGCAAGTCAATGTGAGGTGCAGGGTAGCTAAAAAGCCCCGCCCCAAATTGGCTGCTTTTGAGTTGCGGTGATATACGGACTGTTTGAGGCTTCTGGCTTGTAAAACAGTCCGCATTTCACCGCAACTGCTGAGGGGATGGGTTGGCGCAGCAGGCCGGCTACTTCGCCGGCTAGGGTGATGGTGCCGGCTGCTACGAAGGGCTCGCCCGCGGCCTTGAAAGCCGCGAGGGCCTCGGGCACGCTCTGGTATACGCCCGCGAGCTTATCGGCGTCCACCAGGGCGGCGAGCTCCTCTGCCGGCAGGGCGCGGTCGGAATCGGTCTGGGTCACGACTACGCGGGGGAACGCCGGAACCAGAACGTCAACGATACCCGCCACGTCCTTATCGGCCAGCGCGGCACACAGCAGCGTGGGGCGATTCTCCACGCACGGATCGATCTCGTCCAGCGCGCTCACAAAGTTCTCGCAGCTCTGGGGGTTATGGCAGGCGTCGATTAGCTTGAGCGGATCGGTCCCCAGCACGTCAAAACGACCCGGCGTGGGACAACCCATAAGCGAAGCGTCGAGCGCATCGTGGTCGAGTTCGCGACCCAGATACCCCTCGCACAGCATAATCGCGCACGCAGCATTCTGCGGCTGATACGCCGGCTTGACCATGCTCGACGTATAGATCGCACGCGGCGTGGTGCAGCTAAACTCAACCGTATCGCCCACGTGCTCCGGCACCTTAGTCGTGGCGTGGCTTACCACGAGCGGCACGACGCCGCACTCGCGACAACGAGCATCCATCACGCGTTGAACACTCGCCTCATGCGTGCCCTCGCCCAGCACAACCAGACGTCCGGGCTTGATAACCGCCGCCTTCTCACCCGCAATGGCCTCAAGCGTGTCGCCCAGGATGCGCGTGTGATCGAGCCCAATGCCCGTAATGGCAACGGCGACGGGATCGGTCGCACTCGTGGCGTCCCAACGACCGCCCATGCCGACCTCGAGTACGGCAACATCCACCGCGGCCTCGGCAAACACTACAAGTGCGGCAGCCGTCAGCAGGTCAAACGGCGTGATGGTATAAGCGCGCTCCCCCGCCGCCACACGGTGCGCATTCACGCGGCGCCCCGCCTCGACAGCTGCCGAAACGCCACGGGCAAACGCCTCGTCGCTCACAACGCGCCCGTCAACCTCCATGCGCTCGGGATAGCGCACCAGCTGCGGCGACGTATACAGCGCGGTCTTGAGTCCCTCACCACGAAGAATGGCAGCCGAAAAACGCGTAGTCGAAGTCTTGCCATTGGTACCGGCGACCTGAATGCAATCAAAGTACTCGTCCGGACGCCCCAGCTCATCAAGCATATCGACAACCGTCTCAAGCAGAGGCCCAGCATCCCCAGAAATCCGCCCCGTGTCGGCAGCAAGCCCCACAGCCTCACCAAACGAAAGCAAATCAAACTCAAAAGGAACGGTATACAAGCCAGAACGCTTAGGCATTTTCAGAACCGCCATTCATAGAAAAATAAAACAGTATAGGTTGAGGATAGTCAGCGAAAACGCCTCTGATGAGCCAAGGTGCCGTGAAACAAGGGCGCATAGGGCTTATGCCCATGCGCCCGAAGTTGAACGGCAGATTGGCCATCAGAGGCGTTTGCAGCGTCGAGCCAGCCGCCGTTCGTTAGAACGGCGGAATAGGTGTCCGCAGTAGCGAGCAATGCCCCAAACCGCGTCCCCCAGTACCGCCTACGAGAAGTCAGCAACCTGAGCAGTCAGCGCCGCAAGGATCTCCTTGAGCTCAGCTGCACGGTCCCTCTTCTTCTGGACCACCGCAGGCGCGGCCTTAGCCATAAAGCCCTCGTTGGCCAGCGTCTTCTCGCAGCCGGCAAGCTCCTTCTGGGCCGCGGCAATCTCCTTCTCCAGGCGTGCCTTCTCGGCCGAAAGGTCAACCTTGCCCTCGAGTACCACAAAGACCTCGACGCCGCTGTCGACCACGGCGATGCTCGCGGCCGGCTTCTCAACGTCGATACCCATGACCAGCGAAGCGGTGTTGGCCAGCGGCTCAATGGTCGAACGCAGGCTCTCGAGTTTCTCGATATCCTCGGCACCGGCGCGCACGACCACGTCGAGCTCGGCCTTGGGGCTCAAGCGATAACGCGAACGCGTTGCGCGGGCGGCAGACACGACGGTGCGGCACAGCTCAAATGCGCGCTCGGCGGGCTCATCGACGTACTTGACGTAGTCGGCGGGCTCCGGCCACTTGGCGATCATGAGCGCCTCGGCGCGATCCACGTTGCCCTCGGCGTCCAGATCGAGCACGCTCGCCGGCATGTTGTCCCAGATCTCCTCGGTGACGAACGGCATGAGCGGGTGCATCAGGCGAATAGAGGTGTCGAGCACAAAGATCAGGTTGCGCTGAGCCTGCAGACGGCCCTCGCCCTTCAGACGAGCCTTAGTGACCTCGACGTACCAGTCGCAGACCTCGTTCCAGAAGAACTGCTGCACGCCGCGGGCCATATCGCCAAAGGTGTAGTTCTCAATACCCTCGGTGACCATCTTCACGGCCTTTGCCAGGCGGCTGAACATCCAGGCGTCGGCCGGCGTCTCCACAACGGGCTCGCCGGGCGTGTAGCCCTCCATGTTCATAAGCAGGAAGCGGCTTGCGTTCCAGATCTTGGTCACAAACGACTTAGCCTGGTCGGTACGCGGGCTGTCGATAAGCTTCTTAGTCTTCTTATCGATGTTCGCATCGAACTTAACATCCTGGTTGTTGGTGCACAGCGTGAGCAGGTTGAAGCGCATGGCGTCGGCGCCGTACATACCGATGAGGTCCATGGGGTCAACGCCGTTGCCCTTGGACTTGGACATGCGGCTGCCGTCCTTGGCCAGGATCGTCGGGTAGATGACGACGTCCTTAAACGGCACCTCGTCCAGGAAGTACAGCGAGCTCATGACCATGCGGGCGACCCACAGCGCGATGATGTCGCGCGCGGTGACGAGCGCCGTCGTGGGGTGATGTCCCTCGAGCAGCTCCGGCTTTTGCGGCCAGCCCTGCGTGGCGAAAGTCCACAGCTGCGAGCTGAACCAGGTGTCCAACACGTTCTCGTCCTGATGCACGTGATGACCGCCGCACTTGGGGCACACATCGGTGTCCTCGGTAAGGGCGTCCTCCCAGCCGCAGTCCTCGCAGTAGAACACGGGAATGCGGTGGCCCCACCACAGCTGGCGGCTGATGCACCAGTCCTTAAGATTCTCCATCCAGGTGGTGTAGGTCTGCGTCCAGCGCGCGGGGTGGAAGGTGACCTTGCCGGAGTTGACGGCGTCGAGCGCCGGCCCCTTGAGCTTGTCGACGGCCACAAACCACTGCTCGGACAGCCACGGCTCAAGCGCGGCGTCGCAGCGGTAGCAGTGCATGACGGAGTGATCGAGGTCCTCGACGTGATCGAGCAGGTCGTGCTCCTCGAACCACTTGATGACGGCCTCGCGGCACTCGTCGCGGTTCATGCCGGTGAACTCGCCATAGCCCTCGACGACCACCGCGTGCTCGTCAAAGATGTTGATCTGCGGCAGGTCGTGGGCCTGACCCATGGCGTAATCGTTGGGGTCGTGGGCCGGGGTGACCTTGACGAAGCCGGAACCGAAGTTGGCATCGACATGCCAATCCTCAAAGATGGGGATCTCGCGGTCGACGATGGGGAGCTTGACGGTCTTGCCCACGAAGGCGGCCTTCTCGGGGTCCTTCGGGGAGACGGCGACGCCCGTGTCGCCGAGCATGGTCTCGGGGCGCGTGGTGGCGACGACGATGTAGTCCTGGCCGTTGACCGGCTCGGTCAGCGGGTAGCGCAGGTGCCACAGGTGGCCCTTCTCGTCCTTGTACTCGGCCTCGTCGTCCGAGATGGCGGTGGTACAGTTGGGGCACCAGTTGACGATGCGCTTGCCGCGATAAATCAGGCCGTCGTGGTACCAGTCGCAGAAGACCTTGCGCACGGCCTGGGCATAGTCCTCGTCCATGGTGAAGCGCTCGTTGTCGAAGTCGACGGAGCAGCCCATACGCTTGATCTGCTCGACGATGATGCCGCCGTACTCGTGGGTCCAGTCCCAGCAGGCGTCGACAAACTTGTCGCGACCGATCTCCAGGCGGCTAATGCCCTCCTCTTTAAGCTTCTTGTCGACCTTGGTCTGCGTGGCGATACCGGCGTGATCGGTTCCGAGCACCCAGCGCGTGGACTTGCCGCGCATGCGGGCCATACGAATGATGGCGTCCTGGATGGAGTCGTCGGTAGCGTGACCCATGTGAAGCTTGCCGGTAACGTTGGGAGGCGGAATGGTGACGGTGCAGTCGCCCACGCCCTCACGGCGCTTGTAGTAGCCGCCGTCGAGCCACTTCTGCAGGATCGCCGGCTCGTTGGTCGACGGATCGTAGTTCTTGGGCATCTCTTCCATATATCTCTCCCTGTCCCGCCGGGGAGGAATGTAGGCCCGCCAGGGTCTGCATTCCTCCCCTTAGGTATCGATTACTTCAGTCTGATATGACTTCGCTGAGGCTTAAACAAACACACAGAATAACACAGGTAGTTGGGGTTATTGCGTATATATAAAATAGCCTCCGACCGCGGGTGGTCGGAGGCTATTTGCAAACACGTTTTAGGCTGGTTTACCCGTAGATGCGCTGGGGCTGTTCTTCGCCCTTTACGGAGGCTTCGGTCACGATGACCTTGGTGACGCCTTCCTCGCTGGGCAGGTCGAACATCGTCTGCTGCAGCACGTCCTCGCAGATGGAGCGCAGGCCGCGGGCGCCGGTCTTGCGGGCGAGCGCCATGCGGGCGATCTCATGCAGGGCCGCATCCTCAAACTCAAGCTCGACGTCCTCGAGCTGGAACATCTTGCGGTACTGGCGCACCACGGCGTTCTTGGGCTCAGTCAGGATCGACACCAAGTCGTCCTCGTCAAGCGCCTGCGTCTGGGTGACGACGGGCGTACGTCCCACGAACTCGGGGATCATGCCAAAGGCGTTGAGGTCCTGCGGGAGCACCTGACGCAGCAGGTCGTTCTCGTCGACCGAGGTAGGGCCGGCGATCTCGGAGTTGAAGCCCACGCCCTTGTTGCCCACGCGATCGGCGATGATCTTGTCCAGACCCACAAAGGCACCGCCGCAGATGAACAGGATGTTGGTCGTGTCGATCTGCAGAAGCTCCTGCTGGGGATGCTTGCGGCCGCCGGTGGGCGGAACGCTGGCCACCGTGCCCTCAAGAATCTTAAGCAGCGCCTGCTGAACCCCCTCGCCCGAGACATCGCGGGTAATGGAGAGGTTCTCGGCCTTGCGGGCGATCTTGTCGATCTCGTCCACGTAGATAATGCCGACCTGTGCGCGCTCAATATCGCCATCGGCGGCGTTGATGAGCTTGAGCAGGATGTTCTCCACGTCCTCGCCCACATAACCGGCCTCGGTAAGCGCGGTGGCGTCGGCGATGGCAAACGGCACCTCGAGAATACGCGCGAGCGTCTGGGCGAGCAGGGTCTTACCAGTACCGGTGGGACCGAGCAGCAGGATGTTGGACTTGGCGAGCTCTACCTCGTCCATGCCGTCGTCGAACTGCGAGCCCATGCCATCGTCAAAGGCAGACACCGCAGCGCCGCCCTCGATCACGCGGCGATAGTGGTTGTACACGGCCACCGACATGGCGCGCTTGGCGTCCTCCTGACCCATAACATAGGCCGAAAGCTCGTCATAGATCTCGTGCGGCGTCGGCACGTGTGTGATGACCTGACGGTCGTCCTCAAGCTCAAAACCCTCGGTCTCGGGGTCCACGTCGGGCTGGGATGCAGCCTGACCATGGTCGTTGAGGAAGCCCGGCAGCTTGCCGTTGCGGGCGGCGTCCATAAAGTCCGAAGCCAGCGACTCCTCCAAAATCTCGGAGCAGGCGGCAACGCACTCGTCGCAGATAAAGATGTTGGTCGGACCCTTTACAAGGCGACGGACCTGGCCCTGCTCTTTTCCGCAAAAGGAGCAGCGGATGGGGTTGCCGTTCTCGTCAAAGTTGTCCTGCATGTTACCGGCCATCCTAGGCGTCCTTCGCGGCGAGATCGCGCGAGGTGACGATACGGTCGATCAGACCGTAGTCGAGGGCCTCGGCAGCGGTCAGGTAATTGTCGCGCTCGGTGTCGGCCTGGACCTTCTCGATGGGCTGGCCCGAGGCATCGGACAGGATCTGGTTGAGCTCGCGGCGGGTCTTCTTGATCTCCTCGGCAACGATCTCGATCTCGGTCTGCTGGCCCTGGGCACCGCCGCTGGGCTGATGAATCATGACCTTGGAGTGCGGCAGGCAGAAGCGCTTGCCCTTAGCGCCGGCCGAAAGCAGCACGGCGGCCATGGACGCGGCCATACCGACGCAGATGGTGGAGACCTGCGGCTTAATGAAGTTCATGGTGTCCAGAATCGCCAGGCCGGAGTAGACCTCGCCACCGGGCGAATTGATGTAGAGCGAGATATCCTTCTCGGCATCCTGGCTCTCAAGATGCAGCAGCTGGGCAACGACCAGGTTGGCGCTGACGGAGTTGATCTCCTCGCCCAAGAAGATGATGCGGTCGTTGAGCAGGCGCGAATAGATATCGTAGCTGCGCTCGCCGCGCGGCGTCTGCTCGATAACGTATGGCACGAGGGCGGAATCGAACTTGGCGATCATACGCATCTCCATTTCTCTTACGGACCAAATTGGTTCTAGATAAACGTACGGTGCCCGCATGCTATGCATTGGCTGGCACCGTACGAAGCAACCGGATAACCGGTGTATAACTTTACCCCATCACGGGCGCACGCATGCGCTCGCGGGCAAGGTGGCGAGAATTACTCGGCGTCCTTGGCGGTCTCGTCGACCTCGGTCACCTTGGCGTTCTCGACCAGATGATCGACAGCCTTGGAGCGACGGATGGACTCGCGGACGGCAGGCATGCGGCCATCGGCGATGAACTCGGCCTTGGAAGCCTCGACGACCTTGACGCCGGCCTTCTCGAACTCGGCGTTGATGTCGTCCTCGGTGACCTCGATCTTGAGCTCACGGGCAAGGGCGTCAAGAGCCAGGGACTCACGGGCAACGTCGTTGGCCTGCTTGTGCAGGTCGCCGATGAACTGCTCCATGGTCAGACCGGAAGCGGGCAGCCAGGTGTCGAGCGTCATGCCGCGGGCAGCGAGGTTGGACAGGAAGTTCTGGCCAAGCTCCTCAAAGACGGACTGCTCGTAGTCGGCGTCCATCTCCTCGAGCTGCAGGCGCTCGGCGAGAGCGGAGACGCAACGGTTCTCCTTCTCGGCCGGGAGACGGGAAGCCTTGTCCTGCTCGATCTCGATCTTGATGGCGTCGCGCATAGCGTCGATGCTGTCAAAGCCAAAGTCGGACTTGACGAGCTCGTCGGTGAGCTCGGGGGTGTTGCGGACCTTGATGCCCTTGACGGTGACCTCGACGGTGTGGGTCTCGGCCTCCTCGCCCTCCTCGACCTCATCGGTCCAGGTGACGGTCTTGACATCGTCAACGTTGGCGCCGATCAGGGCCTCGTTGAACTCTGCGGGGTTGCTGTCGCTACCGGCGATGAGCATGCGGCCCTCGGCGGCGAAGTTGTCAGCGTTCTCGACGGCCTTGAGGTCGACGGTCACATAGTCGTCAGCCTCGACGGCGCGACCCTCGACGTCCTCGAAGGTGGCACGGTAGTTGAGGAGCATCTCGACCTGGTTGTTGATCTCGGACTCGGTGACCTCCGCGGGAGGCATCTCGATCTCGACGGCGTCGAAGGAGGAGAGCTCGGCAGCAGGACGCAGGGAGAACTCGACGGTGTAGGTGTAATCCTCGTGATCCTTGGCGAGGTCGAGCTCCTTGTAGTCACCGTTCTTGGTGGGGACGATGTCCAGCTCGTTGAGGACGGCGGGCTCGTTGGCGGCGATCAGGTCGTTGGTGGCCTGAGCGAGGGTAGCCTCGGCGCCAAGAGCGGAATCGATGACCGGACGGGGAGCCTTACCGGCACGGAAGCCCGGGAAGCGGTACTTCTTGGCGGTGTCCTTGTAGGCCTTCTTGATCGCGGCGTCGACGTCGGCGGCCGGGATGGTGACCGTAGCGGTGAGCTTGGCGTCCTTGACGTCAGAAGCGGTGATGTTCAACACGTTCCTCCTCATACTGCCCAGCTTATCTGAGGTGCTGGTACCTTTATGCAACAAAGTGTCGCGACGGCGTGAGCCGACGCAGGTGCGATGGTGCGGGCGAAAGGACTCGAACCTTCACGGGAATCCCACCAGAACCTAAATCTGGCGCGTCTACCAATTCCGCCACGCCCGCATGAGCGCACAGACTAGGAATGATAGCAGATACGAACGACAAGCGCACGCACACCTTTTACAGGCTCACGACCTCACCACGAGTGCAAAAGGCGGGGCGAGTTACCCCGCCCCGCCCATTACGACTTGTTCGCCGACCCGCTACTCCCCTAGCAGGGCCTTCTCGGGCGTGATCGGCAGCGAGCGAACCTGGTGGCCGGTGGCGTGCGCCACGGCCGAGGCCACGGCGGCGAGCGGCGTGTTAATGACGACCTCGCCGATCGACTTGGCACCAAACGGACCCGTCGGCTCGTAACTCGGCTCAAAGGCCACGCGAATGCTGCCGATATCCAGGCGCGTGGGCAGCTTGTAGCTCATAAAGTTGCCGGTGCGCAGGCGGCCGCGGTCGTCGTGCTCGACAATCTCGTAGAGCGCGTGACCGATACCCTGGGCAATGCCACCCTCGGCCTGGACGCGCGCGAGCGCCTCGTTGATAACGGTGCCGCAGTCCACAGCCGCCACGTAGTCCACCACGGTCACCTTGCCGGTGGCCTTGTCGACCTCGACCTCGGCGATGCCGGCCATAAACGGCGGAGGCGAAACGGGCAGGCAGGCAGAGGCATGCGAGGTGAGCGCGTCGCCGCCCGCGATGTTCTTGACGCACAGGTTGGCAAAGTCACGCAGCGTGAGGTAACGGTTCTGCTCGCGCGCGGCACGCTCGTCGGACAGGCGCACGTACTGACCATCGAAGACCACGTCGGCGGCGTCCACGTCCCACATCTGGGCGGCCTTGGCGCAAATCTTCTCACGCAGCTCGGTCGCGGCGTTCTTGGCGGCAAGGCCCGTCACGTAGGTACCGGAGCTCGCGTACGAGCCGGCGTCGAACGGCGACACGTCGGTGTCCACGCCGCGCACCACGATAAGCGAGCTCTCCACGCCCAGCTCCTCGGCGGCAATCTGCGCCAGAATCGTGTCGACGCCCATGCCGTTATCGGTGGCGCCGGTACCGATGGTAATGAAGCCGTCCTCTTCCAGGCGCATATCGATGCCGGCGATGTCCACGTTAGAGATGCCCGAGCCCTGCATGGTGAGCGCGCAGCCAAGGGCACGCACGCGGTCGCCCAGGTCGACGGCTAGCGGCTTGTCGCGCCAGCCGATCATGTCCATCGCGCGCAGCAGGCAGCGGTCGAGTGCGCAGGCGTTGAGCTTCTCGTTGTAGTACTGCGGCATGATCTCGCCCTCGCGCACGATGTTCTTAAGGCGCAGGTCGGCGGGGTCCATGTGCAGCATGTCGGCGAGCTCGTTGACGGCGCTCTCCACGGCAAACTGGCCCTGGGTGGCACCGTAGCCGCGATACGCACCGCCACGGTTGGTATTGGTGTAGACGGCGTCCCAGCTAAAGCGGCTCGCCTTCACGTGGTTGTAGATGGGCAGGCTCTTGTGGCCCGAAAGGCCGATCGTCGTGGTGGCATGCTCGCCATAGGCGCCGGCGTTGGACAGCGTATGCAGGTCGATGGCCGTGATGGTGCCGTCGTTCATGGCGCCCAGCTTAACGGTCATCTGCATCTGGTGGCGCGAGTTGCCCGCGGTGATGGTCTCCTCGCGGGTGTAGCAGCAGTAGCTCGGACGGCCGGTCTGCTGGGTAACGAACGCCACGAAGATCTCGCAGCAGCCCGTCTGCTTGGAGCCAAAGCCGCCGCCGATGCGCGGCTTAATGACCTGCACCTGCGACTGCGGGATATCGAGCGACTGCGCGACCATGCGGCGCACGTGGAAGGGCACCTGCGTGGAGGTGGTCACCGAGATACGCCCAAACGCGTCGGTCGTCGCGAAGGCGCGGAAGGTTTCCATGGGCGCGGTCTGCGTGGCCTGGCTGGTGTAGGTGCGCTCAAAGACGATGTCGCTCTGGGCGAAGGCCTCGTCAAGGTCGCCAAAGTCGCTCGTGCCGCTGCACACCAGGTTGCGCGGAACGTCGCCGCCCTGCGGGAACATAAAGGTCACGTCGCCCTCGGGGTGAACCACGATGTCGTTATCGAGTGCCTTGGTAAAGTCGAGCAGCGGCTCAAGCACCTCATAGTCGACCTTAATGAGTTTGAGCGCCTTGTCGGCAGCCTCCTCAGTCTCGGCGGCGACGATCGCCACCTCCTCGTTTTGGTAACGGACGAGGTTCTCGAGAATCAGGCGGTCGTAGGGACTCGGCTGCGGATAGCTCTGGCCGGCGATGGTAAAGCGGCGCTTGGGCACGTCCTCGTAGGTGTAGACACCCACGACGCCGGGCACCTTCAGCGCGCGCGACGTATCGATGGAGCGGATCTTGGCGCGGGCATAGGGGCTGCGCTTGAGTTTGACGATGAGCGCACCGGCGGGCACCATATCGCCCGTGTAGACGGGACGCCCCTCGAGCAGGGCCTTCGAGTCCTTCTTGGGCTGCTTGTGAGTGATCTGCTTATACGAGACGCCATCGCAGCTGGTGTTATTGACCGGCAGCTCGGGCATCTCAAAGCCCACCTGCACGCCAGACTCGTTGAGGAAGCGAACGATGGCGCGCAGCTGGCTCTCGTAGCCGCTGCAACGGCAGAGGTTACCGGCGAGCTGGCGCGAGAGCTCCTCGCGCGTGGCGACGAGGCTCGGGTCCTCCTTGGCAGCGCGGGCGAGCGCCAGCACGTTCATGATAAGGCCGGGGGCGCAAAAACCGCACTGCTCGGCGCCTTCGGCAGCCATCGCACGGGCGAGCGCCTCAGACTCGGCCTTGAGGCCCTCGAGCGTAGTGATGGAGCGACCCTCGACGCGCGCGGCGGGAACCGAGCAGCTCAGCACCGGGTCGCCGTCGAGCCACACCGTGCACAGACCGCAGTTGGTGGTTTCGCAGGCGCAGCGCACCGACGCGCAACCCTGCTCACGCAAAAGCGAAAAGAGCATGGTGTCGGGGGCAATCTGAACCTTGACCTTGCGGCCGTTG
>CABULX010000047.1 GCA_902492545.1 uncultured Collinsella sp. | reverse complement strand
AATCCATACGGCCTTGTCTCTTAGGATTAGTTTGAGAAGAAGTCGACAGTACATTTAGAAGCACCTACATTTCCCAAAGCATCGTTAGATTAATAATGACAGACCGAATGAAGATGCGTGCGACGGGGGCGAGGCGAATGGCTGAGCGGTATCGATATGCGGGTTCAACGGTATTATATTGACCACATAGATTATTAACTTGCTTGACTTGTAAACCTAGTCGTCCTGTCATCATATTCAACTTCGAAAAATGGGGAATGAGGGCATCCCGATGCATCGAGTATTACTGGAACCCCGGCGATACGCTGAATGATTTGTGACGAATAGTCATGTCCATCAAGAATACGTCGATTGCTATCCGACAAACGGGTCTGGAATTGCATTCACCGGCATTTCGGGGCAGATTGATACACATGTACGAAAGGAAACCTATGTGGTGCGTTGGGTTGGAGCTGCTGCAGGCCCGATATGGATTGCGGTCTTGCGCCCCGATGTCCAAATAGGTTTCTCTCTCTAGACGGGAAGTTGCTCATGGACGCCATATATGACGGAGATGACTGGGTCGATCATTATACTTGGCGCCTGGTCGGCTCGGATGACAATGGGAATGTGGTGTTTGATGGACTATGTCCAAAGCATCTCCATCCTTTTGTCTCGTCGTTAATTGAGAGTTCCGCTCGTGTTGCCCCCTACAGCTCGGCATCGCTTCATGATACGGACGTTTTGAAGACCATAAGGGAATCAATTGACGAGGGCACGATGAGCGGCCCGCTGTTTTCTCGGCTTGTGGGGCTAGATGAGATTGGCTCGAAACGACTGCTTGCGGGCGAAAAGGTGGAACTCACTTATCGGTCGATGATTTCAATCCTGCGGCTAGCCGATGTTCTTCGCAAATAAATGAGGCTTCCATGGCCATGTGGCAGCTTGTCTCACCGATGGGTGGGAGCCGAGTACTTTTCGGACGATTTGCTTGGCCTCGGCGTAGTCTTGGACGGGATCTGCCGGATCATCGAAATCCTCGACGAGATATTTCAAAGCGGCACCTTCTTAAACGGCGAACGTGACAGCGGTCCTCCCTGAATTCTATAAAATCACGGCCTGACTTGGGCGGCGAATTGGCGGAGCTCGTCATCGTCCATATCGTCGAAGTGCGGCAACTACGCCAGCGCGGCCCTCTGCTTCATCAGGTACCTACCGCTCGGAGACCTGCGAATCGTCTGCAAGATGTCCTCGGGGGCGAGGGCTGGGAAATCCATGCCCTCGGGAGCGGCCAAAGAGATGGATTCACCTGCCCCTCCCATGTGTTGGGACCTCATTCAGGGCATCGGCTGCATCCGGCCTTTCGCATTCGCCGCCCGGCCCTCCGGTCCCGCCCGGCCGACGGGTTTCCCGTCTATGGCAAGACGATTGCACTTATATATAAGTGCATTCCCGGATTGGGAATATGTTTCGGCATACGCCGCCACAGGTCTACATCCGCAGCGCACTACACCGCTACACGGCTACACGCCTACGGGGCTACACGCCGCCGCCCAACCGAACGGCGGGAGGGCCGCCCATGGGCGCCCTCGGGCCATGCTCCCATTTTTGAGAGAGGTGCCGTCGGGGCCTCCCGAAAGCCGTCTGCATCTGCAGGCCTTTATTCGAAATCGGGCGGCGCGGCTGAAAATCCCCGGCCTGAACCGCGAGGCCTCACCTGCATTCCCGCTGACTCTTTACGTAAACATAAAAAGAAGGGCACGGGCGTCCGCGTTCGCTGAAACCCGTGCCAAGATTTGCGCCACCGAGATGACCGGGTAGAATATATCTAACGCGATTCCACATTCCCGTACTTGCACTACGGATTTGGGAAAGCGCATGTCTCAGCCTCTACTCGACCACGGTCGCCTCGGTCGGGATGGCCCCCAGCACTGCCGCGTACTCGGTGGGGTAGAGGCGGCTTATCGTCTGAACGTCGCGGATGAGGACGTTGCGGTCGTCAGGCTCGGAGATGCCGTAGCCGAACGCCTCGAGCGTCTCGATCGCCTCGCGGATCTTCTGCTGGAACATGGGGCCGGGGTCCACCCTCAGGCCGAGGTAGCCTCGCCACAGGCTCGGCGACACGCGCAGCATGTTCTGGATCTTGGACATCGGCTCGATGTCGGCGTAGACGTTGAGCGTGACCATGGCGTCCTTGTGCCCGAAGATCGACTGCAGCGCCTTGATGTCGCCGCCGTGGCGGATCCACTGCGTCGCGAAGGTGTGGCGCAGGCCGTGGAACGTGATCAGCTCGTCGTTGGTGCCCATGAGGCCGTTGGTCTCCGAGAACGTCTTGAACGCCCTGCGGATGTAACTGGTGGTGGCGAAGGAGCCGTCCGGCCGCGACACTACGTAGCTGTCCGCGAGGTCGCGCAGGCCGAGGGCCGATGCCTCCCGGAGCCTCTGCGAATCGATCTCGTGGATCTCTTTCAGGAAGGGGAGCAGGCCCACCGGGTCGACGGGGATCGTCCTCAGGTCGTGGTTCTTGGTGTCCTTGATGAAGGAGCCCCTGTCCTTGACGTAGGCCACCGAGTGCCTGACCGTGATGAGCCCCGACTCGAAGTCGACGTCACACCAGCGCAGGCCGCAGACCTCGCCGATGCGCATCCCGGTGTGCAGGGCGAGCACGACCGCCCGCCTGAAGGTCGAGTCCGGCATCATCGAGGTCACCGAGTTGAGCTTCGGCACGAGGTCGGAGCGCAGCGCGTCCCTGGGCCTGGCGATGACCCTGGGCGCGAGGGCGCCGTCGAACGGGTTCCTCCCGATCGTGTCGTTGCTGCGCTTCAGCAGGACGGCGTAGAGCCGCTTGCCGAGCTTGAATGACTTGTTGAGCGTGTCCGGCGCCGTGCCCAGGGCGATCCTGCGCCTCGACCACGCGTTGACGTCGTCGGTCGTCACCTCGTTCACGGGGACCAGACCCAGCTCGTCTCGCTCGATGTGCAGGGCGCTGTAGTGGTAGTCGTCGCGGGTCGTCGGGGTGATCCTGTTCATCTCCAGGCAGAAGTCGATGAACTTCTCGAGCGCCTCGGAAAGCGGCAGCGCGGCGTAGTCATCCCGCTGTTCGGCGGGAAGCCCGGCGCCGATAGCGGCCCTCGCCTCCTCGGCCTCGGCGAGTTCCAGCTCGACCTCCGACCTGAATTCCGCGAGGACGCGCATCGCCGCCGCCTTTCCCCGCGTGCTCTGCTTCAGGCAGGGCACGCGGGTGTTCCTGGTCCTCTGGACCTTCTTCCCGGTCATCTCGTCGGCCACCGTCACGACAGCCTGCCATTTGCCCTTGTTCTTCCTCACGCCGCCGGCTCCGCATACGCGTAAGGTTTTATTGCTGCATTTCTCGTTCTGCATGTCTGCTCCTAAATCCGCAGTTGATTAGAAACAGGCGGGCCCACCTGCGGGAACCCGGAGAGGCGACGATTCGGGGCTCCTACCCCCGTTGATTAAATCATCGGCTGCACCGCGCTCCTCGAAGCCGAAAATATGCTATCTGGACAGACCGCGCTGAGCTGGTAAAATTTGCAAATGCGGAAATGCGCTACTTGCGCTATCTGCGCGTGTTATAACAAAATTAACACAGGTCAGGCCTTTTATGGGCCCGCTGGGGGTCAAGGGGTCGCTGGTTCGAATCCAGTCGTCCCGACCAGAAGTTTGCAGGTCAGGCACCTAGTGCCTGACCTTTTTTGTTTTTAATCACCATGATTATTTTGCCTAAAGCAACAACGTTCCCGCTCGATGTAATCACCGAATCAAAACGTGTACATCAGCCACCAAAATCGACATTTTTCGACATGTTTGGAGGCTGATGTACACGAATGCAGAATCCCACACAGCCCAGAACCGCCCTCCACATGTCTGGACTCTCTATGGCTGCGCTGGATAGACATCGCCGGAACGGGTATAGTATCGAAAGTTTTGTCGTTAACCAGCGGGGGAGTCCTGTGGGCATCAAAAAGAAGATCAAAAAGGAGCTTGTCGGCACTTCCGATTACCCGTCGAATAAGATCTTTACGATCTCCAATTTCATCACCTTTACGCGCCTGATCCTCACCCTGGTATTTCTGTACCTGTTTGTGACGGATAACAACCGCGTCATCGCCATCGTTATCTACGCCGTTGCCGCCTCCACCGATTGGATGGACGGCCAGATCGCCCGCATGACTAAGACGGTCTCATGGCTCGGCAAGGTCATGGATCCCATTTGCGACCGCGCGCTGCTGTTCACCGGCGTACTTGGACTGGTGGTTCGCGGAGAGCTGCCCATCTGGGTCTGCGTGCTCATTATTGGCCGCGACATCTATCTGGGCATCGGCACGCTTATCGTGCGCCATTATCACCGTCGCCCCATCGATGTCGTCTTCCCCGGAAAGATTGCCACAGCGCTGCTCATGACCGGCTTCTCGCTCATGCTGCTCGGGTTCCCCGTTATTGACGGCCTGCATCTTTTACCTTCAACCCTTAAGGCCTTCCCGGGCCTCAACGGAAGCTCGGTGCCCCTCGGCATCTTCTTTGTGTACGGCGGCGTGATCTTCTCCATGCTCACGGCTGTCATCTACTCCATTAAGGGCGGAGTGGCCATTAAACAGGCTCTCGCGCATCCCGAGGACGAGGACATCGACTTTCTGAACCCTGAAATCGAAGACTGATTCGTTGGGGTATGATTACGTACGGTTCATTATTTGCGGCACGTCCGCGATAAGTTAGGGGTTGTCATGGACAACATGGTTAACAATATGCCTCAGAATGATAAGACTGCTGACGCTACCTGCGTATTCCGCGTGCCTTCAAGCGACGTCACCGTTCCCGACCTCATGACCAACGTGCGCATCACCGCCCCCGTTCTGTCCATCGTCAAGGGTCCGCAGACTGGTGCCGCCTTTGAGCTCGAGGACGACGTGACCACCATCGGCCGCGATCCCGCGAACGGCATCTTCCTCAACGACATGACTGTTTCGCGCAGCCACGCGCGCATTATTCGCGAGGGCCTCGAAGCTCGCATCGAGGACCTGGGCTCGCTCAATGGCACCTGGGTCGACGGTGCCATAGTCAACGCGGCCCCGCTGCACGACGGTTCTTCCGTCCAGATCGGTACGTTTACGCTCATCTACCACGAGAGCACGCCGGAGCGCATCGAAACCGGTGAGTAGGGAATGGCCGAACGCAACTATCTGAGTATCGGCCAAGTCGTCAACCTACTTCGAGGCGCATACCCCGATCTTTCGAACTCAAAAATTAGATTTCTAGAGGATGAGGGGCTCATTACCCCTCATCGTACGCCTAAGGGATACCGTCAGTACTCCAAGGAGGACGTTGATCGCCTGGAGGTCATTCTGCACTTGCAGAAGACTCGCTACATGCCGCTCAACGTAATTAAGCAGCGCTTGGAAAACGCCACGGACCTGTCAACGCTCGCCTACGAGGTGGGCTTGCTGTCCGATGTTCCACTCAAGACGGAGCCCAAGGAGACAAAGCAAAAGCTGCATCCTATCGAGACCATTCCCGATATGCTGGGCGTCGAGATTTCGTTTATCCGCTCGCTCGCCGAGAACGACCTCATTCGCATCATCAAGAGCCCGCAAAATCGTGAGCTCGTCGATGGTCGCGATTTCCCGATCATCCGCTACTGCTCCGAGCTGTCGCGCTTCCATATCGAGCCGCGCAACCTGCGTCAGTACGTGTCTTCCGCCAACCGCGAGTCCTCGATGTTTGAGCAGGTGCTCGTGAGCATGCTCGGAATGGATACCTCCGATGACGAGCGCGACGCCAAGCTCGAGCGTGCGTTTAAGAAGCTTCACGACCTGACGGAAGGTGTGCACACTGCGCTGCTCAAGAACCGCGTTTTTGAGTCGCTCAACGCCGTGGTCGAGGACGCCGACATCGATGCACTCGATGAGGAAATCACTCGCTCCGAGTCCACCAAGGCCAAAAACGAAGAGACAGCCATGCCGGCTTCGCACGAGGATTCTCTCGTAAAGCCGCTCAAGGTCGTCGCCCCTTCGCAATCCGGCACCGCCACCGCAGGCAAATAACCTCAGCTGAAATTTCGGCAACCCATTGAAAGGTCATGCAATGTACGACTTCGAATCTCAAATCGTCGACATCCCCGACTATCCCGAGCCCGGAGTCATCTTTAAAGACATCACGCCGCTCTTTGGCAATCCCGAGGCGCTCAAAGCCATGACCGATGCCCTCGCCGAACACTTTGCCGGCATGGGAATCACCAAGGTCGTGGGTCCCGAGGCTCGCGGCTTTATGGTTGGCGTACCGGTGGCTGTAGCCCTTGGCGCCGGCTTTGTTCCCGCACGTAAACCGGGCAAGCTGCCGCGCGAGACCGTGAGCCAGAGCTACGAGCTCGAGTACGGCACCGATTCAATTGAGATCCATGCCGACGCTATCAGCTCTAAAGATACCGTGTTGATTCTGGACGACTTGGTCGCGACGGGCGGAACCGTCGAGGCAACAGGTAAACTGGTGCGAGATATGGGCGCAAAGCTTGTCGGTTACGGTTGTATCCTTGAGCTTGCGTTTCTCAACCCGCGCGAGAAGCTCACGCCGTCTAATGACGATGTGGAGCTCTTTAGTCTGGTGACGGTGGACTAGCCGTTACCCTTAGTTAGTGGAAAGGAAGCTACATGCGCACAGCAAACACGCACAAAAACATGGCACGCTGCGCTGCTACGGCAACCCTCGCTTGTGTTTTGGGCTTGGGCCTCGCGGCTCCTGCCTACGCCGATACCGCATCCGACCTTGCCGCTGCTCGTACTAAGCTCGAGCAGATCGGTACCCAAACCCAGCAGATTTACGATGAGCTCGCCACGCAGACGCAGGCGCTCGATCAGACTGCTGGCGAGATCACGCAAAAGCAGCAGGAGATCGCCGATGGTCAGGCCAAGCTCTCGACCTATGTCGCCGGCGAGTACAAAACCGGCGGCCTGAGCCTGCTTCAGGTTCTGACGGGCGTCGATGACCTGAGCGATATGCTCAACCGTCTGTTCTACTACGGGAAAGTTTCCGATAAGCAGGCTCAGACCATTCAAGAGGTCAAGGAGCTTAAGCAGCAGCTCACCGATAAGCAGGCCGAGCAGGAGAAGAACGTCGACGCCACGCAAAAGAAGGTCGACGAGCTTAATGCCCAGCAGGCTGAAGCCCAGAACGTCGTAAATTCCCTGGATTCGCAGCTGCAGGCCGAGCTTGCCGCCGAGGCCGAGGCCAACGCCGCGCTTCAGGCCGGCATCAACGCCAGCACCGCCGAGAAGGCCACGGTGAGCAACGAGACTGCCGGTACGACCGAGAACACCAACAACGGTGGCCAGACCAGCAATAACAACAACCAGGGCGGCAACACTCCGGCTCCTACGCCGGCACCTGCTCCGACGCCGCAGCCCTCCACACCTGCTCCGGCTCCGACGCCTTCTGCTCCGAGCCAGTCCGTCGACGGCGGTTCTGTTGTCTCGCGTGCATACAGCAAGCTTGGTTGCGCTTATTCCTGGGGCGGCATTGGACCGAACAGCTTCGATTGCTCTGGTTTTGTTAGCTATTGCCTCACTGGTCGCTATTGCCGCCTGGGCACCACGGGTACCTTTATGGGCTGGACGCGTGTGTCCGATCCGCAGCCCGGTGACGTTGTGGTCAACTCGTACCACACCGGCATTTACATCGGTGGTGGTCAGATGATTCATGCTTCCGACTACAACACGGGTGTTATCATCAGCTCCGTTGCCGCCGGCATGAACAATAACTACATCTTCGTGCGTTACTAAGTCATCTTACACAGCGTGTGAATGTGGACCTCGTGGCTTTAAGTTGCGAGGTCCATTCTTTTATCTTTAGTCCAGGCCGCTATCTAGTTTTGAATACTAGATAGCGGCCCAATCGGTCAGCAAGAAAGCTATAATTGTTGAAGAACAATTAGAAAGGACCCTCTATGAGCTGGGCACTTATCTCCGATTCGAGCTGCAATCTTCGCGATTGGCAACCAACCGCACCACATACCACCTTTGCATTTGCACCCCTTAAGATCAGAGTGGGGGAGCGTGAATTCGTCGATGACCTTTCGCTCGATGTTCATGAGCTCAACTGCGCTGTTCAGGCGGAGACGAACGCTTCTTCGAGCGCTTGTCCCAGCGTAGGGGAGTGGGCCGAGCTCTTCAAATTGGCAGACAAGACCATCTGCATGCCGATCTCTGAGGGCGTGTCGGGCAGCTACAACGCGGCAGCCACGGCTCGCGATATGGTTCTTGCCGAGGAGCCCGACCGACAGATTCATCTAGTCAATTCACGCGCAGCTGGCGGCAAAATGGACCTCATTTTCTTGCTGTTTGACCGCTATCTTGCAAGCAATCCGGATGTCGCATTCGAGAACGCTTGCGCATACTTTGATAGCCTTGAGCAGAACAGCAAAATCCTCTTCAGCTTGTGCAATTACGAAAACCTCGCCAAAGCCGGACGTATCCCTAAGGCAGCCGGCGTCATTGCCAACAAGCTCAATATCCGCATTTTGGGCACGGCGAGTGAGGCCGGTAAAATCGAACTCGTCGGGCACACGCGTGGCGAAAAGAAGATGCTCAACAAGATCATCGACACTATGGAAGCCGAGGGCTTTACGGGCGGTGAGGTCATCATCGATCACGTTGAGAACGAAACTGGAGCCCAGGCGCTTACTGATCGCATAGTCGAACATTGGCCCGGCTCCAAGACCATCATCATGCCCTGCAACGGCCTGGATTCCTATTACGCCGAGATGCACGGCCTGATCATCGGCTACGGCATGGGCGTAGCTTCGGGCAAATAAAGTCCAACCAGGCAAAAAACGGGCGGGACAAAGCGACAGATGGCTCTTTGTCCCGCCCGTTTTATACGTCGGCTAGCTATTAAACCCGTTGAACTTGAGATAGCTCATCAAGTACGCCTTCGAAACAAAGGACGATACGGCACTGCGCACAAGCAGCGACTCGCGTGTGACCTGATGCGCCGTATCGGGAACCGGCGTCTGCTCGATAGAAAACGCGGCGCGAATCGATGCCTCAAGCTGGTCGACCACATAATCGAAGGCAGTCGGGGCATCGTAGCTCAAACGCTGAATGTTAAAGAGTGCCTGCACCGCAGCAATAGGTAGCACCTGCTTAAAGATGCAGATAGCGATCAGGCGGGCAATCTGCTCGCGACCATACTGCTTTTTGACCGGAGCAGGCACCAGGCCGACCTTCACGTAGTTATTGATCATCGATGGCGTAATGATAGGCTGCTCAACGCAAATAGACAGCGGCTCCATCCACAGCGCAACATATTCAATAACTTGGTCGCGGTAGAGTGTCACATTTGGCAACTGGTTATAGCGCGGCAGACTCAACATATTGAGTTTGCGCACGATATCGGACTGAATAAATGCATCGGGCAACACAGTGGGTTGAATATCCTCAGGCTTAATGCTGACCGATGTATCGGACATCGGGATAACGCGTTTGGCGTGGTTCATAAGGATCCTCCGTTCATTAGCTATATTGTATTCTAGGTTATCTAGTTTTGCATACCATATAGCCGGCAAGTAAAAGTGGTTGGACAGCACATTGACGCACCGTCCAACCACTTTGTTAAAAGATAGCAACCTTACATAAGATATATTATCGTACTTATCCGCGTAAGAAAGCGTATGCGCTGGTAGCCGCTATGGCTCCGTCCGAAACGGCGGTCACAACTTGACGTAACCGCTTGGAACGGATATCGCCAGCAGCAAATAAGCCAGGCGTGCGGGTGGCCATCGATTCGTCGGTCACAATACCGCCGTCGGGAGCCAGATCCACCAGATGCTCAACAAGCTCGGCATGAGGCTGCGTGCCAGCAAAGACAAAGATACCAAACGAGCCAGGATCGAAGGACTCGGAATAGGTTTCACCGGTGGCGTTGTCCTTAAATGTGATAGTCGTGGGCATGGCATCGCCCGATAGTTCCACAATACTAGTTTGGTACCTAACTGAAATATTATCTTTTGCGAGCACCTTTTGAACCACGCCATCGGGAGCCCGGAACTGATCGCGGCGCAAGACGATGGTCACGCTACTGGCGATTTCTGACAGGAACAGGGCTTCCTCACAGGCAGCATTGCCGCCGCCGATGACAAAAACCTGCTTACCACGAAAGAACATGCCGTCGCATGTCGCGCAGTACGAAACGCCACGACCGCGATACGTATCCTCGCCAACAAAACCAGCAAATCGCGGCATGGCACCCATGCAAGCGATAACGCTCGACGCCAGCGTATCGCCCATATCGTGATGCACCGTAAACAGCGCTGAATCCGCATCGTAATCGATGCCCGTTACCATGCTCCATGCGACCTGTGCTCCCAGGCCCTCTGCATGCTGCTGAAAACGCTCGCCGAGTTCGACGCCACTCAAGAGCGGTATGCCCGGATAGTTCTCGACCTCATTGGTTGTGGCAATCTGTCCTCCCGACATGCCCTGTTCGAACACAGTCGTCGTGAGGTTGGCACGCGCCGCATAAATGGCTGCAGCATAGCCCGCGGGGCCGCCGCCGATAATAGCAACATCGATCGGCTGATGGGTAGTCATGAAAAGACCTCCTGTCGAAAGATTGGCGTTCTCTGCGCTCTTACCCAAATTTAGACGAACGTGACACTCATGAACTACAATGATTCATTGCGAAACAAAGACGAAGGGGAGTTATCGATGGATCAAACGCAGACGAGCAATGACGCTCCCTTGCCCGCGCAAAGCACTCCCCAATCGGAACAAACCACGCTCTTGGCTCAGCAAAAACCTCTCGTGACCATCGTGCACGCCTCGGTCGGCTCGGGCCACAAGGCCGCCGCAAATGCGATTGCGCAGGCATTCGACCTTATCCGCGGCACCAATGGCATCCCCGAGGATGTTGAGATTGAAGTGCTCGATATCCTTGATTTTGGACGCATAAAATTCGACGGCAACAAAACGGCCGCCTCGTTTACCGGCGCCACACGCCCAATTTACGATTTAACCTGGCGTTATACCCTTACCGGACACCTGCTTTGGGGCGGCGGCACGGCATGGTCGCGCATCATGTTCCCCGCATTTAACGAATACGTTCGGACTCGTAGGCCCATTGCCGTGGTAGCCACACATATCACGGCAGCCAACGTTGCCGTTGGAGCGCGCGTCATTACGGGCATCGACTATCCCGTCATTTGCGTACCGACCGATTACGAGGTCGAGGGCTGGTGGCCCCATAAGGACACCGACCTATTCTGTGTGGCAAACGAGTTTATGGCCGAGACACTCCGTCCCCGCAAGGTTCCCGAGACCAAGATTCGCATTACGGGCATTCCCATTCGCGCCGGGTTTGATACGGACTACAACCGCGAGGAAGAACTCGAAAAGTTCAATCTCCCCACAGACAAGCTCGTTGTGCTGGTGATGGCCGGCGCCAGTTTGCCTCAACCGTATGTTCGCTTTCGCGCGGAGATGGACCGCACCCTCCCCTTCCTGCGCAGCTTCGAGGACATGCACTTTGTCTTTTTGCCGGGCAAGGATGTCGAATATGCCACCCGTCTCAAAACGCTCTTCGACGCCATGAAACTCGAGAACGTCACGGTTCTTGACTACGTCGATGACATGGCAGCGCTCATGCACGGCTGCGACCTGGCAATTCTCAAATCGGGCGGACTCACTGTTACCGAATGCTTGTGCGCACACCTGCCGATGATTCTACTGGGCAAGTCCTATGGCCAGGAAAAGGCCAACACCACTATGCTCACCGGCATGGGCGCCAGCATGCATGTCACCACCGCACGCGAGCTGATCGTGACGTTGCGCCATCTCCACGATCATCCAGAGTCGCTCAAGGCACTGCTTATCAATGGCGAAGTGCTGCGCCGTCCACGCGCAGCCGAGGACATCGCCATCGCAACCATGGAGCTTGCAGGCAAGCCCCAAAAACGTAAACGAGCCTTCTGCCGCTTCTACTGGGGCGAAAAACCCGCTCATATCCGCTAGTGTCTTAATGTCCGCTGCTCGGCGGGCGCCGCCCATATATCATTCCATGCTCAAACATTCTCGCTGCGCTGCGAAACTGCGCGTGGAACGATATATGGGCGGCTCCCGCCGAGCAGCTACGTTTACGTACTAGCAACTACAGCGGGTTCGCCCCAGTAGAAGCTGCGAAGGTGGAACCAAATAATCTGATAATAGTTAGCCGATGCTACAAAGGGATTGTTCCTTTGTAGCATCGGCTAACTAGAAAGATTTTTTATCTCAAGCATTTAGCCCTTTCGCCTGAGCCCCATACATATCGTCCCGCGCGCAGTTTCGCAGCGCAGCGAGAATGTTTGAGCACGGGATGATATGTATGGGGCTCAGGCGAAAGCGGGATCCATGCGCCCTGCGAAGCGAGAATGTTTGAGCATGGAATGATATGTGTGAGAGGCGGGCGGGAGGGATACGAGCGCCCCTAGGCGACGCCGCTAGAACCGAAACCACCGGCTCCTCGGTCGGTTTTGTCTAGTTCGTCTACCTCTACGAGATTGACCGTGGGGACTTCTTGGATGACGAGTTGGGCGATCCGGTCGCCTTTGTTGATCTGGATATTGTTGGTGGGATCCAGGTTGATGAGAATGACCTTAAGCTCGCCTCGATAGTGGGCGTCGATGAGGCCGGGCGTGTTGACTATAGACAGGCCTTGCTTAATGGCTAGGCCGCTGCGAGGTTGGACAAAGCCGGCGTAGCCATCGGGCAGCGCAATGGCCAAGCCAGTGGAGACCAATCGGCGCTCAAAGGGCTTGAGGGTGCAGTCTTCGTTGGCGCGGAGGTCAAGGCCGGCATCCGTGGGATGAGCGTATTTGGGAAGCTCGACCGTGGGATCGAGACGCTTAATGTTAACGGTAATGATGGACATGAAATCACCTTAGCTTGTCGAGCTCTTGCAAAAACTCGTCGACGTCTTTGAAATCGCGATAGACCGAGGCAAAGCGAATGTAGGCCACCTTGTCGATCTTGGCCAGGCGCTTGAGCACCATATCGCCCAGTTCGTGGGACGTAACAGCCGTCAGCGTACGCGAACGCAGCTCCACCTCGATATCATCGATAATCTCGTTGAGCTTTTTCGTATCGATATCGCGCTTAATCGTGGCGCGCATCAGGCCGACCAGCAGCTTGTTGCGATCGAACCGCTGCTTTGACCCGTCGGATTTGATGACCTCGATGGGGTCCTCGCAGCGCTCGAACGTCGTAAAACGATAATTGCAAGAACAACACTCGCGGCGACGCTTGATAGTGTTGTTCGATTCCTGCATACGGGAATCGACAACGCGGGTATGTGCCTTGCCGCATTTGGGACAGCGCATAGTACCTCCTCCTAAACGATAACAAGGGTACCATGCGACCGAACCGAAATCTTACGAACGAGCCGGAACTTTCAGAACTGCACCAGCATCAAGAGAGCCGCGATCGAGGTGATTGACGCTACGAATCATGTCGGAAGTCTCCTGCGTGGAAAGACCATCGATGGGATGCTCCTGGGCAAGCGACCACAGGGAGTCGCCCGACTGCACGCGAACCGTCTCGTAGGTAACGTTGGCTACGGAATCGGCATATGCTGCTTGACGAGCAGAAAAAACTGACGTGGCGAGCACGAAGAACAGGGTAAACGCTACGGCAACAGCAACAATCGTCGAGGCCTTCAGGGCAACAGGAGCCAAAGCAACGGACGCACGCTGGGTGCGAACGGGTTTAGTGGCCACGGCCTGAAAATGGGAGCGTCCACCCTTCACGACCGTGAAGGCAGGCGAGGCGGGCGCCTCGAGCTTAAGAGCAAGGTTTCCCTGGACCATATCAGCTGCGTTCATTCTGTTCTCCTCTCGTTTGTTTTGACGAGAACTGTTTTATCAAGCCGCGGGGACAAAAAAGTCTAGCGCGGGAACGAGTGTTCGGTTATTATTATCTTCGAACAGTTGTTCCTGTCAAGCAAAAATAGAACATTTGTTTGGTATGGGTAGAGAGGAATCCCTGATGGCTCGCAAAATTACCAAGCGTCAGCAGCAAATTTACGACTTCATCAAGGAATATCAGCAGGAGAAGGGCTATCCGCCCAGTGTGCGCGAGATGGCATCGGCCGTAGGCCTCTCCTCCCCCAGCACGGTGCATGCCCATCTCTCTGCCCTGGAGGCTCGAGGGCTGCTCAAGCGTGACGCCACCAAGCCTCGCGCCCTTGAACTCTTTGACGAGGACGGATCTTCGGTCTCCATCTCAAAGTCCGATGAGCCCACGGTGCCCCGCGGCACCGTATCGCTGCCTCTCGTAGGCCGTGTCGCTGCAGGGATTCCCATCCTTGCCGAGCAGAATATCGAGGACACCTTTACCATCCCAACCGAGATCGCAACGGACCAGGGGTCCTTCATCCTCGAGGTCCACGGAAATTCGATGATTAACGTCGGTATCTATAACGGCGACTACATCATCGTTCGTGAGCAGAAGAGTGCCATGAATGGCGAGATTGTCGTGGCCATGATCGATGGTTCCGCAACAGTCAAAACGTTCTATAAGGAGCAGGGTCGCGTTCGCCTGCAGCCCGAAAACGACACCATGGAGCCTATCTACGCGACAAATCCCACGATTCTGGGCAAGGTCGTCGGTTTGATGCGCCGGTTTTCGTAATGCAAAAACGCATCACGGTCTTTGATACCATTCGCGGGTTTACCATGCTGTCGATGGCGGGATTTCATACCTGCTACGACCTTGCCTACCTATATGGTTGGAAGATGCCCTGGTTTACCCAGACCATCTTTCAGGACATCTGGCGTGCCAGCATCAGTTGGGTATTTTTGTTTATTGCCGGCTGGATGTGCACCCTCTCACGCAACAACATCAAGCGTGCCGCCAAATATGCCGTTGTCGCTTTAGTTGTATGGGTCGCAACGACGCTCGTCTCAGTCGATGACTCGGTGAACTTCGGCATCATTTTATGCATGGCGGCGTGCACCGCCATTGTTGCACTCACGCGCCCGATTCTCGATAGGGTGCCGGCAGCATGGGGTATAACCATTTGCCTCATACTCTTTGCCTGTACCTGGACCATTCCTAAAGCGGTCTACCCTATCCCCTATCTAGCTTGGCTGGGTTTCCCAGGACCAGACTTTGTCTCCGGTGATTACTATCCGCTCATACCATTCTTATTTTTGTACCTTGCAGGCTTCTTTGCCGCCCGCACGGCACAAAAAGCAAACCGTAAAGCGCCAGCATGGGCCTATGCGAATCCCATCCCGACGCTCGCGAGCCTCGGACGCCATGCACTGCCGTTCTACCTGCTTCATCAACCGATTATCTTGGGTGTACTGGAGCTGATTTATTCCGTTCGGTAACGCTCAAAACGTGGTGCGATACGGGCCGGAAGCTTTGCCACAATACGAACGCCGTCCTCGAGGTATTCCTCGTGCAGAAGGGTTCCCTGTTCATGCACGAGCGTGATTAACGCGCCCTCTCGATACGGGATATCGGCCGAGAGCAACACGTCCGTAGCGGCCGCTTCACGAGCGATGCGATCGACTAAGTCATCAAGACCCTCACCCGTCTGAGCCGAGAACAGCACCGCCTCGGGATAGCGACGACGGAAGCTCAATCGATCAACGCTATCGAGAAGATCGATTTTATTGAATACGGTCAGCGTTAGGCGCTCTCCGGCGCCGATCTCATCAAGCACGCGGTCGACAGCCTCCAGCTGCCGTTCATAGTCCTCGTCAGACGCATCTACGACTTTGAGAATTAGATCGGCACCCAAAACCTCGGACAGCGTCGATTTAAAGGCATCGATAAGACCATGCGGCAGCTTTTGAATAAAGCCGACGGTATCGGTAATCGTCATTCCGCGACCACCGGGCAAACGGTACGAGCGCGTTGTAGGATCGAGCGTGGCAAACAGCTTATCCTGCGAAAGAACCGTTGATCCCGTCAAACGATTAAGCAACGTCGACTTGCCGGCATTGGTGTAGCCAGCCAACGCCACGCGAAACGCCGGCGATTCAATACGGCTTTTCGATTGCACATCGCGGCGCTGTTCAACCTGCTTAAGCTCGCGACGAAGCGCGGCAATCTTGTTGCGAATCAAACGTCGGTCAACCTCGAGCTGGCTTTCGCCCTGGCCAAAGCGCGAACCAATGCCACCGCGTGTCTGCTCTTTAGCAAGATGGCTCCACATACCGCGCAAGCGAGGCAACAGATACTGCAATTGGGCTAGCTGCACCTGCAGGCGGCCCTCACGGGTCTGAGCGTGCAGGCCAAAGATATCGAGAATCAACGCCGTGCGGTCGATAATCTTAACCGGTTCGCCCACGGCTTTCTCAAGATAAGACTGCTGCGAGGGCGTTAAATCGTCGTCGAAGATAACAACATCGGCATCCATACGATGCACGAGCCCGCAAAGCTCCTCAACCTTACCGGAGCCAATAAACGATTTTGGATACGGCTTAACCAGGCGCTGTGACAAACGCGCCACGCACTGTGCGCCAGCCGTATGGGCCAGGCGCTCAAGCTCGTCAAGCGAACGATCAAGCGGCCAGGCGTTATCGCGCCACTCAACTCCGACAAGAACGGCACGTTCAGGCTCAGGCGCTGTGGGAACGAGGGGAAACCGAGCCATTAGGCTGCCTCGATACGATGAAGGATATCATCAACGACCTCATCGATCGTAAACTCGTCCATATCGAACCACACGATGCGGTCATCGCGTTTAAACC
>CABULX010000046.1 GCA_902492545.1 uncultured Collinsella sp. | reverse complement strand
CACGGCGTACTGCCCCACCGTCGGGTCGCTGTGAATCTGGTAGACGAGGATGTATTCGCCCTTCGGGGCAGGTGCCGCCATCCTTCTCCACGCCTCGCCATCAAGCAGCAGCGTGGGATCGACAACCTGTCCGGCCTCTATGCCCCACGAGGCAAGCTGCTCGCGCGCGGCATCCTCGCGTACGAACACGGCCTCATATGCTCGAAGGTCCTCGAGAAACCTGGGGCGCACGCTATCCGGCATATTCTTCTTACCAAAGCTTGCCGCATATGAGATGCGCCTTGCGCCCTCGGGAGCAAACTCAAGCGCGTATGACAGGTCGTATGCGCCCGAGCTGATGGGACCCCACACCTGATCGCTTCCAGTCATATAGACATCGGCCTTGGGCGGATTAGCCTTCAGCTCCTCCAGGGATGCATAGTGAGGGCTCATCTTAAGCAGCTGGGAACGCTCACGCGCAAACCGCTTGCCCGCCACCCTTGTCTCAGGCTCCATCAGAAGTCTGTAGACAGACTTCTTCAACGGGTTCCCGTTCCAGGACGGCTTTGTCGAAAGAAGCGTCCTCACCTGCTGGGATACGTCCTCACAAGCAGGTACATAGTCCATAATCTCGAACTCATGCCCCAAGCTCTCTACCGCTCGTTGTGTCGCATATGCCTGGAGCAGGGAGCCATAATTAGAGATTGCGTGCCTGGTTATGCAGGATACTTTCACGTGTTTCCTCCGATTGATATCGAGCAACCGCTATTTCTGAATTTTTGCATTCGATTTTTCCACCCGGCTGCACTACAGCGCCTCCTCAGTCTCGTACACGTGCGCGTCGGCTCGGCTTGCGTCGGAAAGGCCGTCGTTGATCGCGGCGTGCATGTCGCAGGTGGAAAGAGCGTCCAGCTCCTCCTTCGTCACCTTGCCCGACTCGTAGTCGCGCACGATGGGGAGCTCGTGCATGTCGAACTTCTTGCCGGGCTTGAGCTTGTGCGCCAGCACCCACGACGCGGGTTTCCAGATGTACTTGTGCATGGCAGGAGACACGGAGCCGATCATCCAGCAGTTGCGGTCGCAGTGGCGCACGCAGCCGCGCACTTTCTCGGCCTGGGCGCTCTCCCACAGCTCATCCCAAGACTCGTCGTTAAGGTTGCCCATAACGAGCTTCTCCTTGGTGCCGTTGCAGGGCATGACGTCGCCGTAGGGGTCGATGAAGAACGTGTCGAACGCCATATCGCACGGGAGCAGGCGCTTCTGCCCATAGATGTAGTTGATGAGGCCCATGTTGAAGTACGCGCGGAACCACTTCTTGGGCTCGTTGGACTTGAGGAGCTCGTTTACCAGGTCCTCGAAGTTCTGGGCCACCATGGGACGGTCCTTGATGATGTTCTTCGCCTCGACAAAGTAGAAGCTGTTGTGCAGGCTGGCGGTGGCGAACTCCATGCCGAGCTCGTCGGAAAGCTTGTACAGCGGCACCAAGTCCGCAGCGTTGCGATCCTGCACCGTCATGCCAAAGCCCACGTCCGGGTGCTTCATTTCCACGAGCTTCTTGAGCGTCTCGTAGCCGCGGTTGAAGCCGTTCTGGAGACCGCGGATCTCATCGTTGGTCTGCTGCAGACCCTCGATGGAGATGCGGATTCCCACCTGGGGGAATTCCTCGGCAAGGGCGATGATGCGGTCGGTGAAGAAGCCGTTGGTGGAGATGACGATGCGGTCGGACTTCTTGTACAGCTCGCGCACGATATCCGCAAGGTCGGTCCTGATGAAGGGCTCGCCACCGGTGATGTTGGTGAAGTACATGCGCGGGAGCTTCTTGATCACGTCGAGGGAGAGCTCCTCCTCCGGACGGCTGGGAGCCTTGTAGCGGTTGCACATGGTGCAGCGCGCGTTGCAGCGGTACGTTACGATTACGGTTCCGTTGAGTTTCTTCTCGGCCATGGGTTAGGCCACCACCTTCCGGTCAATTAGTTCTTGATACAGGGAGACGAGATTCCGGATGTATTTCTCTTGATTACAGTTCTCTGCCACGAATGAACGGCAATGCGCGCTCATCGCGGCGTAAGCCGCAGGATCGGCGGCCACCGCCGCACCCCTACGGATTGCATCTGCGAGTCCTGCCTCATCGTGGGCTTCAGCCAGGAAGCCCGTTTCACCCTCACGTACCAGCTCGGGTATTCCGCCCATGTTCGTACCGATAACGGGCTTGCCCGCGGCGAGTGCCTCGAGAACCGCATATGGCGCGTTCTCGAGCCACTCTGACGGCGCAGCCGCCAGAGTGGCTCGATTCACAAGTCCGCGCAGGGCGTCACCGGTTTTATATCCAACCAGCTCAATCCTCGAGCTTATTTCGTTTGGCATTGCGGAAACTTTGACCTTCACAGCATCACATTCAGGGCCATCGCCTGCAATAACAAGACGCCAATCAGGGATCACCGGTGCCGCCTTCTCAAAAGCATGCACGAGCGTTAACACGCCTTTCTCGCGAGAAAGGCGTCCCAGATACAGCATGTAGGGATCTTCATTATTTTGGTTGGCAACTTCCCGTGACATCGAATCGGGATTCAGGAAATTCCGCATGAGGACAAGCTGACGCTCGGGAAGCCCCGCTTCAATAAACTTGTTCCGCATGAACTCACTCGGGCAGATGATGCGATCGAGACGTGAATAGGTTTTGTGCCGTTTAAGCCACTCCGCCTCAGCCACCGCTAACGCGCTTTTTGCGATCGAACCCTTTACGCACTTCTTCTTAAGGCAATTGCCAAAATGACCCCCGAGACACGAATCGCAAACGTTGCCCTCGGAATCAAGCATAAGATAGCTCGGGCAAGCAAGAATCAAGTCGTGCGAGGTATACACAACCGGCGTTGGATGCTGCTTTAGCCAAGGAGCGTCCAAGATGGAAAACGTAATCTGCCTATGAGTGAGATTGAGATGGATTACATCGGGCTGGAATTCACGGCACAGCGCATCGAACTTCTCGCGCGCCTCTTTGGAATACACAAGTGCCTGCGCGGCCTTCGCCTTATCGACAATAGAGCTCGGTCCGTTATAGTCGCGATTCGTTACAAAGTAACGCGACCACTCAGTCGGCTCATTACGCTCATCCTCCATGCTGAAGAAGGCAACTTCATGCCCAAGAGCGCGAAGACCATCGGCAAGAGCAAAGTAGTACGTCTCGCTTCCACCCTTGCGCCAATGAAACTTATCTACAAGAAGGATCTTCATTACGCAACACCCTCATACAAAGCAAGCGTCCTTTGGACGACGCTGTTCCAGTCATAGCCATTAATCGCGCGGTCACGTGCCATGGCGCCCAGCCTCTCCGCTTGGGCAGAATCCGCTATCAGGCCTTCAAGCACGTCGCGCAGCGCCCCCGCGTCTCCGTGTGGGAACGTGAGCCCGCAACCCTGCAGAACATCCGCGCACTCGGGAATATCCGAGGTAACGCATGCCGCACCGTGAGACATGGCCTCCAGCAAGCTCATGGGCAGGCCCTCAACGTCGGAGGGGAGCGCGTAGCAATACGCGTTGGAGTACAGCTCGGAGAGCAGGTTGCCCTCAACGTGGCCGGTAAAGAGCGCGCGGGGGTCGGACGCGGCAGCCTCTTTGAGCGCCACGGCGTAGTCGTCCGTATCGGAGGAGTCGCCCGCGATAACCAGGCGCTTATCCGTCTTTACCTGCTTGTACGCCTCCACCAACAGTTCCGGTCGCTTCTCGGGCACAATGCGACCGAGGTAGAGGACATAGGAGCCCTGGGTGAGCCCCAAGCGCTCGGAGATCTCCTTCGCGGGAAGATCCGCCTCGGGAGTGATGCCGTTGGGAATGAGCGTAGCCTCGCGGCCGTAAGCCTCCTTGAAGTACTCCTGATTGCCCCGGGAAAGCACGATGAGCGCATCCGCGCACTTGGCCGCCGTCGCCTCGCCGAACTTGATGTACTTGGAAGCCAAGCCGCCCCATTTTGCACGCTGCCAGTCCAGGCCGTGGATCGTTGCCACGGTCCTGATGTCCGCGGAACGCGCAAAACGAAGGGGGACACACGGCCCCTCTGCGTGATAGTGAATTACGTCTGCCCCGTCTTTGATGGCGGCCCTTGTTGCGGCAAAGCTGCTCGTGAGCGCAGAGAGCCCCTTGATGTCCAGAGCCTTTACGGGAACGATGCGGTAGCCATCCTTCTCGTAGGGCTCGGAAGGAGCTCCTTCGCCCATACGGTCGTAGCAGGTTACTTGGTGACCAAGGTCTGCCATACGGCGAGCAAGCTCGCCTACCACCACTTCTACGCCGCCCTCGCGCGAACCCGTTCTCTTTTGGCCTATCATGGCGATGCGCATGCTACACGGCACCTTCCCCAGAGAACATCGTCTTCAGCGTGCCGAATATCAACCGCAGGTCCTGGCGCAGGCTGCGATTCTCTATATAGCGAAGATCCAGCTCAACCATTTCGTTGAAGCCCAGGTAGCTGCGGCCCATTACCTGCCAAGGACCGCTGCAGCCGGGTTTTACCGCCAGGCGCTTCATGTCGTGCTCGCTGTACAGGGCAACCTCGCGCGGCAGGCCGGGGCGCGGGCCAATGAGGTTCATTTGGCCCAAGAACACGTTGATGAGCTGGGGCAGCTCGTCGATGCTGTGCTTGCGAATGAAGTTACCCACACCGGGAATAATGCGCGGGTCGTGCTTCATTTTAAACATGGGGCCAGTGGCCTCGTTTTGGGCCTGCAAGTCCTTGAGCATTTGGTCTGCGTTGGGAACCATGCTGCGGAACTTGTAGATCTTAAACAGGTAGAACGTGCCGTCTTTGCGCACGCGGCCCACGCGCCACTGTGAATATAGGGGGCTGGCGCCCGGGCTCTTTATGCAAATGACCACGCTCAGAATTACCCCGGGAATAAAGAGCAACACCAGGGCTCCGCCGGCGGCGACAATGTCCACCGTACGCTTAACAACGCGGTAGAGCCTGTGCCCAAGCTCGGGCTTCACGCCGGAGTTGGCACCGCGCAGCATCTTGTACGCTTCTTCGTTTGTAAGGTAATCCCCCGCAGCACCGGCTGCGGCAGTGACGGAATTCGCCGTGGCGGCCGTGCGCGTCTCCCGCGCGCCCTGTGCCATGGTCATCATCGTAGGCTCCAAGAGTCCCTCCCCCGATACTTTTTGCCTTCGCTCGTCCGCTTGCGAGCTTGCAGCTAGGAAATCGCTCTTCTGTGATTGCGCATAACGCGCTGCTCTTTTGAAAGCACCGCAAGGCCAACGCGGGTGGTTACGCGTCGGCCACACAGGTCAAGCTCCAAATAAGCAGTGCTTTTGCGTCTGTTAATGGTTTTGATCAGGCCTTCGTGGCCCAACAGCGGACCAGCCGTCACTACGACCTGGTCGCCGTCTTTTAGGGCCTCGCTCATGGGCACCACGCGGTCTCCCCTGTTAGTGAAACTGCCAATGAGCTGAGTCTCTTCTTTTGCCAGCGGCACAAACTGACCGTCCTGGGATAGCACCAGCGCAAAGTCGTCCATGCGTAGCAGATACTGTTGCACGGCTCGGGGATCTGCCGTATCGCAGATGAGATAACCGGGGAACAGAGGCTTGGTCGTGCTGACCCATTCGCCGTGCACCTTGATCTCGGTTTGGTATTGGGGATAAAAGAGCTCTTGCATGGAGCTCTCCGGCACCATGCGCTCGATGCGCTCGCGCATTGCATCTTCGCGACCGTTAATGACCTGGATCACATACCACACGAGCACCACCCCCTTGCTGTCTTACGCGTGGCTCACGGGGTTTGGGTATGGCTTCGCCAGGGCGCTTGTGCGCGAAGGCGCTCCATATTCAAACCCTGAGCCCAGTCAGACAAGCACGTGGCTCTGCCCCACCGTGAACGGTATGTATAAAAGCAGCGCTGAGGCTACAGGCACGTATTGCAACAAATGCCTGCAACCTCAGCTGGCTGCGTGCGAGCCGGTCAAGTGATTTCAAAACTGGACCGCACGCAAACAGCTGAAGGACTGCTTCGCATTGGCATACAAACTATTAATTGCATCATGCAATTAGCGCAATGCAATTAAATAACGTCGCATGACTTCTTTATTGGAGCTCGTGGTGTTTCTGGCACCGCCGTTACGGCCGGATGCTGATCGACCCTGCGCTTTGTGGCTTACTGAAGCCGCGAGCACAGTTGAAATCATGTAACGTTAGGTATCCTAGCACAAGCTGTTAGCGAAACTGATTTGGGCAGTACCGGACACATTTCGTTCATTTAGCGTGTTCAAGGGGGCTGTTTTGCGATGTTGTTCACATTGATGCAGGTTATTGAGGTAGTGGCGGTGATTAGGGGCGTTCCTGAAGCCCAAATGGAACGGCGATCTACACTGATAATCGCGTTTGTCTAACAAACTATGTACAGACATGGGAAATAAATTGTGCAACTTTTTGTTGGTGTGGGTGGCGTTTGTGGCACGTGGTGTTTTGGGCATGAAAAAAGGCCTTCGGGATTCCGAAAGCCTTTGCATTCACGATGGTGGAGACGAGGGGGATCGAACCCCTGACCTCTTGACTGCCAGTCAAGCGCTCTCCCAGCTGAGCTACGCCCCCGTGACGAGGTAGTACTATAGGGGAATGTTTACGGGGATGCAAGGGGGAATTTTGGATTGATTTTCCGCCTTACGGGTTTTCCTGGGACGGGGCAAAAATAATCACTCTACGAGCGATTATTTTTATCCGCCGTCCCGATAAAACCCTGATGCAGCAAATAACCGATTGCGACGCCTTGATGGACTTGGATCGTGGCTGTTGACCTGACGACGTTGCTGATGCCCGTGTCGGCTAGCAGGCCCAGCGGGGCGTGATCTAGTTCCCACTCCAAGCCATGTTCACTTACCACCGTCCCAGGGGCAATGGCGATGATGGAGAAGGTTTTGCCCTCGGCGCCCTCGATGGTCCAGGTCTCGTTCTGGCGCAGGATTCTGGCCGTCACTTCGTCTTCATCGATCCAGACGGGGGCGTCCGCATAGCCTGCCAGCAGACCTAACACAGACAGGGCCATGTCCGGGCGACCGCCGGTGGCGCAGGTCGCAACCACTTCGGCACCCGGCCAGCGGCGGCGGACGGAACAGAGCGCCAGCGCCAGATCGGTATAGTCCTTGTACGGATCGTGGCGCTCAACTTCAAAGTCAGTGGCGGCATCGACCAACGCGCGGCCCGCGTCGCTCACCGTGTCGGCATCCCCCACATACACGTTGCAGCCCAGTCCCGCACCCAGCAGAGCGTCGAGCCCGCGGTCCACGGCGACAACGTGGTCGCACGCCCCCGCTAGCCTACGCAACAAATCCGCGCTCGCCACCACGGGCGAGCCGCAGACTACAAGTACTTTGCAAGCCACGGCCCTCGCCTAGCCCTCAAACGAAAGCACGCGGGCCAGTTCCAGCTCCTCGTAGCTGTCGATAAAGATATCGCAGTTGGCGCGCACGTCTTCGCGCTTCATGCGGCCGTGCGGGTCATAGATGCCCACGCGCTTAAAGCCTGCGGTGCCAGAGCTCTTAAGGCCAAAGACTGCGTCCTCAAACACCCACGCGCGCTCAAACTTGCACCCATGGCGCTCCTCAAGGCGGCGCAGCGCCAGCTCGTACACATCGGGGAACTGTTTGGAGCGTCCTGCCTCGCCCGTCGTGGTAACAAACTCCATGTAAGCGTCGAGCCCGGCACCGGCGAGCGCAGACTGCACCAGCTCGGCCGGCGTGGACGTGGCCACGCCCATAGCGATGCCCGCTGCCTTCGCCTGCTCCAAAAATGCAAGCAGGCCCTCGCGCGGCGGCACCTTGGAGTAGCCATCAATCAGGATATCGCTCAGCTCGCGGTAGAGCTCTTCGCCATTTTCGCCAATGCCCCAGATGTCGTGGTAGGCCTGGCACTCGTCCTCGAGCGACAAATGCTCAAACTGTGCAAAATCATCGACCGTCACGTCAACTCCGTGGCGGTGCAATAATTCGGGCTGAGCATAGGCCCAAACGGGGGTGCTATTAACCAGTGTGCCGTCGCAATCGAAAATAAAAGCAACCTTGGGAGCGGCGGTATGGGACATAAACGAACCTTTCAATGTCAAATGGTAAACATCCTGCTAAAAACGTTTTACCAAACGTCAGCCAAACAATTTTGAAACCCAAATTGGTAAAACTGTCAAGAGTTTTACCACGTCAAATCTGCCAGTGGTATAAACATGTCGCTTACCGATTAAACGCCCCCGCAAATCCGCTTTCGTCCATAAAACTAACGCACAGGTGTTATCGTAGTTTCTGCCGAAAGTTCCACCGAGCACGCGAGGTGGAACGAATCACAGAAACTTCGCCGTCCCTTCGATTCGTGCAGCCTTGGACCTTTCGCATCTAGTCACCAAGGCAACACGCTGCCGCGTCATGATGGGATCAAACGTGAGCGATACAAAGCTAAAGCCAACGGCTAAAAAGCCCGCTACCCGTAAAGCCGCCCCGCACGCACCGGAGCTCTCCAAGGACGATGTCTACCTGTTTGGCATTGGTATGTGGGAGCGCAGCTGGGAAAAGATGGGCGCGCACCCCGACACGCAGCAGCGCACGCGCGGCTGGCGCTTTTGTGTTTGGGCGCCCGACGTAAAAAGTGTCCATGTCATTGGCGAATTTAACGACTGGGATGAACAAGCCAACCCGCTGGTGCCCGTGCATACGAGCGCTATTTGGGAAGGCTTTATTCCTGGTGCCGAGCAGGGCCAGCTCTATAAATACCTCATCGAGACCAACGAGGGCGAAAAGCTCTACAAGGCCGATCCGTACGCCTTTAAGGCCGAGTGTCCTCCGGGCACCGCGAGCGTGCTGTGGACCCTCGATGGCTACAAGTGGAACGACGCCGCGTGGCTCAAGCGCCGCGCCGGCCACAACCATATGTCGCAGCCGCTTAACATCTACGAGGTGCATATTGGCTCGTGGAAGCGCCACGGCGACGCACCACAGGGCGAGCCGGATGAGTACGGCAACTACCCCGGCCCCATGGATCCCTTCCCCGCGCAGCGCGGCGAGTTTTACACCTACGACGACCTGTCGGTGGAGCTCGTGGACTACGTGCGCGACATGGGCTACACGCATATCGAGGTCATGCCGCTTATGGAGCATCCCTTCGATGGCTCCTGGGGCTACCAGACGACCGGCTACTACGCCGCCACGTCGCGCTACGGCAACCCGCAGCAGCTCATGCACTTTATCGATGCGTGCCACGAGGCGAGCATCGGCGTGATCATGGACTGGGTGCCCGGCGGTTTTTGCGCCGACTCCCACGGCCTTGCAACCTTTAACGGCCACATGCTGTTTGAGCACGAGATTCACCCTAACTGGGGTACTCACAAGTTTGACTTCGCCCGCGGCGAGGTCCGCTCCTTCCTGGTCTCCAACGTGCTGTATTGGCTCGAGAACTTCCACGTTGACGGCATTCGCATGGACGGCGTGTCCAGTATGCTGTACCTCAACTTTGGCATCGACGATCCGGGCCAAAAGAAGTTCAACAAGTACGGTACCGAGGAGGACCTGGACGCCAGCGCGTTTATCCGTCAGGTCAACTGCGCCGTGGAGGCGCACTACCCCGACGTGATGATGATGGCCGAGGAGTCCACCGCGTGGCCGCTCGTGACCTATCCGCCGCAGGACGGCGGCCTGGGCTTCCACTACAAGTGGGACATGGGCTGGATGAACGACACCCTGCACTATATGCAGACCGATTTTCCGTGGCGCCCCGGCAACCACGGGCTGCTCACGTTCTCCATCATGTACGCCTTTACCGAGAACTTCATCTGCCCGCTGAGCCACGACGAAGTCGTGCACGGCAAGTGCTCGCTGATCGGCCGCATGCCGGGCGACTGGTGGCGCCAGTTTGCCGGCCTGCGCACGCTGGCTTTCTATCAAATGACACACCCCGGTGCCAAGCTCAACTTTATGGGCAACGAGATCGGCCAGTTTATTGAATGGCGCTACTACGAGTCCATCCAGTGGTTCCTGACCGAGGAGTACGAGACCCACCGTCATCATCAGGCGTTTATCAAGGCGCTCAACCACCTGTACACCGCCGAGCCCGCCCTGTACGAGCGCGGCTACACCGACGACGGCTTTACCTGGATCGACGCGGATAACTCCAAACAGTCCATCGTGAGCTTTGTGCGCCAGGGCGAGGACGTCGATGACGACCTGGTGATCCTGATCAACTTTGATCCGGCGAGCTACGAGAGCTTCCGTGTGGGCGTGCCGCGCGAGGGCGACTGGGAGGTCATCTTCGATTCCGACCGTCCCGAGTTTGGCGGCAGCGGATACGCCGGCGAGGAGCCCTATACCTGCTCGAGCGAGCCCTATCCCTGGAACGGGCAGATGGACTCCATCGAGATCAAAGTGCCCGGTCTGGCTGGCGTGGTCCTTAAGCGCCGTGGTCCCAGCAGCTATAAGCCGCCCGTGGTCGAGGAGCCCAAGAAGGCGACGCGCAAGCGTGCGTCCTCGGTGAAGCTCAAGACCGCGGCTGCTAAGAAGGCTCCGACCAAGGCGAAGGCTGCCAAGCCCGCTGCCAAGGCTTCGGCCAAGTCCACCACAGCCAAGAAGGCAGCCACCAAAAAGGCTGCTCCCAAGACCAAGGCAGCTGCTGTTAAGGCTCCTGCCAAGAAAGCGTAACAAAGGCGTTACCACTGTAACTACCCGCCCCGCGGGGGCGTAGGATACATGTCATAACCGTTCCGGGAGATATCCCCGGGGGAAAGGAACGTATGAATAAGATCTTCGACAACAAGCAGGAGTTTACCGAGCTCTATCGCGATGCCGTCATGAGCATCAGCGGCAAGAGCGTCGAGGCCGCCAGCGACCTCGACCGCTTTAACGCCCTGGCCAAGCTCGTGGCCGAGAAGGCGCGCACCGTTGCCACCAAGAGCGACGCCCGCGCCACCGCCGAGGGCAAGAAGCGCGTGTACTACTTCTCGATCGAGTTTTTGATCGGCCGCCTGCTCGACAACTACCTGCTCAACTTTGGCGTGCGCGACATGGTCGCCGAGGCGCTCAACGACATGGGCTTCGATCTGTCCGTCATCGAGAACCAGGAGCCCGATCCGGCTCTGGGCAACGGTGGCCTGGGCCGTCTGGCCGCATGCTTCCTGGATTCCATGGCAGCCGAGGGCATTGCCGGCTACGGCAACGGCATGCGCTACCGCTACGGCCTGTTTAAGCAAGAGATCGTCAACGGCAGCCAGGTCGAGGCTACCGACGAGTGGCTCACGCACGGCTATCCCTGGGAGGTGCGTCGTCAGGACAAGGCCGTGACCATCAAGTTTGGCGGTCGTGTTGAGGGCTTTGAGGAGGACGGCCGCACGTTCTACCGCACGGTGGACACGCAGGATATCCTGGCTGTTCCCTACGACATCCCTGTCGTGGGCTATGCCGGCGAGACCGTCAACAAGCTGCGCGTCTGGGCTGCCGAGCCGGTCGAGGAGCACTTTGACCTTGAGGCCTTCAACCGCGGTGACTACGCCCTGGCCGACGCCGAGCGCGCCGAGGCCGAGGCCATCAGCGCCATCCTCTACCCCAACGACGCCGGCGAGCACGGCCGTCTGCTGCGCCTGAAGCAGGAGTACCTGTTTGTGTCGGCCGGCATCTACAGCCTGCTCGACACCTTTGAGAAGGAGCACGGCGAGAACTGGGAGTTGCTGCCGCAGTTTGTGGCCATCCACACCAACGACACGCACCCCGCCATGTGCGGCCCCGAGCTCATGCGTATCCTCATCGACGAGAAGAAGCTTGAGTGGGACGACGCTTGGAACATCGTGACGCAGGTCGTGAGCTACACCAACCACACCATCCTGCCCGAGGCTCTGGAGAAGTGGCCCATCGGCACGTTCTCCAAGCTCCTCCCCCGCGTGTACCAGATCATCGACGAGATCAGCCGTCGTTGGCACGAGTCGTTCGACACCACGCAGGATGGCTGGCAGGAGCGTCTGCGCCAGACCGCCATCCTGTGGGACGGCGAGATTCGCATGGCCAACCTATCCGTGATCTGCAGCCACAGCGTCAACGGCGTGGCCAAGATCCACTCCGACATCATCAAGAACATCGTGCTCAAGGACTTCTATGCCCTGACGCCCGAGAAGTTCAACAACAAGACCAACGGCATCTCGCACCGTCGCTTCTTTGCCGAGGCCAACCCCACCTACGCCAAGCTCGTGACCGAGGCCATTGGCGACGGCTGGCTTAAGGACGCCTTTGAGCTGGAGAAGCTCAAGGAGTTTAAGGACGATGCCGAGTTCCTGAAGGCCGTGGGTGCCTCCAAGCGCGCCAACAAGGAGCGTCTGGCCGCCTACGTTAAGGCCGAGACCGGTCTGGTCATCGATCCCAACACCGTCTTCGATGTTCAGGTTAAGCGCTTCCACGCCTACAAGCGCCAGCTCATGAACATCATGAAGGTGATGGACATCTACAACCGTCGCATCGCCGATCCCGACTTCCACGTGACGCCGACGACCTTCATCTTTAGCGGCAAGGCGGCCTCGAGCTACACCTTTGCCAAGGAGACCATCCGCCTCATTAACTCCGTGGCCGACGTCATCAACAACGATGCCCGCGTCAACGAGGTCATGAAGGTCTGCTTTATCCCCAACTTCCGCGTGAGCAACGCCCAGCTCATCTACCCCGCCGCCGAGATCTCGGAGCAGATCTCCACAGCCGGCAAGGAGGCCTCGGGCACGTCCAACATGAAGCTCATGATGAACGGCGCCATTACGCTGGGCACCCTCGACGGCGCCAACATCGAGATCGCCGACCTGGCCGGCCGCGAGAACGAGGCCATCTTTGGCCTGACCGCTCCCGAGGTCGAGCAGCTCTGGGCGTCGAACAGCTACTTTGCGTGGGATACGCTCAACAACGATCGCGAGCGTCTGGGCCGCGTGATGGACGAGCTCAAGGACAACACCTTTGCGGGTCTTTCGGGCAACTTCGAGAGCATCTACAACGAGCTCATGAACAACAACGACCCCGACCTGGTCATGGCAGACTTCCGCAGCTACGTCGACGCCTGGGAGGCGCTCACGAACAGTTACGGCGACCAGGAGACCTGGAACCGCAAGGCCCTGCTCAACACCGCCTCGAGCGGCTGGTTCTCGAGCGACCGCACCATTCGCGAGTACCGCGACGAGATCTGGCACGCTTAAAGGCGCGCGAGTTCCCTTATGCCAGCACGGCATTACTCGACGGGCGCGACCGAGTGCCGCGCCCGTCGCTAATGGGTTTAGGAACATCGATGACAGAAGGAGAAATCGATGAGTAAGAAAGAATGCATCGCGATGCTCCTCGCAGGAGGACAGGGCAGCCGATTGGGGGCACTCACCCAAAAGATCGCTAAGCCGGCGGTTAGCTTTGGTGGCAAGTTCCGCATTATCGACTTTTCGCTGTCCAACTGCTCCAACTCGGGCATCGACACGGTGGGCGTTCTGACGCAGTATCGCCCCTACCTGCTGCATGCCTACGTGGGCTCCGGCGAGGCGTGGGATCTGGACAGCCGCGACGGTGGCGTGTCAATCCTGCCGCCGTACGAGACGCAGACCGGCGGCGCCTGGTATGCGGGCACGGCCGACGCCATTACGCAGAACCTCGACTACATCAAGGCCAACGACCCCAAGTACGTCCTGATTCTTTCGGGCGATCACCTGTATCGCATGGACTACCGCAAGATGCTCAAGACGCACATTGAGAACAACGCCGACCTCACGGTGAGCGTTATGCCCGTGCCGTGGGAGGAGGCCAGCCGCTTTGGCATCCTGACCACCGACCCCGAGGACGGCCGCATCACCAAGTTCACCGAGAAGCCCGATAAGCCCGATTCGAACCTCGCATCCATGGGCATCTACATCTTCTCGGCCGACGTGCTGATCGAGGCGCTCGAGGAGGACGCTCTGGACCAGCGCTCGAGCCACGACTTTGGCAAGGACATCATCCCCAAACTTCTCGGCGAAGGCAAGCGCCTGTACAGCTACGAGTTCCACGGCTTTTGGAAGGACGTCGGTACCATCGCCAGCTTCCACGAGACCTCGATGGACCTGCTGGGCAACAACCCCGAGTTCGATCTGTTTGACAAGCACTTCCCCATCATGTCCAACATCACCACGCGTCCGCCGCACTACATTGGCCCTGACGGTCGCCTGGACGACTGCCTGGTCTCCAACGGCTGCAAGATCTACGGCACCGCTCGCCACTCGATCCTTTCGACCGATGTCATCATCGAGGAGCGCGCCGTGGTCGAGGACTCCGTGCTGCTGCCGGGCGCGCACGTTAAGAGCGGTGCGCACATCTGCCGCGCCATTTTGGGCGAGAACTCCACGGTCGAAGAGGGCGTGAAGCTCGGCTCTGTCGATACCACCAAGGATACGGCCGTCGTTGGAAATGACGTCGTTATCGGGAAGGGGGAATGATCCGATGATCAATCGCAAGGCCATCGGTTATATCACCGCTAACTACTCTTCGACCTACGGCAGCGTGCTGCTCAAGGACCGCCCCATCGCGTCCGTTCCGTTTTTGGGCCGCTACCGCCTGATCGACTTCCCGCTGTCCAACATGATGAATGCCGGCATTAAGACCGTCGGCGTCGTCATGCCGGGCAACTACCGCTCACTGATCGACCACGTGGGCTCGGGCAAGGACTGGGGCCTGGACCGCAAGAAGGGCGGCCTGTTTATGGTGCCCGGCAACGCGTATGGCACCACCAAGGGCGGCATGCGTTTCTTGCTGCGCGACATCATTTCCAACAAGACGCTGTTCCAGCGCTCGGACAAACCCTATGTTGTGATGATGGGCACCAACATCATCTTTAACATGGACCTCAACACCATCATCGACGCGCACGAGAACTCCGGTGCCCAGATGACCGTGGTGTACTGCAAGGCCACGCACAACGTCGATGACGAGACCAAACTCGAAATTAACGAGAACGGCCGCCTGACGGGCGTGAGCGCCGGCGTCGTGTACGGCGACAACGCCTCTATGGACTGCTGCATCATCAACCGTGAGACGCTGCTCGAGATCATCGACCACTACCAGGCCGCCGACTATCTGGACCTGCTCGAGGCACTCCAGGGCGACTTTGGCAACATCGACGTGTGCAGCTACGAGTACAAGGGCGAGGTCGTGGGCGTGTTTAGCGAGAAGTCGCTGTATCGCCGCAGCATGGACCTGCTCGACCAGACCGTGGCCGACCAGCTCTTTGACCCCGAGCGCCCGATCCTGACCAAGGCTCATGACGTGCCGCCTTCGCGCTATGCGACCGGTAGCCACGCGTGCAACTCGATCATCTCGGCCGGCTGCATCATCAAGGGCACCGTGCGCAACTCGATCCTGTCTCGCGGCGTCGTGGTTGAGGAAGGCGCCTCGGTGACGAACTCGATCATCAACCAGAGCTGCGTCATCAAGAGCGGCGCCCGCGTTGAGAATGCCATCCTGGACAAGAACAACGTGGTTCCCACCAACACCGAGCTTCGCGGCACGCCCGAGAACATCCTGGTGCTGGGAAAGGCCCCGTTAACTTCTGATATCACCAACGCGAGCTAGCTTTGGCACCGCAACATCGCTCGTAACACGTAGAATAGCCGCCCGGTTTGCGCCAGGCGGCTATTCTCGAATTGCAACAGGGAGACAATATGGCTGATTCCAGCAAAAAGATGCAGATCGTGTTTGCCTCGGCCGAGTGCGCACCGTTTGTTAAGACCGGTGGCCTGGGTGACGTGGCGGGCTCGCTGCCTGCGGCGCTTGTACGCGCCGGCGCCGAAGTCATCGTGATGGTGCCCAAGTACGCCACCATCAAGGACGAGTACAAGGCGCAGATGGAGCACTTCTCCGACTTTTACGTGAGCCTGGGCTGGCGCAATGAGTACTGCGGACTCGAGAAGCTTGAGCACGACGGCGTCACCTATATGTTCATCGACAACGAGCGCTATTTTGCGCGCGACTATCCGTACGGCTTCTTTGACGACGGCGAGCGTTTTGCGTTCTTCTCCAAGGCCATCACCGAGAGTCTGCAGCACCTGCCGGCCGGCTTTGAGTGCGACATCCTGCACTGCAACGACTGGCAGACGGCGCTGGCGCCCGTGTTTTTGCGCGAGTTCTACCAGGGCCTGCCGCTGTACGACCGCGTCAAGACCGTGTTCTCGATCCACAACGTGGCATTCCAGGGCCAGTTTAGCGACACCGTGATGGAGGACATCCTGGGCGTGGCGCATATTCCGGCGGCCGCCTCGCAGCTGCGCTGCGACGCCTGCAGCATCAACTACATGCTGGGCGCGCTGCACTATGCCGATGCCATCACCACGGTAAGCCCCACCTACGCGGGCGAGATCCAGACGCCCGAGTTTGGCGAGGGCCTGGACGGCGTGCTACGCGAGCGTTCCTACGCGCTGCAGGGCATTTTGAATGGCATCGACGTCGCGGGCTTTGACCCGGCGACCGACAAGCGCATTGCCGCTAACTACACCGTGGAGGACCGTTCCGGCAAGGCCGTGTGCAAGGCCAAACTGCAGGAAGAGCTGGGCCTCGAGGTTCGCGACGACCGCCCGCTTATGGTGATGGTCACGCGCCTGACGCGCCAGAAGGGCTTGGATCTGGTCATGTACGCGCTCGACCGCATCCTGGCCGGCGGCGTGCAGGTGGCGGTGCTGGGCACCGGCGACCGCGACTACGAGGACGGCCTGCGCTATTTCCAGGACAAGTACCCCGGCACCATGGCCGCGCGCATCGAGTTCGATCCTGCGCTGTCGCAGCGCATGTATGCCGCCGCCGATATGTTCCTGATGCCTTCGAAGTTTGAGCCCTGCGGCCTGTCCCAGATCATCGCCATGCGCTACGGCACGCTGCCCATCGTGCGCGAGACCGGCGGCCTGAAGGACACCGTGCAGCCTTACAACGAGTTTACA
>CABULX010000045.1 GCA_902492545.1 uncultured Collinsella sp. | reverse complement strand
GAGCAGCGCCTCGCCGTAGCCCGTGGTGGTCACGTGGCCGATGGTGCAGCCGGCGGGGATGTGGTTGTAGAAATCGGCCATGATGACCTTGGCCGTGCCCAGGATGTCACCGTTGTTGTTGCCGTACCAGGTGTGCAACAGCTGGCCGTCCTCGCCCACGAGCGCGGCCTTCATGGTGGTGGAACCGGCGTCGATACCGATGAACACGCGGCCGGTGTAGCCGTCGAGCTTACCCTTGGGGACGACCTCGGTGTCGTGGCGAGTCTTGAACTCGGCAAAATCCTCGTCGGTGGCAAAGAGCGGATCCAGGCGCTCGACCTCGGCACCCTGGGTGTCACCCAGGCTGTCGATGGCCTCGATGAGCTGCGGGAACGTGCTGAGCTTGTTGGACTCGTGCGCCATGGCGGCGCCGCTCGCCACGAACAGGTGAGCGTTTTGGGGCACAATGCGGTGCTCCTCGTCCAGGTTGAGCGTGAGGTAGAAGCGGTGGCGCAGCTCGGAGAGGTACTGCAGCGGGCCGCCCAGGAAGGCAACGTTGCCGCGGATGGGACGGCCACACGCCAGGCCCGAAATGGTCTGGGTCACGACAGCCTGGAAGATGGAGGCGGCCACGTCCTCGGGGCGGGCGCCCTCGTTGAGCAGCGGTTGGACGTCGGTCTTGGCAAAGACGCCGCAGCGGCTGGCGATGGGATAGATGGTGGTGGCGTTGGCCGCGAGTTCGTTAAGGCCGCTGGCATCGGTGTGCAGCAGGGTTGCCATCTGGTCGATGAACGCGCCCGTACCGCCGGCGCAGGTGCCGTTCATGCGCTGCTCGATGCCGTTGTCAAAGTAGATGATCTTGGCGTCCTCGCCGCCCAGCTCGATGGCGACGTCGGTGGCCGGGATGAGGGTCTCGACAGCGCGCTTGCTGGCGATGACCTCCTGGACAAACTCCAGGTCGAGCCACTGGGACAGCAGCAGGCCGCCCGAACCGGTAATGGCGCAGGTCATTTGGGCCGTCGGCAGCACGGTCGCGGCACCCTCGAACAAGTCGCGGGCGCAAGCGCGGACGTCGGTGTGGTGACGCTGGTACTTGGCGTAGACAATCTGGTTGTCGTCGTTGAGCACGGCAAGCTTAACGGTGGTGGAGCCCACGTCGATGCCCAGGTGCAGGTTGCCGTGGGCGTTGTCGGGGTTGAAGATCGCGCCTTCGGGGGCGTGGGCGGCGGCTACGGGCTCAGCGGCGGTGGCGGGCTCGCTGGTGACGGACGCCTCCCCTGCCGCGTTCTTGGCATCGACAATTGCCTCGGCAACTTTCTCGGCAGCCGCGGTCGCGGCCTTCTGCGCGGCGTCCATCACGGTGGGCGCGGCCTCGCGTGCGGCAGCGACCATGCGGTCCTTGATGCCCTCGACGAGTTTGCTCATTGTCTCTCCTCTTAGTTGTTGGACTTGACGGGCGCGGCGGCGTCGGCCGCGTCCTCGAGCTGCAGGTTCAATAGCTTCATGCCGTATTCCGGCACGTTGATATCGATGGGTTGGCCATACAGGTCACCAGGGCGCACAAAAGCGAGCACCGTCATAATACGCGCCATGGCCTCGGGCGATTCGGTGAGCCCACGCTCAAACCAGCGCTGAATCAGGCCGACCTCGGCACTCACGACGTAGGTGACGTAGTAGTCAAAGAACGTGCCCAGCGCCAGGCCCAAAATGCCCGTCTGCGCACGCGGCACCACGGCCTCACGAGCGGTGTCGATGATCCTTTTAATGAAGGCCTGGTCGCCGCCCGGACCCAGCAGCGCACCGATTAAGTCGCGGTTGGCCGCAAGATAACGCAGCAGCTCAACCGAACCGGGCGCCGGCTCGAGCTCATCGATGTTGTGATAGAGGTCGGGCAGCTGAGCTGCGGTGATGAGCTCAATGCGCTCACGGATCTCGGCCAGCAAGCCATCCTCGATTTGATTGATAAAGTCGGGAATATCGCGGTAGTGCGAATAGAACGTGCGGCGCGTAAGGCCGGCGCGCTCGGTGAGCGACGCGACATTAATGCGCGAAAGGTCGCCGCTTTCGGCAAGCTCGCTGGCAAGTGCCTGGCGAAGGGCACGCTGCGAGCGAAGGGACCGGCGATCGCATTTCTCGAGCTGGGACAAGCGTCCTCCTTGTTACTCAACCTGTGCGCTATTGCACAGTGCGAGTATTATTGCACACCGTGTGCATCAACACGTAAAGGCAATATTTTGGATGTGACAAAGGGACAGTCCCTTTGTCACAACCCACCTGGCTTTTGGAGCGGCATTACCGATTGTCCAAAATGTCATTCGTGGGTAGAATAATGTCGACGGCAGCCCAAGTTCTGCAAAGCTGGGCAGCGCCGTTGTTTGCATTAGGGGGTCAACGCCTTAGCGGCGGCGACCCCTTCTGTTGCGCTTCGAACGCTGCTTGAGTGCCTCGGAAAGGCCGACAAGCGCCGTGAAGAACGAGACCAAAGCGGTCAGAAGTCTCACGAAATCAATCAAATCGGTCATGGGCATCACCTCCCATCAGATGGAGGGCGTTGCCCGGCACATGGAACTGCCGCCAACAGTATCAATTCTATCAAAGCGCAGTTAGATATGCGAATGTTTGTTCGTATTTCAGAAGATCGGAGCTCGGGTACGGCGAAGGAACAGTTCCTTTGCCGTACCCGAGCTTGTCGCCGAACTGCCACCTACATTTTTCGAGTTATTCGGCCACGCTGCTAGTTCTGTATAAATGCACCGCCGGGATTATCTGAGGGTTTTTTGTCCTTATTTGAGCGCATACATGCCCATTTGCGCACTTACGACACCGAATCAAACACCATTAGAGGTATGAATGTTCCCGAGAGGGCATCTTTAGCCATTTAACGACCTCCGACAGGCCGAATAACTCGAAATTTGTTGGTGGCGAAAGCGAGACAGTCCTATACGCCAAAAGCCGGCATCTCCCATGTGACAGAGGGGCCGTCCCTTTGTCACATCATTCGATGACGGTGCGGGAGTTTTGCTTGCGCATGGTGGCGAGCATGTGTTTGGGGACGGTGTGGACCATGCAGCTGCCGATGGTCGCGCTCGCGGCGGCCTTGGCTGCATCGCTTGCGTTTTTGGTCGCGTAGCTGTGGCGGAAACGCTTGAGCATGGCAATGTCGTTGCCGCCGTCGCCGTAGACCGCGACCTCGTCCTCGGCAATACCGTAGTAACCCGCCAGCCAGGCCACGCTCTCGCCCTTGTTGCACGCTACGTCCGTAATCTCAAACATCACCGGGTCAAACGGCGCGTTGACCACGCGGTCCGAGCGCTCGACCAAATACGCCTTAAGGTCGCGCTCCAGCTCGGGCGAGGTCACGCGGCAGTTGATCTTGCACACATCGTGGCGCAGAATGTCACCGATCGACTGGTCGAAATACTGCTCCTCGTGATAGCCGCCACGTGCACGCATGCCGCGCATCACGATGCGCTTGACAGGACTGTCCTTTTTAAAGCCCGCCTGGTGCATCTCAAACGATCCGCTCGAGAACATGCCGTCAGGCGTGGAGCAGTCGAAGCAAATGTCCGGGAACGCCTTGAGCAGCTCCTCGGTAACCTGCGGGTCGATGGTCCAGGTCTTGAGCACTTCGCCATGGCTGTTGCGCACGATGGACCCATTGGAGCAGCAAGCGTCAAGCGCCAGGCCCGTAAAGCCATGCTCGCCGATCGGCAGCGTCGAGCGTCCGGTCGCGGGAACCACATGCAAGCCAGCCTCGGTCAGCTCGCGAATGGCACGGCGGATGGTCCCATCCGCCTCATGCAGGGCGTTCAGCAGCGTTCCGTCTAAGTCACTCGCAAACATCTTGATCATGGGCATGCCTCTCCTTCGTCTGCACGATATTGTAGACGAGAACGGGCGCGCCCCAAGAGAGGCACGCCCGTCAGGCGAAAGATTGTCCTACACCGCAGAGGGGCCATGTTCGCCGGTGCGGATGCGGATAACCTCCTCGACCGGCTCGACCCAAATCTTGCCGTCTCCAACGGCACCGCAATCTTGGAAACGGCGCGGCAACGGGCGCGAAACCAACGGGAAATACGCGAGCAAGGAAGCCGCGAGCGCGCCCGTCCCGGCTAGCGCCGGAACAGCTCGCGGGCTCGGTCGCGGAGGTCGGTAGCTCGGATGACGCCCTCGTAGCGGTTGATACGCAAGCGCGGGAAGGCATTGAAGAAGCGCAGGTCGCGGCGGCTGAGTGACACGCTCGGCACCGGACGGCTTATGCCCTTGCCGGCAAGGCGACGACTGAGCGACGGACGCGGCATGCTCGGCGCGGCATCGGCCACGCGGCGGGCAGCAAGTGCCAGGCCGCGAGCACCATCCGCGATAAACGTCGGCATCGAAGCCTTCTCGCGCAGGGCATCGAGCGCGGCGTCACCCAGCTCGGCCAGCCACGCGTTAACGGCACGGCTGCGGATATGCGTCTGCGCCACCGAGTCGATCGCCGAATCGGGAATACGTTCAAGCATGGAATCAGACGCATCGGCAAGCGACTCGTTGATGCGGTCGGCAAGGTCGGCCCGGACGCGCTCCAACTGATCAGACAGGCGGCGCCAGCTGGCCAAAGAGCACACTGCGTCGACCATCATCGCGACCGCGACGATAAAGGCGGACAGCCGCACAATCAGCACCGGCAGATGGCCAAGCAGCCCCAGCAATGCCGGCTCCACTAAACGGCAAATGCACAACGCACCCAAGCCAAACGCGCAGGCCCAGTACAGACAGATGCGTCCGTGCAGGTTAAACGGCAGGTGCGAATAGTCCCAAAAGCGAGCGCCCGTTGTTTTTTCCAGCAGCACGCCTACGCTGTACTCAATCACGCTGCATACGAGCGCTGCAGCGACAAACTGGCTCGGGGCATCCGGAATCCCGCGCAACAGCAGCCAGCAGGCAATGCCGCCCACACCATAGATAGGACAACACGGCCCCAGCAAAAAGCCACTGTTGGCAAATCGTCCGTGATTGAGCATGGCGCAGACCGTCGACTCCCACGCCCAGCCGCAAAACCCGTAAAAGGCAAACGAGAGCACCAGTGCCGAAAGCGGGCAGACGGCAAGCGTCGCGCCGCCAAACGCCATGTCAATCGCGGTCCCCACCGTCTACCCTCTCCTCTTTTCGCTCGAATCTTTGCTCGAGCCGTCACTCGAGCCCTCGTTCGAATCGTTCGCGCCGCCTTTGCGCGGTAGACGGCAGGCGACCGTCTCGCGCAGAGCACACCATTTATCCGCCAGGCACACAATCCATGCCTCACGACACGTCGGCGGCACTGGCACCAGCGGAAACATATGGCGCACGATAATATTCCGCTCGCGCGACGTCAGTTCAAAATCTTCCTCGGCACGCGCCAGGGCAAAAAACGGGTGGCGAAAGCCATGCAGCCGATGGCTTGGATCGGGATCGTGCCAGTCATAGAGAAAGTAATCGTGCAGCAGGGCTCCGCGCAGCAACGAAGCACGGTCGACCGAAATGCCAGCACGGCCCAAGCACTCGGCAAAGGACAGGCTCGCCCGCGCTACCGAAGTCACATGTGCATAGACCGTCACGTCGCCATGTTGGATAAACTCGCGCGTCAGGTCCAGACGGCCCGCCTGTGCCAGTTGACGGGCAGCATGGTCTACTTCGCACGCGATGTTCTCGGCACGAACGACATCGGACATGCTGCCTCCTTCCAGCGACTCACAGCGGCAAGCCACGGCTTGTGCACAATCGATAAAAACATCATGGAACACATCAGTATGGCATCGGCCAAAACGTTTTGCCCCGCCAGTTGGCGAATTACCGCGCCGCCGTCACATATCAAACGCCAAAATGTGCGAAACTGTCTTGTGCAATTGTGTCGGCCGAGGGAGCGCCGGCGCTCGATTCGCATGGAGTAACCCACAACGATGCTGCTTACGCAAACGACAACGCCCGAGGACGTCAAGGCTCTTAATCGTGCCGAGCTCCCGCAGCTCTGCGACGAGATTCGCCACGCCATCCTCGAAAGCTCCGCCGCCGTCGGCGGGCACGTTGCCCCCAACCTGGGCGTCGTTGAGCTTACGGTTGCGCTTCATCGCGTGTTTAACTCCCCCATCGACAAGATTGTCTTTGACGTTTCGCACCAGACCTACGCCCATAAGGCGCTGACCGGACGCGCGTACACTTATATCGACCCGGCACGCTACGGCGAGGCCTCTGGCTTTGCCAATCCCGACGAGTCCGAGCACGACCTGTTCGCCATGGGTCACACCTCGACCTCGGTGAGCCTGGGCTGCGGCCTAGCGCACGCTCGCGACCTGGCGGGCGATGCGTACAACGTCATCACCATCATTGGCGACGGCTCGCTTTCGGGCGGCCTGGCGTTTGAGGGCTTTAACAATGCCGCCGATCTCGACAGCAACCTGATCATCATCGTCAACGATAACGACCAGTCCATCGCCGAAAACCACGGTGGCCTGTATCGCAATCTGGCCGAGCTTCGCGCCAGCAACGGCACCTGTGAGCGCAACGTTTTCCACGCGATGGGGCTCGACTACCGCTATCTGGACGCCGGTAACGATGTGTTAGCCCTCGTCGACGCGCTGCAGGAATTGCGCAATATCGATCATCCCATCGTGCTGCACGTCTCCACCGCCAAGGGTAAGGGCTTTGAGCCAGCCCAAAGCGACCCCGAACGCTGGCACCACGTGGGTCCGTTTGACATGGCGACCGGGCGCAAGCTCTGCCCGGGCCATCCGAGCGAGCCTGCGCCGCGCACCTATGCCGACATTACGGGCGAGGCCCTGAGCACTGCCATCGAGCGCGATCCGCAGGTTGTGGGCATCACGGCCGCCACACCCTACATCATGGGTTTTACACCCGAGCTTCGCGCTGCCGCCGACAAGCAGTTTGTCGACGTGGGCATTGCCGAGGAGCATGCCGTGACCTTTGCCACCGCGCTTGCACGCTCGGGCGCCAAGCCAGTCTTTGGTGTGTACGGCACGTTTTTGCAGCGCGCCTACGACGAACTGTGGCACGACCTGTGCCTCAACGACGCCCCCGCAACCATCTTGGTGTTTGGCGCGTCGATCTTTGGCACCACGTCCGAGACGCACCTTTCGTTCTTTGATATTTCCATGCTGGGCGGTCTTCCCAACATGCGCTACTTAGCGCCGGCCTGCATGGAGGAATATCTGTCCATGCTGAGCTGGTCGCTCGCCCACCGCGAGCATCCCGTAGCGATCCGTGTACCGGGCATTGGCCTGGTAAGCCGCCCCGATCTGGTGCCCGCCGAGGACACCGACTACAGCGCTGTTCGCTACAACGTGGTGCGTCAGGGCCGCGACGTAGCCGTACTCGCGCTTGGCGATTTCTTTGAGTTGGGCGAGCACGTGGCAAACCGCTTGGCCGCCGAGTACGGCATCGAGGCCACGCTCGTCAACCCGCGCTTTGCAACCGAGCTCGACCGCGAGTTCCTCGACAGCCTTGCCGCCGAGCATCGCGTTGTCGTCACCCTCGAGGACGGCGTCTTGGACGGCGGCTGGGGTGAGCGCGTGGCATGTTATCTGGCATGCACGCCGTTGCGCACGCGCACCTTCGGCATCGCCAAGGGCTTCCCCGACCGCTACGACCCCAACGAACTGCTCGCTCAAAACGGCATGACGGTCGAGAACATGGCCGCCGAAGCCGTAAGGCTACTCAACGAGTAAAAAACCTCCGCAAGGAAAGCATCCCTGCGGAGGTTTTTGTTTTCGCGACGCGATTATCTCAATCTGTAACATCCAAGGCCCGAATTCCCGTCTAACTGTTACAGATCTAGACAAGACGTCTTAGTCCCTGACCTTTGTCTCAATCTGTAACAGATAGAGACCTTTTAGCCATCCAGATGTTACAGATCGAGACATTCGAATTCCCCTGAAGAGAAAATCTCAATCTGTAACAGTTACTCGGCAAAAATGGCTGCAGATGTTACAGATCGAGACAAACCGCCAAAGTGTCCCCTTTGTGGTGGTTAGCGGTAGCTTAGCTTGAGAATTTCGACGACGTCGGGGTCGGTCAGCGTCACGGGGTCGTGGCTGAACAGGACGCCGTTGGTCGTCAGAGCGTTGTGCGCGATGGCCGGCAGCTCTTCGACCGTAATCCCCCACTCACTCATGGCGAGGTCGGCCACATGGCAAGCCTCCATCAGGCGCGTGAGCTCAATCACAAAATCGTGCGGATCATCCGCGGCGGCATTGCCCATCAGACGCGCCATGTCGATATAGCGCTCTGGTGCAACACCGTGATCGATCATCCACGTGTGGTAGGCACGGGCGATCATGATGAGGCCGGCGCCGTGCGGCAGGTCGTGATGATGCGCGCTCATGCCATGTTCAAGACCATGCGAGCCCGTGGTGCCCGAGGCATCCATGGCATAGCCGCCGAGCGTGTTGGCAAACGCAAGGCTCGAGCGCGCCTCCAGGTCATCGCCATTATTGATGCACGTAGGCAGCGCCGCGGCGGCTCGGCGGATGCCTTCGCGGCAAACCATGTCACCCATGGGCGTGTTGGTATTTGAGATGTAGCACTCAACGCAATGGAACAGAGCGTCGAATCCCTGATAGGCGGTCAGACGCGCCGGGACGCTCACCATGAGCTCGGGATCAACGATCGAAAGTACCGGGAACAGGCGCGGATCGCCCAGGCGAAGCTTCTCGTCATTGTCCTCGCAGGACAGGACACCGCCCGCATCGACCTCGGAGCCGGTACCCGCCGTGGTGGTTACGCAAACAAGCGGCAGCGGATCGTTGGGGATCGGCAGGCCGAGCGCAGTACCGCCATTCACAAAATCCCAGATGTCACCAAGGCATTCGTTACCCTCGGCATCGGTATGCGGGTTGGCCGCCACCGCGCAGATGCCCTTGCTGCCGTCCATGACCGAGCCGCCGCCGAGCGCCAGGACAAAGTCGCAGCCATGGGTGCGCGCCATCCAGCCACCCGCATTGACGGTCTCGCGCAGGGGATTGGGCTCAATGCGATCGAACAGCTCATGCGCCACGCCGGCGCGTTCGAGCTCGGCCTCCACGCGTCTCAGGTATCCAAAGCGCTTGGCCGAGTTGCCGCCGGTCGTAACGATGAGCGCTTTGGTGCCGGGCAGCTTCTGCGTGCCCAGCTCGCCCAACTTGCCCGCGCCAAACAGCACCTTGGTCGGTGCGAAAAACGAATAACCGTTCATACGCGATCTCCTTACTCATATATGTGTCGCGTTGCCGCCATTATAGCGACCGCCGCGAGCGGCCACGCCGTCTGCAAAGCGCTATCTCAGCTGCAATAAGCGACGTTTGCCCAGATAAAACCTGCCAAAATAAACCTGTCCCTTTTTGGTAGGTAGAATTACCCATAAGGTAAGTATGTTTCTGAGTTATTTCGTGTTGACCCATTTGAGCGCGATAGGGTATAACTCTACTCAACCGCTAGGGATTTTATTGAGAAAGGTGTTCTACCATGAGCAAGAACCTCTCCCAGCAGGTCGTTCTCGACCGCCGCGGCTTTGTCGCCGCTACCTTCGCAACCGTCGCCGGCCTTGGTCTTGCCGGCTGCTCTGACACCAGCGCCGAGGCCGACAAGGGTTCCGCCGCCGGCTCCTCCAAGGGCTCCGAGGATACCGAGGTTTCCGCTACGCTCGATGCCAAGGCATTCGACAAGCTCGTCGACAACGGCCCCAAAGCCGACGACGATGCCATCGCCGCCAGCACCTGGGCCACGGCCGTCAAGGACGCCGGCGTCTTTAAGATCGGTGGCGTTCAGACCTCCACGCTCTTCTCCCTCCTCAACGAGAAAGACGGTCAGACCCGCGGCTTCGATGCCGGTATCGCACAGCTCCTGTCCAACTACATTCTGGGCGAGAACAAGGTCGAGATCACCCAGGTGACCTCGGACACGCGCGAGTCTGTCCTGCAGAACGGCCAGGTCGACGCCGTCTTTGCCACCTACACCATCACTGACGAGCGCAAGAAGCTCGTCTCCTTCGCCGGCCCCTACTACTACACGCAGCAGGCCATCCTGGTGCTCGCCGATAACGACGACATCAAGAGCGTCGACGACCTGGCCGACAAGAACGTCGCCGTCCAGTCCGGCTCCAACGGCCCCGCCATCCTGGAGGAGTTCGTTCCCAAGGCCAGCCAGCAGGAGTTCAAGACCGACGAGGAGGCCCGCCAGGCACTCCAGCAGGGTCGCGTTGATGCCTACGTCATCGATAACAACATGCAGCAGAGCGCCCTGGTCCGCGAGCCCGGCAAGTACAAGATCGCCGGCAAGCCCTTCGGCAGCAAGGAGCCCTACGGCATCGGTCTGCCGCTCGATTCCGACGGCGTCGCCTTTGTCAATGACTTCCTTAAGAAGATTGAGGACGATGGCACCTGGACTGAGCTGTGGCAGATCTGCATCGGCGACCGTACGGGCGACACCAATGTTCCCGAGCTGCCCGAGATCGGCGCCTAGTCAGCGAGCCTGGTAACGGCCGCAACGAAACCATATGGAAACGCACGATCCGCTTTATTGCGGTAAACTGTTTCCTCACTGAGTTGTCGGGGCTTCCGTACACACGGGAGCCCCTTTCCTTATCGGCGGGAGGTCCGCATGAGTCTCTCCGAGCTCTGGTCACTCTATGGCCAGAACTATATCGACGCGCTGCTCGCAACCTGGGGCATGACGCTTGAGTCGTTTGCCATCGCCATGGTACTGGCTGTCGCTGTCACCGTGATGCGCGTGTCGCCGCTCAAGCCGCTGCGCGTCTTTGGCGACCTGTATGTCCAGGTCTTCCGTAACATCCCCGGCATCGCGCTGCTTATCATCGTCGTCTACGCGCTGCCGCCGCTCAAGGTCGTTCTGCCCTACCGCACCTGCGTTATCGTCGCTACGGTGCTCTTGGGTTCTGCCTTTGGTTCCGAGAACTTTATGAGCGGCATCAACACCGTCGGCGTCGGTCAGGTCGAAGCCGCACGTTCGCTCGGCATGAGCTTTAACCGCATCCTCGCCAAGATCGTGATTCCGCAGGCACTGCGCTCGAGCGTGCTGCCCATGACCAACCTCTTTATCGCCGTCATGCTCACCACTGCGCTCGGCAGCCAGGTGCCGCTTAAGCCACAAGAGCTCACCGGCGTGGTGAGCTACATCAACACGCGCTCGCTCGGCGGCGTCGCCGCGTTCTTTATCTCGGCGCTCGGCTACCTGGGCACGGCCTTTGTGGTGAGCCACATTGGCAACTACATCGATAAGAAGGTGAGGATCCTCCGATGAGCAAGCACTCCTCCCCTGCGCTTACCATGCGCGATGCGCTCTACGAGGCTCCCGGCCCCAAGATGCGCGCCAAGATTCGGATCGGCACCGCCATCTCGCTTGTTGCCGTCGCCGCGCTCGTCGTCCTCGTGTTGCAGCGCTTTTATGTGACCGGCCAGCTTTCGGTCCACTATTGGTATTTCTTTACGCACCTCACCACCTGGAAGTTCTTGCTTGCCGGCTTTGAGGGCACCGTTAAAGTCGCACTCACCGCTGGCGCCATCGCGCTGGTGCTGGGCTTAGCCCTTATGCTCGGCCGCACCAGCGACATTAAGCCGCTGCAGCTGGTCTGCCGCGTGCTTACCGACTTCTTCCGCGGTGTGCCGAGCCTGCTGTTTATCTACTTCTTCTTTTTGGTGCTGCCCCAGTACAAGATCTCGCTGCCGTCGTTTTGGATGCTCACGTTGCCTGTCGCGCTCGCTGCGGCCGGCGTGCTGGCCGAGATTTTCCGCGCCGGCGTCAATGCCGTGCCGCGCGGTCAGGTCGAGGCAGCCCAGGCGCTCGGTCTCTCCAAGGCCAAAATCACCTTTAAAATCGTGTTGCCGCAGGCTATTCGGTTTATCATTCCGTCGTTGATTTCGCAGCTCGTGGTCGTAGTCAAAGACACCACCGTCGCCTATGTAGTGAGCTACCCCGACCTCATGCAAAACGCCCGCGTGCTCATTACCAACTACGACGCCCTCGTGTCGGTCTACCTGGTGATCGCAGTCATCTACATCCTCATCAACGTCGCGATCAACAAGGCCGCTGTCTATGTTTCGCACAAGACCGGCGCGACCATCATCCGCTAACGCTTTACCATTTCGAGTCATAAGGAGCCGAGCACCATGGCACAGAGCACCTCTTCCACCGGCAATCAGCCGCTGATCGAGCTCAGACACGTCGATAAGCACTATGGCGATCTACACGTCCTCAACGACATCAATCTCTCGGTCGACCGCGGCGAGGTCGTCGTTGTGATCGGTCCCTCGGGCTCGGGCAAGTCGACCATGTGCCGCACCATCAACCGCCTGGAAACCATCGACTCGGGCGAGATCCTCATCGAGGGCAAGCCCCTGCCGCAGGAAGGCAAGGATCTTGCCCGCATGCGTGCCGAGCTAGGCATGGTGTTCCAACAGTTCAACCTGTTCGCACATATGACGGTGCTGCAGAACGTCATGCTGGGGCCGGTCGACGTGCTGGGCGTGTCCAAGGACGAGGCTCGTGAGCGCGCCATGGACCTGCTGAGCCGCGTGGGCGTGGCCGAGCAGGCCGACAAGGTGCCCGCACAGCTCTCGGGCGGCCAGCAGCAGCGCGTGGCCATCGCCCGCTCGCTTGCCATGCAACCCAAGGCCATGCTCTTTGACGAGCCCACAAGCGCACTGGATCCCGAGATGATCAACGAGGTGCTCGAGGTCATGGTCCGTCTGGCCCAGCAGGGCATGACGATGATCGTCATTACGCACGAGATGAACTTCGCCCGCCGCGTGGCCGATCGCGTCGTCTTTATGGCCGACGGTCAGATCGTGGAAACCGGCACGCCTGACGAGTTCTTCGACCACCCCCAGACCAAGCGCGCCCAGGACTTCCTCAACTCCATCAAGGGCCACTAACCCAATTGCCATCTTCGTTCGCCCTGACCATCCAAACTCGAAGGCTACACCTATGATCGGAACTCGCACTTCATCGTCCTACACCCCGCATGTCGACGTCGCCCCCGCCGACCGTCCGCTCATCCTGGTGGCGCCGCGCTGGGAAGAGGCGAAGCCGTTTTTGAGCGAGACGCTCTCCCCCAACGAGGAGATCGCGAGCGTCTTTGTCGATGCCATCCTTGCCGCCGGCGGCCTGCCGCTGCAGATGTCCATTACCGAAGATATTGAGGTTATCCGTCATTACGTCGATATCGCCGACGGCATCGCCATTCCCGGCGGCCCCGATGTCAATCCCAAACGTTGGGGCGATGATCGACCCTACGACCCCACCCTCTGCTGCGAGATCCGCGATAGCTTTGAGTTTAAGCTGGTCGGCGAGGTGCTCCGCGCCAAAAAGCCGCTCTTTACCACCTGCCGCGGCACGCAGTTGCTCAATGTCGCCACTGGCGGCACCCTGTGCATGGACGTGCCGAGCCTGGGCGCTCGCGAGGGCCGCACGCAGTGGCGCCATACCCACGTGCTCAACGACCCTGTGCATCCCGTCGAGGTTGTGCAGGGCTCGCTGCTCGAACGCGCGGTTGGCGGGCACAGGCTGATCCAGACCAACTCCGCACACCACTGCTGCGTCGATCGTCTGGGTAAAAGCACGCGCTTGGTCGCCAAGGCAACCGACGGCGTTCCCGAGTGTATCGAAGTCGAAGGCCAACCCTTCTGCCTGGGCGTGCAATGGCATCCCGAGTACACCTGGCAGACGCTCGAGACCGACTTTAACCTCTGGAAGTCGTTTGTCGAGGCGGCAGCCAAGGTCAAGCAGGCCCGCTAGCCCGCGAACCACATAACAGATAAGGGCGCCCCGCCGGCCACATGGTCCGGCGGGGCGCCCTTTTGTAACTACATCAACGGACTTGGGGCAGCCTAAGGCTCGTAAGCTCTTATTCAGCCGCCTCGCGCAGGGCCGACAACGTGGCCGCATATTGCTGCTGCAACGCATGCATTCCCTCGCGAGCGCCGTCAACGACATCGGCGCCGCGCAGCGCCTCGGTCACCGCAACCGCCGGCTCGTACAGATTATCAAATCCCAGGTTCTGGCTCACGCCCTTGAGCGTGTGCGCTGCCATAAACGCACCTTCGGCGTCTCCCGCCGCCATGGTGGCCTCCAGCTTGTCCATGCTCTCGTCATCCAAAAACTTGAGGGCAAAGCGGGCAAGCATTTCCCCGCCCATCAGCCGAGCGCACGCGTCATCATAATTGGCGCCGATCTTCTCATACGCCTCACGCATGGAAATCATGGATTGAAACTCCTTTGGTCAAACTAAATCGTGGGAAACGCGACGACGTCGGCGGGGCGCGCCAACGTCTCGGCGATACGGTCTTGCACCTCGAGCAGGCAGTCGAGCAACAGCGGGTTAAAGGTGCCGCACTTACCGTCCAGGATCATCTGGATCGCCTCCTTGTGCGGGATAGCGTCCTTGTACACACGCACGCTCGTCAGAGCATCGTACACGTCGGCCACCGAGACCACCTGCGCGGCAATGGGAATATCGTCGCCCTTAAGGCCATCGGGATAGCCCTTGCCGTCCCAGCGCTCGTGGTGCCAACGCGCAATCTGGTACGCATATTCCATAAGCGCATTGCCGACGTGATGGCGGCCCAGCTCAAACAGCATGTTGGCGCCGATCGTGGTATGCGTCTTCATAATCTCGAACTCCTCGGACGTAAGGCGTCCGGGTTTGTTGAGAATCGCATCGTCAATCGCCATCTTGCCGATATCGTGCAGCGCCGAAGCCAGGGCAATCGTGGAGCGTTCCTCGTTGTCGAGGGAGATCGTGTCGCTACGCTGGACCAGACAGCCAAGCAGCAGCTCGGTCAGCTTTTCGATATTCGTAACGTGCCTGCCGCTCTCGCCATTGCGAAGTTCCATGACACCGGCCATGATGTCGATGAGCATGCGACTGTTCTTGACGCGCTCGTTGTACTGCTGGGACAGCAGGCTCGTCAGGCGGCGCTGTTTGGCGTACAGACGGATAGTGTTGCTTACACGACGGCGCACGACACGGGCGTCAAACGGGCGGCTGATATAGTCCGAGGCGCCCAGCTCGTACGCACGCAGAACCACATCGTCGGATTCTTCGCTCGAAATCATGATGACAGGCAGATTGTCAACAACCGATCGGCGCGACAGATCGGCCAGCACCTCAAAGCCGCTCACGCCCGGCATGACAATGTCCAGCAGCACGAGCGACAACTCATCGCCATAGCGGTCGACCATATCGAGCGCCGTACGACCGTTTTCGGCCTCGAGGATGCAATACTCGTCCTTGAGCATCTCGTTGAGAATGGCTCGGTTCATCTCGGAGTCATCGACGATAAGCACCAAAGGCTTTTCGCTTTGGAAGGCCTCGATGAAATCGCCATCGGTCACGACCGTACCGGCTTTTGCCTTAGCACGGCTCAGTAACTGGACAGCGCGGCCAACGCCCTCATCAACCGTCTCGCCATGAATGCGAACGCCACCAACACATGCCGTCAAGCTCACGTGCTCATGGCCCGGAATAATCGTGGCATGAACGGCATCGGACACCTGATGCAGGCGACGGGTGAAGTCATCGGAGGGAATATTGGGCATGACGACCACAAACTTGTCGCAGCCATAGCGTACGAGCTCGTCAGTCGAACGAATTCCGCTGCGTATGGCCGTCGCCACAGCACCGAGCGCAAGGTCGCCGGCATGACGGCCACACGTATCGTTGAAGACCCTAAAATCATCAAGGTCGATCACCGCAACGCCGGCATTCATGCGGGCGCTACGGAGCTTTTCCTCGTAATATCGGCGATTGCGCACACTCGTCAGCACGTCGGTGTAGACGAGGTCCTCTTCTGCAGCCTCTTGCTCATCGATCGGGCGCACCATCAGCAGGACGTGAGGCTCGCCCTCGACCTTCAGAGGGCGTAGGCGGGCGCGGTACTCAACACCATCGTTGAGCAGTTGCTCCGACACCTCATCGGAATCTGCCAAGGCCTCAAGACTCGACTGACGCAGACAAGGGCACCGATTGCCGGCGAGCAGGCAGTTAGGCTCGCTCTTAATCTGATCGGCCGACAGCAAACGCACCACGGGGTAGGTCTTCGCGACGCGGGCGACCTCAGCGGCAGCCTCCTCGTCGGTTAGATTGACCTCGTGATTTTTGCGCATATGGGGCCCTTTCTATCGTTATGCACGGCAACGGTGCATATCAATTGGTACAAGGGTAACATCTAACAGCTGAAGGCAAACGCGCGATTATCGTTACATTTTTATGACCTGGCAAGCGGCGGTAATGGAGCCGCGGGCGCGCGGTTATGGACGCATTCGTTAACAATGACGAAACGCTAACAACCCCTCTCCCCGCAGGTCATCGAGCGTGCTAACGCTCCAAGACATCACGAACGGCGTTTGCCGCCGTAACGGGGCGATCGCGCAGACCGTTATGCGCGCCCGGAATCGTCACAAGGGGGCAATCGAGATATTCGGCAGCCACCCTCGTGCCCGCCTCGCGGGGCGTGCCAACCGAGAGCTCGCCCAAGAACACGGCCGACACCGCCTTTGACGCGCGAGCGCGCTCCCAGTCGGGAGCATATGTCATATTTGTTCCGTATTCATTGGCCATAAAGCAACGACCATTGCGCAGGGCATGTTTGACTTCCGCTTCGGTCGTCCCAGGAGCCTCGGGGTCCAAGTCGCCGAGGGCTCCCAAGAAAAGCCGGAGCGCCCTTGAAACCTTTCCCGCCGCAATCATATCGAGCAAAACCGGAGCTGCGCCCATACCGACGCCTTCGGCCGACACAGCCGGCTCATGCAGAATCGCACGGGCGACGAGATGGGGTTCGGTGCGAAGAAGCTCCAGCGCCACCAACGTACCGGCGCTATGCGCAAGCACATTTGCCGGAGCGCCAACGTGTTCGATCACGGCCTGCAGGTCGGCGGCCTGAGCGGCAAGATCATAGCTGCCGTCTGCCGCATCGCTGCTGCCACCGCAGCCGCGGCGGTCGTAGGCAATTACGCGGTAGTTGCGGCTGAGCTCACAAGCGATACCGTCGAAAAATGTGCCGTCGACACAAGCGCCGTGCACGCACACCAAGGCAGGAGCATCAGGCGACACATCCGGGCCGGCATATTCGCGACAGGCAATCGTGGTGCCCACATTCTCAACCGTAAAATCCATGTTGTGCCCCCATCATCAATGCTCATCCAGTTGCACGTCAGTGCGGTTGGATGGACCCGCATTGCCTTACACCTTGTTAACAGATTAACTTTACCCGACCCGAGGCTTTTCATGGCGCGGCATAATGAGCGACGTGAAAAAACGAAACTTGTAAAGCAAG
>CABULX010000044.1 GCA_902492545.1 uncultured Collinsella sp. | reverse complement strand
CGGTCCCGGGCTGACAATTTCGACTGTAATGGACGTTCTTAAATGACTAGTCGTTTAATGCACCAGTTTCTGTCGAGTCGGTGCTTCTTGCGGGTTGCCCGTATAATGGTTTGCGTATGAACCGCAACCAAGGAGTTCCAGTTTATGGACCAGAGCCTTTTTAAATTCGACCTGATCGCAGAGGACCCGACGACGCATGCGCGTGCCGGCGTGCTGCACACCCCGCACGGCGACATCGAGACGCCGATCTTTATGCCCGTGGGCACCAAGGCAAACGTCAAGGGTATTCCCACCGAGACCGTCAAGCAGCTCGGCGCCCAGATCGTGCTTGCCAATACCTATCACCTGTCCATGCGCCCCGGCGAGGACACCATCGCCGAGCTGGGCGGCCTGCACAAGTTTATGAACTGGCACGGCCCTATCCTCACCGACTCGGGCGGTTTCCAGGTGTTCAGCCACAACGACGCGGTCAAGCTCACCGACGAGGGCGTGCGCTTTATCGTCAACGACTACGACGGTCGCCACGTGTTCTGGACGCCCGAGGACAACATGGAAATCGCCATGAAGCTCGGTTCCGACATCTGCATGCAGCTCGACCAGTGCCCCGGCTATCCTGCCACGCGCGCCTACGTTGAGCGCGCGGTTGAGCTGTCGAGCATGTGGGCCGAGCGCTGCTATAAGGCCCACACCCGTGATGACCAGGCGCTCTTTGGTATCGTCCAGGGCGGCATGCATCTGGACCTGCGCCTACGCTCGCTGCGCCATCTGGAGGAATGCGGTGACTTCCCCGGCTACGGCATCGGCGGCTACTCGGTGGGCGAGGACCACGAGACCATGTTCGAGACCCTGGCACCGCTCGTGAGCGAGTACATGCCCAAGCACAAGCCGCGCTACCTGATGGGCGTCGGCAACCCGACGACGCTCGTGCGTGGCGTGGGCGTGGGCATCGACATGTTCGACTGCGTGCTGCCGACGCGCACCGGCCGCATGGGCACGGCATTCTCCAGCGAGGGTCGCCTCAACTTCCGCAACGCGCGCTTTGCGCACGACGACGGCCCCATCGATCCTACCTGCACCTGCCCGGTGTGCACGGGCGGTTACAGCCGTGCGCTCATCCGTCACATGGTCACGCAGAAGGAGATGCTCGGCGGCATTCTGCTGTCGATGCACAACATCTACTACCTACTCAACCTTATGCAGCGTGCCCGCCAGGCCATTATCGAGGGCCGCTATGGCGCATTCGTGAGCGATTGGATGAATAGCCCTGCCGCGGTGGATTACTAAGAGCTACGACCGCTGACCGATAGCTTGCAAGCACTTGATACATCGTGGGTACCATACCGAATAGTTGATGTTCGGGCGGGTGTTTGGCGCATGGCGTCGACCCCGCCCGTTTTTCTTTTTCTCGATAGGAGCACCCATGATTAAGAACGAGAATGTCGAGGGCGAGCCTGCCTACGACGAGACGTACCGCCGCGGTCCCGTGGTCATGCGCGGCCCCATGATTCCTAAGGATAATACGTACGCCAACCTGCTGGCGCCTGAGGATTCAACCGACTGGTTGCATGTCGATCCGTGGCGCGTCCTTCGTATTCAGGCAGAATTCGTCGATGGTTTTGGCGCGCTGGCCGAGCTCGGGCCTGCGGTGACCATCTTCGGTAGCGCCCGCACGCCCAAGACCGATCCGCTCTACAAGGCGGCGCGCACGGTCGGTCGCAAGATTGCCCAACGCGGCGTGGCGGTTATCACCGGTGGCGGCCCCGGCATCATGGAGGCGGCCAACAGGGGAGCGGCGAGCGCCAACGGCAAGTCGGTCGGCCTGGGTATCGAGCTTCCGCACGAGCAGGGGCTCAATAAATACGTGAACCTCGGCATGGACTTCCGTTACTTCTTTGTGCGCAAGACCATGTTCGTCAAATACAGCTCGGGCGCCATCGTGTTTCCCGGCGGGTTTGGCACGCTCGACGAGATGTTCGAGGTGCTCACGCTGGTGCAGACGCACAAGGTCAAGCGCATGCCGCTCGTGCTGGTGGGCAGCGAGTACTGGCAGGGCCTATTCGACTGGCTCAACGGTCCGGTGATGGGCGCCGGCATGATCAGCCCGCTCGATCCGGATCTGGTACACATTACCGACGACCTCAACGAGGCCGTCGACATCGCCCTGAGCGGGCTGATGTAGATCAATCGTGCCCACGCGACATGAATACGCATGGCAATCTGATGTTATTTAACATCAGATTGCCATTTATATTGGGTATACTGGTGTAAAAGACGAGGGCGAGGAGGTCGCAAATGTCTACAGCAACAGTTAAGCCTACGACGGTTCGAATCGAAGAGGGGCTCAAGGAGCAGGCGACTGAGTTCTTGGATTCGGTCGGCCTCAGCCTCAATTCCTATCTCAATCTTGCCGTTCGGCAGCTGGTAAATCAGCGAAAGATTCCTTTTGAGATTGTAGGAAGGGCGGAGGTGCCCAACGAGGCGACGAGGCGTGCCATGGTGATCGCCGAGGCTCATGAGTTGGGGATTTTGCCGGACGATAGCCCGTCATTCAATAACGCTGATGAGCTTATGTCATTCCTCGATGAGGAATAGCGATGTTCGAGATTAAAGTCGAGGCTCAATTTAAGGTGGACTACAAACGAACGATGCGCATGCATCCGCAGCTAAAAAGTGAGTTTAAAGCGGCGGTTGCGGAGCTTGTGGCTCATGGGTCACTTCCGGCGGAGTATGGCGCCCACGAGCTCTCAAACCCGGGCGGAAACTACAACGGCCACATCGATTTCCACCTATCCGATGGCTTGGTCGATGTGGTCGTTCTTTATCTTCCCCATAAGACTAACCCAGTGATTAGGCTGGTGAGAATGGGCACTCATCAGGAGCTGTTTCAGGGTCCGCTGGGCTGATCGCCGATTTCCAAGTTGCGGTGGAATAGGGATTGATTGGCGGCTGATTGGCCAGGAGCAGACCCTATTCCACCGCAACTGATAGGGGCGCCACGTTCGTTGCTGCGGCCCCCGGTTCTCCTCGTTGCTGGATTTCGCTCAAAAACTCAGCGGCGACTTCATTGCTTTTGAAACGGATGCTGCAGTCTTCTTTCTTGGGGAATGCCAGCAGCGGAATAGTCCCGTACCAGACAGTTTCCTCGTCAATCACGGCCGCGCAAAGCCGCCCTTTGGCCTTGACGGAATAGTCGACGTTCATCTCGGCAAAAATCGCTTTCGCGTCATCGCGCGGAGTTGAGGCAACATAAATCTCAAGGGTAATCCCACGGGCGGCTGCGCCTGCGAGTGTGGCGGTGAGTTTCGCGAGGCATGCGGCGGATGCGTAGGATGCGGCTATGAAGGCGCTCTTTGTGGCACCGGTGATGTCTTTAATTAATGCCTCAATAGCGTTTGCTGGCTCTATGAGAATGTTGTAATCGGGTTGCTCACTGTCCTCTGCTGAATAAATTTCGTAGCCCAGCTTGGCGTACGTCTTGAGTCTCTTCTGGTACATGCGAGCGAGCATGGGTATCGACAGGTCAATGTAGTCGAATATCTCAATCTGTTGCTTGCCCTCGTGGCTTCTGTGCAGTCTGCCCGCCTGCTGCGTTACACTGCCGTCCCAAGATATCGGCGTGGCAATGAATAGGGTGTCAAGGTAGGACAGATCGAAGCCCTCGCTCAGAAGGCTTTCGGTGGCGACGATGATTCGATGTTCATGCTCAAGGCCGGGAAGACTGTTCAGTATCGTTTTTCTTTCTTTGGCACCGATTTCTCCGGTTAAGAGTATGGGTTCGTGTCTGCGATCATTAAGCAGCCTGAACAGTTCCTCAGCATGCTTTTTCCTTTTGGATAGTATGAGCGGATGCCGACCGTTTGACGCTGCTTCGAGGGCGTCATCGACAATCAATTCGTTTCTTGCCGCATGTGCACACAGCATATCGAGAATCTGATTGAAGCTTGCATCCGGCTCGTAGGCGGATAGCCGAATGCCGGTAAATCTCGGTCGAACGATGCGCTGGATGCCCTGCTGAATTGCCTGCGTTTTTGGATCGATGACATAGCGAAGCGGGCCGCAGAGCATCGAGAGCGCCCGCGTGAGTCCGTCGGAGCGCTCGGGTGTCGCGGAGAGGCCATATATATATTTGGCTGGAGCGGACTTGAGGACGAGCTCGAGCTGTGGCGCGGCAGCATGGTGGCATTCGTCGCAGATAATGAGGCCGTAATTACGAACAAGGTTCTTAACTATCGGCTCCCCGGTTTGGGAGTCTTTGCCAGATAGCGACTGAAAGGAAGCGACGTCGATAAGGCCGCTGACGGCGGTTTTGCCCCCTCCGATTTGTCCAATAAGGGGAGGTTGCTTTTTGCTGATTCGTCCTTTTGGCGTTCGGACCGGCTCTCTGGTGTCCGTAATGTCGAGAAATCGTTCGAGCTGCGATTTCCATTGGGCTATGAGCGCGGTCTTTGGAACAATGACGAGCGCCGGAAGACCAACGGCGGCAATAAGATAAGCTCCGATGACGGTTTTACCGAAGCCCGTTGGCGCAGACATGATTCCGTCTTCGTATTCAAGCATCTGGTCGGCGGCAATTTGCTGTTCGGGATGAAGGGTCCCTTTGAATGCCATCTCAATTGGATTGCCTGTGCTACGTTCGTCTGAATAATGGGCAGTAACGTGGGCTTCTTGAATCAGCTGCTCAAGTTGGGCTTTGCAGCCTCTGGGAATCGCGACGCGGCCATCTCTAAGTTCGCTGAGGTCTATGAGTCGCGGTTTGCCGAATACTGATTGATGCATAGATTGCGCACGGAAGAACTCCGGGTTGGCAAATGTCGCAAGCCTGCGGATTTCCATTTGAGCTGCCGGGCTCAGAGACTTTTCGGGGATGTAGAGCATATCGGCTTGTGTGACGAGCAGGTTCGAGGGGAAGTCTCGTGGCGTGAGCGGGAGCCGCTTTCGAGGCTTTTGGACATTGCGCCTGGTTTTGTTTGTCGCTGCAGCTGTTGCTATTCCAAGCGGTTTGTTTTTGGTGTCCTCGATCAGACGATCCACCGTCGCACGCGAGATTAGTTGGATTTGCGAAAGGTAAAGCCATTGGTCGGGAAAGGGCTCGAATCGTTCGTCAACAAATACGCTGTTTCCTTCCCGCTGCGCTTTTCCCTGAAAGGGCAGCGCAATGAGATTTCCAAAGCCGCCTTCAGGAATGGTGGACTGCGCGGGTATCATTCGGTCAAAGGCTTCGAAGGTGATTGTCTTGTTGAGTGCCGCTGCTTCGGCGATAAGGCAGCTACCGAAATCTCGTGCTGTCTTTGCGTTTATAGGTTCTAGGAAGAAAAACCAGATATGCGCGCCGTTGCCTGACCTTGATCGCTCGACCGCAGCGTTAATTCCATAGTTTTTTACGACAAGCCTGATAGCGTTTGTCGCTTCTTTCCAATCGGCTTTGTCAAAATCAATGACAAGGACATTTGTGTTGCAGTCTATGTCGAGAACATATTGACCTATGACGTCCCGGAGCCTGTCGTCGCTGCCTTTGAAATGGGCGATAATGGCGGCATCGTTCAGCTCAAGGAATGTGCGGCTGCGACATTCAGCGCATTTAATTCTGTGATGGTTTGCTTTGGGGCAAATGCCTGGCTTCCACTCATTTGCGCAGGCGGGTGTATAGCCGATGCCCCCGTCTTTTCTGCGATACCCGTGAGCGTGCACATCTTTGCGGCCGGTAAAAAGATTGCGAAAGAGCTCGAGTTTGTCGCGCGCTGGGCTCGCGCTGGTAACGATGCCCTCGGTCTGTGCACGTTCGCCGAAAGATTTGCCGGCTTTGTCCCATTCTTCGAGTGTTGCGTAACGGATGTCTGGACCGTTGCTACAGATTACGATCTGCTTACGCGGATCTGAAGCGTGGACAACCGTTTTATTGAGTTTGAATAAGGCGTTCCCGAAAAGGGCGTATTGATGCACGGCGTTGCTCATTTGAATGCCATTCTTGTCAGCGTTCATTGGGATGAGGGTACGTCATTTCAGCTTTATGAGATATGCGACTTCGATTTTGGTTCGGTAATAGTGGGGTACCGATCCGTGAGTGGCAATTAGCCGGTGCCAAAACGTGCGGCGGCTGTTGTTAAAGGTGTTTTGGCGGCTATGGGGCGTGTTGGCGGCGTGGGGAGGGGTCCTCGAATGACTCCGTGGTCAAATAACGTCAAATATGAGTACTGTTGTTAATGTAGTCTCATAACATTTGGTAAGAATAGAATACCAATTCCACATTATTCTATATATCTAACCCACTAAACACGGAATTTTGAGCCTTGGCAAGACGTGGAATTGATCGAAATGATCAATTCCGGCGAGATTTTGCTGCTACTAATTTGGTGGCGGTACTCATATTTGCCATTTTTTGTCCAGTGGGTACCGCGAGGGGCCTGTTCGACTGGCTCAACGGCCCGGTGATGGATGCCGGCATGATCAGCCCACTCGATCCAGACCTTGTCCACATCACCGACGACCTCAACGAAGCCGTCGACATCGCCCTGAGCGGGCTGATGTAGGGTAGGTAAAATGGGACGGGGCTAAAAGACTGGTCTGAAACGTTTGATACCAGTCTTTTTAGCCCCGTCCCAAATGAACTGCTTCTAAGTTGCGGTGGAATAGGGATTGATTGGCGGCTAATAAGCCAAAAACAGTCCCCATTTCACCATAACTGATGTGGGCGTCCCTAGCGAGTTGGCTGGTAGCGGGGGCAGTAGCTGATGGCGATGGCGTCGACGCCTACATGGGTGGCGATGGTGCAGCCGATGGGGCCGGTGCCGGCGTCTACGTAGTCCTGGCCTGCGAGTGCCTCGTCGACAAGCTCCTGCTCCTCGGCGGCACCGGTCGTGAGCACGCGCACGCTGGAGCCCGGATGCTCGGCCAAAAACGCGAGGCAGTCTGCCATGGTGTTGGCGACGATGCGCTTGGCGCCGCGGCCCTTCTTGATGGCCTTGATCTCGCCCGACTGCCACTCCGGCGAAACGGCCAGGCGAATATTGAGCATCTGCGTGAGCTGGCCGGCGAGCTTGGGCGCGCGGCCGTTCTTAACGAGGTTCTCGAGCGTGCGGGGAATCAGCAGCAGGTGCGCGTCGGGCAGGGTCGCGCAGATCTGTGCCTCGGTCTCGTCCAGGCTGCGGCCATCCTCGCGCATGGCGAGCGCGTACTCCACCAGCAGGCCCTCGGCACCCGAGCCGGTGCGCGAATCGATGCAGCGCACGTCGAGCTCGTGGGTCTCGGCGACCAGGCATGCATTGGAATAGCAGGCGGACCACTCGCTGCACAGCGAGATAAAGATCGCGCTGTCGTGGCCATCGGCGCGCACGCGGTCAAACAGCGCCTTGAACTCGCCGGCGCTCGGCTGCGAGGTGTGCGGCAGCTGCTCGGAGCCGGCCATGCGCGCGACGTACTCCTGGGCGGTAATCTGCACCTGGTCGAGCAGGTCCTCGCCCTCGATAATCACATGCAGCGGAATCACGTAAATGCCGAGCTCTTGGGCGCGGACGGGGGAGATGTCCGACGTGGAGTCGGTTATGATGGCAAAAGACATAATTGCACCTTTCGTTGGGGCGCTTGTGCGCCGCCTTCTGAGAGCAAAGTGCGACAAGTATAGTAGAGTCGTTCCACATTACTAGGTTCAATTGTTGAATAGTCAACAGTTTGAAGTGTCGGTGTGGAAATCGTCAACTGGGGAAGAGGAATGCCGATGGGGGCGTTGGAGATAGGCAAACGGCCGGTCGTGCTGTTCGATTTCGATGGCACGGTGGCAGATACGGGCCGGGCGGTGATGACCTCGACGCGCAAGACGCTGGCTGCGCGCGGGTTTTCGGAGGCGCAGATGGGCGACCTACGTCGCATGATCGGGCCGCCCCTGTGGAAAAGCTTTCACGACTTTTACGGCTTTTCCCGCGAGGAGTCGCTTGTGGTGGCCGACGAGTACCGCGCCTTTTTTGATGAGCTGGGACCGGAGGAGTACCCCGTGTTCGATGGGATCCTCGAGCTGCTGGATGGGTTGACCGCCCAGGGCAAGCGTATGGCCGTGGCGACGTCGCGCATGGAGGCGAAGTGCATCGATATGGTGCATGAACTGGGGCTTTGCCAGTTCGAAGTCGTGGTTGGCATGAATCCGCCGCAGGGGCGCGAGACCAAGGCGGATTCGGTTCGCGATGCCCTGGCGGCGCTCGGCGCGACGGCGGGCGATGCCGTGATGATCGGCGATCGCTTTAACGACGTGGAAGGCGCGCACGCGATGAGCGTGCCGTGCATCGGCATTTATTCGGGTGCGGCGGCGCCGGGGGAGCACGAGGCAGCGGGCGCCGATGCGGTGGTGCACTCGGTGGCCGAGCTTGCTAAACTTTTCGCTATCTAATAGACGTAATGTGAGGGGCGGGCGTATCCGTCGCTCATTGGTAAGGAGGTCGTCCATGAATCAGGTGGAGCAGAGCGTTACCGAGTATGTCGACGAGGTCTGGGAAGATGTCGTTGCCGATATCGAACAGCTGGTGAGCTATCCGTCCGTGGCCGTTGCTGCCAATGCGGAGCTCGGTGCGCCGTTTGGCCGCCCGGTCCGTGATGCGCTCGATTGCGCGCTCGGCATTGCGCAAAAGCTCGGCTATCAGACGAGCGACGACGAGGGCTATGTGGGAATCGCCGATATCCCGGGCCGCGGCGACAAACAGCTCGCGACTATCTGCCATGTTGACGTGGTACCCGCTGGCCCCGGCTGGAACACCGACCCGTTTGCGATGGAGCGTCGCGAGGGCTGGCTGCTCGGCCGCGGCGTGATCGACGACAAGGGTCCGGCCGTGCTGTCGCTCTACGCCGGCGCCTACCTGCTCAAGCACGGCATCGTTCCGCGCTACACCTTCCGCGCGCTGCTGGGCTGCGATGAGGAAGTGGGCATGTCCGACGTTCACCATTATCTGGAGAACTACGCGAATCCTGACTTTCTGTTTACGCCCGATGCCGAGTTCCCGGTCTGCAATGCCGAGAAGGGCCAGTTTGGGGCGACGTTCGTGAGCCCCAAGATCGACGGCGGGCGCATCGTGTCGTGGAGCGGCTCCGAGGCGAGCAATGCCATTCCGTCGCAGTCCATCTGCGAGCTTGCAATTGCCGCCGATGAGCTGCCGGCGCCCGTTGAGAACGTCGACCGCCTGGAGATCACGGCGCTTGATAACGGGCATGCGCAGATTTTCGCCCACGGTATTGGCGGCCACGCTTCGATGCCTGAGGGCACCATCAACGCCGTCGGCCTGATCGTGTCGTATCTGCGCGAGGCCGAGGACGCGTTTGGTGCACGCGATGAGCGCCTGCTGACGCCTGCCGAGCACGAGTTCGTCAAGTTCCTGGCCTTTGTGCATGCGGATGCCTATGGCCGCGGCCTGGGTATCGATGCGACGAGTCCGGCGTTTGGCCCGCTTACCTGCAACGCTGGCGTCATTCGCGTGGCGGATGGCCATATTGAGCAGGTCATCGACGTGCGCTTCCCCGACAGCACGAGTGCCGATACCATCCGCGAGCAGCTCGACCCGCTCGTGGGCCGTTTTGGCGTGACGTGCCAGCTGGGTCGCGCTAAGGTGCCGTTCTCGGTCTCTGCCGACGATCCGGCCGTGAAGGCGCTTATCGATACCTATAACGAGTTTACGGGCAAGCATGCCGAGCCCTTTGCCATGGGCGGCGGCACGTATGCGCGCAACTTTGCCCGCGCCGTATCGTTTGGCCCCGAGGAGACCGGCCTGGAGCTGCCCGCATGGGGCGGCCAGATGCACGGCCCCAACGAGTGCGCCAACGAAGAGCAGCTTAAGCAGGCGCTCAAGATCTATATCGTGGCAATCCTTCGTCTAAACGAACTGGAACTTTAAGGTTACGCGGTTTTCCAATCTAAGTTGCGGTGGAATAGTTCCTAGAATGGGCCTTTTGATGGCCAGACAGGAACTATTTCACCGCAACTTCGTTTTTATTGGTGTAAAAGGCGCGCCACGTTAAATGCCGGGTTTGTTATTCGTTTGTAAAGGCCGTGCTGCGCTTGCGGTAAGGGTCTATCAGATGCCCGTAAAAAACCGCAGTTGGCGCGGGCACTGCCCGATCGAGGCCGTATCTTTCCAAACAGCAAAGCGGGCAGGGTGCCCGCGATTCGCATGTATGAAAGGAAGATCATGCTCGATCAGGCTTATTCTCGTCGTCAGTTCCTCGGCCTCGCTGGTGGTCTTGCCAGCATCGTCGGTCTCGGTCTCGTTGGTTGCGGCGGCTCTGGCGCATCCGACGCCGCCGACAAGGGTAGCGCCGCTGCTGCCGAGTCCGTCTCCGGCGAGGTGACCTACGACGGTGCCTCTTCGTTCCAGGCTCTCGTCGAGGCCGCTGCCGAGAAGTTTATGGACGCCAACCCCGATGTCTCCGTCTCCGGCTCGGGTAACGGTTCGGGCAAGGGCCTGACCGCTGTCGCCGCCGGCACCGTTGCCATCGGCAACTCCGACGTCTTCGCCGAGACCAAGCTTGAGGCCGATCAGGTCAAGAACATCGTCGATCACGAGGTCGCCGTCGTTGGCATGGGCCCCGTCGTCTCCAAGAACGTCAAGGTCGACGACCTGTCCCTCGAGCAGCTCAAGGGCATCTTCTCCGGCCAGATCACCAACTGGAAGGAGGCCGGCGGCGACGACGCCAAGATCGTCGTTCTCAACCGCAAGGCTGGCTCTGGCACCCGTGCCACCTTCGAGGCCGCCGTTTTTGGCGACGAGGCCGTCGACTTTAAGGGCGACGCCGAACTCGACAAGTCCGGCGATGTCCAGACTCAGATGGGCAGTACCGACAACGCCATCTCCTACCTCGACTTCTCGCACTTTGATGACTCCAAGTTCAACGCCATCAAGGTCGAGGGCGTCGAGCCCAAGAGCAAGAATGTCACCGACGACTCCTTCAAGATCTGGGCTACCGAGCACATGTACTGCGCTAAGGATGCCGACGAGGCCACCAAGGCCTTCCTGGAGTTCATGCTTTCCGATGATGTCCAGGGCAAGCTCGTCGAGGAGCAGGGCTTTATCCCCGTCTCTGCCATGAAGGTCGTCAAGGACGCCAGCGGCAAGGTCTCCGCTAAATAAGTAATCGCCCCGGAAAGGTATGCAATGGCAAAACAGCTGCCAAAGCGCGACCTTGAGAACGTGGGCCTGGGCGTCACGGGCGCGTGCGTTGCGCTCGTGACGCTTGTCGTTGCCGCGCTCATCTTTATGGTCGCCCAAAAGGGCCTCTCGGCTTTTCTCAAGGCCGGCGTTTCGGTCGTCGAGTTCTTCACCGGCACCAAGTGGGACCTGGCCAACACAGCCGAAAGCGGCCTGCCCTACACCGGCGCCCTGCCCCTGATTGTCACCTCGTTTGCGGTCATGGTGCTCTCCACGCTCATCGCGCTGCCCATCGCCATCGGCTCTGCCATCTTTGCGGTCGAGATTAGCCCTAAGTTTGGCTCTAAGGTCTTTCAGCCGCTCATTGAGCTTTTGACCGGCATCCCCTCGGTCGTCTTTGGCCTGATCGGTTTTCACGTGGTCGTCGGTCTTATGAAGAGCGTTTTCCACGTGAGCACGGGCCTGGGCATCTTGCCCGGCGCCATCGTGCTGGCGGTCATGATTCTGCCGACGATGACCACGCTTTCGGTCGATGGCCTGCGCGCCGTGCCCGACGGCTACCGCCAGGGCTCGCTCGCGCTGGGCTACACCCGCTGGCAGACCATCTGGCACGTGGTGCTCAAGTCCGCCATGCCGTCGCTCATGACCGCGGTTATCTTGGGCATGACCCGCGCCTTTGGCGAGACGCTCGCCGTGCGCATGGTCATCGGCGGCATCGAGGCCATGCCGACGTCGCTGCTGTCGCCGGCTTCGACCATCACCACCACGCTCACCACGTCCATGGCAGTCTATGCCGAGGGCTCGGCCCAAGACGACGTCCTGTGGGCGCTCGGCCTGCTGCTGATGGGCATGAGCCTCATCTTCATCCTGATCATCCACCTTATCGGCCGCAAGGGGGCGAAGGCTCGTGGCTAGCACGCGTATCCACATCGACGAGGCGAGGCTCGGGCGTGTCCAAAAGCAGGACCGCTTCGCCACGGGCGTGTTGACGGCGATCGTCGCCATCGTCATGCTCATCGTCGTCTCCATGGTGGCCTATATCCTGTTCGAGGGCATCTCGACGCTGTTCCAGCCGGGCTTTCTCACGGAGCCGTCGCGCGCCAACGGAACGCAGGGCGGCGTGCTCTACCAGCTGTTCGACTCGTTCTACCTGCTGCTGATCACCCTGATCATCTCGGTGCCCATCAGCCTGGGCGGAGCGGTCTTTTTGGTTGAGTACGCGCCGGACGGACCCATCCGCGACATCGCCTCCACCGCCATCGAGACGTTGTCCTCGCTGCCTTCCATCGTCGTCGGCATGTTCGGTTTTCTGGTGTTCTCGGTGCAGCTGGGCTGGAAGTACTCCATCATCTCCGGCGCCGTCGCGCTCACCATGTTCAACATCCCCATCCTGGTGCGCGTGATCCAGCAGGCGCTCGAGGACGTGCCGCAGGCCCAGCGCGATGCGTGCCTGGCCATGGGCCTCACTCGCTGGGAGGCCACGCTGCACATCCTGATCCCCGAGGCCATGCCTGCCATCGTGACGGGCATCGTGCTTTCGGCCGGTCGCGTGTTTGGCGAGGCCGCAGCACTGCTTTTTACCTCGGGTATGAGCTCGCCGGTTCGCCTGAACTTCTTGAGCTTTAACCTGTCGAGCCCCACCTGCGCTTGGAACGTGTTCCGTCCCGGCGAGTCGCTCGCCGTGCACATCTACAAGATCTATGGCGAGGGCAGCCCCGAGGCCCAGCAGATTGTTTGGGGCACCGCGGCGCTGCTGATGATTTGCGTGCTGCTGTTTAACGTAGTCGCCCGTATCGTGGGCAAGCAACTGGCAAGAAGGATGACGGCCGAATGAGCGAGATGAATGCAACGCCCGCAACCGAAGCGGCATCGTCCGAGACCCAGGACTTCCTGTCGAGCGTGGGGGAGAGCGAGAAGCGCGTGCGCGTGAGCGGCAAGGCCGTGAGCGACGAGGTCGTGCTCTCCACCAAGGACGTCAACGTGTACTATGGCGACTACCATGCACTGCACAATACGTCGCTCGACTTCCACAAGGGCGAGGTCACGGCGCTCATTGGGCCTTCGGGCTGCGGTAAGTCGACCTTCTTGCGTAGCCTCAACCTCATGAATCGCGAGATTCGCGGCTGCCGCGTGGAGGGCGAGATCAACTATCGCGGGCGCAACGTGAACACCAAGACCGAAAACACCTACGAGCTGCGCCGTTCCATTGGCATGGTGTTCCAGCAGCCCAACCCGTTCCGCAAGTCCATTCGCGACAACATCACGTTTGCGCCTAAGCGCCACGGCATCACCGACCGCGACGAGCTCGACCGCATGGTCGAGGAGAGCCTGCGCGGCGCGGCGCTGTGGGACGAGGTCAAGGACAAGCTCGACAAGAGCGCCCATGCGCTTTCGGGCGGTCAGCAGCAGCGCCTGTGCATCGCGCGCACGCTGGCGCTCAACCCCGACGTGATCTTGTTCGACGAGCCCTGCTCGGCGCTCGACCCCATCTCGACGCTGGCGATCGAGGACCTCATGTCGTCGATCGTTGCCGACCGCGCCATCGTCATCGTGACGCACAACATGGAGCAGGCGTCGCGTGTGTCCAACCGCACGGCGTTCTTCTACATGGGCGATATGGTCGAGTACGACGAGACTGACGAGATTTTCCAACGGCCCAAGGACAAGCGGCTGAATGATTACCTCACCGGCATGTTCTCCTAGTCCGGGACATGCTTGAGGCCCGCGGTGGCCACGGTCGCCACGGGACTGATTGGAGAGGCGGGTCATCTCTTGTGGGAGATGGCCCGCCTTTTTGTGTCGTGTGCGGCCCGCCTTTTCGCTGCTATCATGGACAACGTTGAATTTCTACGAAGGAGCAGGGCATATGGCGATTCTTTTGGGATGCGATTCCGTCAGCCTAGAGTTTCCCACCAAGCATATTTTCGATAGCGTGACGCTCGGCGTGGGCGAGGGTGACCGCATTGGTATTGTCGGTAAAAACGGCGACGGCAAGTCGACGCTGCTGAGCGTGCTCGCCGGCACGCTGGAGCCCGATGACGGACGCGTGACGCACCGCCGCGGCACGACGATTGGATTGCTCGGCCAAAAGGATAACCTGGTCGATACCGACACCGTGCATCATGCCGTCGTCGGTGACACGCCCGAATACGAGTGGGCCTCGAGCCCGCGTACGCGCCAGATTCTGGCCGGCCTTATTAGCGATGTGCCCTGGGAGGGCACGGTGGGCGAGCTTTCGGGCGGCCAGCGCCGTCGCGTGGACCTCGCGCGCCTGCTGATCGGCGACTATGACGTGCTCATGCTCGACGAGCCCACCAACCACCTGGACATGCGCACCATCAACTGGCTCGCGCGTCACTTAAAGGCCCGCTGGCAGCGCGGCCAGGGCGCGATGCTCGTGGTCACGCACGACCGCTGGTTCTTGGACGAGGTCTGCACCAGTATGTGGGAGGTCCACGACGGCCAGGTCGATCCCTTCGAGGGCGGTTACTCCGCATATATCCTGCAGCGCGTGGAGCGCGACCGCATGGCCGCGGTTACCGAGGAGCGCCGTCGCAACATGGCGCGCAAGGAGCTCGCGTGGCTGAGCCGCGGCGCCCAGGCGCGTTCCACCAAGCCCAAGTTTCGTGTTGATGCCGCTCGCGAGCTGATCGCCGACGTGCCGCCCGTGCGTGACGAGCTGGAGCTCAAGCGCCTCGCCGTGAGCCGCCTAGGCAAGCAGGTTATCGACGTGGTCGACGTGGACGCCGGCTATGCGGATGCCGGCGGCGCGCCCAAGCAGGTGCTCTCCGATGTGACCTGGCTCATTGGTGCGGGCGACCGCTATGGTCTTTTGGGTGAGAATGGCGCTGGCAAGTCGACGCTGCTTGACGTGATCCAGGGCAAGATTGAACCCACGCGCGGCCGCGTGAAGATTGGCCAGACAGTGCGCTTTGGCGTGCTGTCGCAGCAGCTCGAGGAGCTCAAGCCCTACATGGGCGACACGATCCGCGAGGTGCTCGGCAACTATAAGAAGTACTACGTCATCGACGGCAAGGAGACTTCGCCCGAGAAGCTCTGCGAGCGTCTGGGCTTTACGACGCAGCAGCTCTGGAGCCGCATCGGCGATCTTTCGGGCGGTCAGCGCCGTCGCCTGTCGCTGTTGCTGACGATTCTGGACGAGCCCAACGTGCTCATCCTGGACGAGCCGGGCAACGACCTGGATACCGACATGCTCGCGATTGTCGAAGATCTGCTCGACGGCTGGCCCGGCACGCTGATCCTGGTGACGCACGACCGCTTCTTGATGGAGCGCGTGACCGACCAGCAGTGGGCGCTGCTCGACGGCCACCTGACGCATATGCCCGGCGGCGTCGACCAGTACCTGCGTCTGTGCAACGCTACCGCCGAGGGCGAGCCCGTGGGCGCACCGAGCGCCAAGACCGGCACGTTCGACACCGGTGCTGCGGCGGCTGCGGCCGAAAAACCCAAGTCGAGCGGCCAGCCCAATGGCCTTTCCAACGCCGAGCGCCAGAAGCTCCGCCGCGAGGTGAGCTCGCTCGAGCGCAAGATGGAGACGCAGCGCGCCCGCGTGGAGGAGGCCGAGGCCGCGATGGCCCAGGTCGACCCCACCAACTACACGGCGCTGGGCGAGCAGCAGGCAAAGATTGACGAGGCTCACGCCGCCATGGACGAGCTGGAGATGGCGTGGCTCGAGGCGAGCGAAAAGCTCGAGGGCGAGGAGTAGGCGAGAATGATCAAAGCCGCGTTTTTCGATATCGACGGCACGCTGCTGAGCTTTAAGACCCACCGGATTCCGGCGTCGGCGCAGCAGGTGCTCGACAGCTTTCACGAGCAGGGGATTGCGTGCGTGATCGCCACGGGCCGTCCGACCTACCAGATGCCGGACTGGCTGTTCGACCTGGGCTGGGATGCGTACATTACGCTTTCGGGCCAGCACTGCTTTGATGCCGAGGGGGTTTACCGCAGCTGCCCGATCGATTCGGACGACGTCGCGGTGATTGTGGACCAGGTGGCGCAGGGGCGCTACGACTCGCTGTGCATGCAGGGCGAGGACTCGTTTGTGAACCGCCTGTCCGAGCGCGTGGTGACGGCTGGCAGCAACGCGGGAATCGTCTACCACGAGGAGCCGTTTGAGCACGCCTTTGATGCACCGGTCTACCAGTTTTGCGCCTTCGTTGATCCGGCCGACGAGCATATCGTGACCGATGCCGTGTCGCATTCGCTCACCACGCGCTGGTGCGATCTGTTCTGCGACATTATTCCGGCCAACGGCGGCAAGGACCTGGGCGTGGCGGCGACGCTGGAGCGCCTGGGCATCGACGCGAGCGAGGCGATTGCCTTTGGCGACGGCGAGAACGACCTGTCGATGTTCTCGGCCGTGGGCACAAGTGTGGCCATGGGCAACGCGCAGGACACGGTGAAAGCTGCGGCGACCTATGTGACGACAGCCGTGGACGACGATGGCATCTGCAACGCCGCGAAGCACTTTGGATTGATGTAACTGCGGGGCGGCACCCGGCGCCTGGGGACACTCCTTGCGGGGCGTCCCCATTTTGTTTTCGTCCCGCACGTTTTGTGAAACACGGCTAACTTTTAGACAAAGTAGTAAGACATGGGCAACTTTTGCGGTAAAGTTAGCCGTGGAAAGTATCCAAAGGCTAACTAGCAATCATCGCGAAAGGCGGCCCATGGCCCTACGTGAATCCGGAGAAGACTATCTCGAATCAATCTACGTTCTGTCGGAACGTCAGGTCATCGTGCGCTCGATCGACGTTGCGGAGTACCTCGGCGTAACCAAGGCGAGCGTTTCCAAGGCCATGGCGACGCTGGAAAGCAACGGCTATGTCGAAATGGGCAAACGAGATGTTCATCTGACAGAGCGCGGTCTGGAGGTCGCGCGCCAAATGTGGGAGCGCCACTGCTTTTTCGTGGGGCTTTTGGAGGATGCAGGCGTATCGGCCGAGGTGGCGTCGCAAGAGGGCTGCCACATGGAGCACTGCCTGAGCGAGGAAAGCTTTGAGAAGCTAAGATCGATGCTGGGACGGGAAGATGTGGCGGGTCCAACAACGGAAGCCTAACTGACTTACAGTGGCGCGGAGTTCGCGCAAAGCGCGAACCAGCGACCGGGACCAGTAGCCCCGCCAACCAAGTCCAACTCAGACAAGGAACCCCGCCAGCAAGCGATGCCCAAGAACCTTCAGCTGTGTCAATGCAGGCCGGGACCGGGTTTGGTTTTGAAAACACTCCGCACTGATATCTTCTGTATTGAAGACGTCGATGGTGCACCCGTATACCATTG
>CABULX010000043.1 GCA_902492545.1 uncultured Collinsella sp. | reverse complement strand
CCCGGCGTGCCGGCGCAGACGATTTGCCCGCCCGCGTCGCCACCGCCCGGGCCCATGTCGATCACGTAATCGGCGTTGCGGATTAGGTCGAGATCGTGTTCGATCACGATAACAGTGGCGCCCTTGGCAACGAGGCCGTCGAACACACTCAGCAACACTTGGACATCGAGCGGATGCAGGCCGATCGTGGGCTCGTCGAACACAAATACGGCATCGTCCTGCACGCGGCCCATCTCGCTCGCAAGCTTAAGACGCTGAGCCTCGCCGCCCGAGAGCGCCGGCGTGGGCTCACCGAGCGTGAGATAGCCCAAGCCCAGGTCGTGCAAGGTCTGCAAGCGCGTCTGAACCTTCTTGAGTCCCACCGTGGCGTCGAGGGCCTCGTCCACACTCATATCCATGAGCTGCGGCAACGTAAGCAGACTCCCGTCCTTGCCCTCGCGATGGATACGCGAAGCCGCGTCCGCATAACGCGAACCGCGACATGCCGGGCAGACGATCTCGACATCGGGCAAAAACTGCACGTCGAGCGATATCGAGCCCGTGCCATCGCACGTAGGGCAGCGCAAGGCACCAGTGTTGTAGCTAAAGGCACCCGCCTTGTAGCCGGCCGCCTTGGCCTCGGGCGTGCGGGCGAAGGCGCGACGCAGCTCGTCATGGATGTCGGCATAGGTCGCTACCGTCGAGCGCACGTTGGCACCGATGGGCGTGGCGTCAATCAGGTTGGCGCGTGCGATGCTCTCGGCGTCGACCCAGCGCACATGGCTTGGCAGGCGCTCGCCAGCTGCCTGCGCCTTGAGTGCCGGAATGAGCGTCTCGAGCACCAGCGTCGTCTTGCCCGAACCCGAAACGCCCGTTACCGCGACCAAGCGGCCGCGCGGGATATCGACTTCGAGCGGTTTGACGGTATGGATGGCATCGGTCGCCATGCGGATATGGCCCTGGTCGAACATTTCCTCGTCAGTCACCTGCGGACGCAAGCGCTTGGACTCCGAGCGCAAAAACGGGGCGATACGGCTGCTCTGCGATTGCTCGACCTCATCCACCGTACCCGCGGCAATCACATTGCCACCGCCCGCTCCGGCAACGGGACCCATCTCGACCAGATAGTCGGCTTCCGCTAGAACGCGCGTATCGTGGTCAACAACAACCACGGTGTTGCCGTCATCCACCAGATCGCGCATCACGCCTACCAAGCCGTCGACATTGGCAGGATGCAAGCCAATCGAGGGCTCGTCCAGCACATAGAGCACACCCGTCGATCGGTTGCGCACCACGCGGGCGAGCTGCACGCGCTGGCGCTCGCCCGTGGAGAGCGTGGCGCCGGCGCGGTCGAGTGAAAGGTAATCGAGGCCCAGGTCAACCAGACGACGGGCCGTGCTCAAAAATGAATCGCAGATATCCGTCGCCATGGGCTGCATCTCGGCCGGCAAGGATGCGGGCACCCCGCGCACCCACTCAATCGCCTCGCCCAGCGTCATGGCCGCGGCCTGCGCCAGATTGATATCGCGCACTTGAGGCTGGCGTGCGGCCTCGGAGAGACGCGTGCCGCCGCAATCGCGGCATGGGCCCTCGCGCAAAAAGCGAGCCACGCGCTTAAGCCCCTTATCATCCTTAACCTTGGCGAGCGCATTCTCGACGGTATAGACGGCGTTGTAATAGGTGAAATCGAGCGGCGTGGCGCCCTCGCCGTTTTTGGGAACGTAGAGAATGTGCTTTTTAACCGCCGGACCATGGAACACGATGTCGCGCTCTTGAGGCGAGAGCTGGTTAAACGGCACATCGGTGCGCACGCCCATCTCGCCGGCCACCTGCTTCATCAGATCCCACATGAGCGTGCCCCAAGGAAGCACTGCGCCCTCGTTGATGGTCTTTGACTCGTCGGGCACCAGGCTCGCCTCGTCCACCTCACGCATGACACCGGTGCCGCCGCAGGTAGGGCACGCACCGCCGCTGTTAAAGGCAAGGTCCTCGGCACTCGGCGCGTAGAACTCGCGACCGCATGCAGGGCACGTGAGCGACAGGCCAGCGGCAACGTTAAGGCTCGGCTCCACGCGCGCCCCGCAGTACGGGCACACGTGATGGGCGCAACGACTAAAGAGCAGACGTAGGCTATTGTTGAGCTCGGTCATGGTGCCAAAGGTCGAGCGTACGCCCGGCACGCTGGGACGCTGATGCAACGCGAGCGCCGCTGGCACGTGGAGCACTTCGTCCACCTGGGCGTGTTCGGCCTGCGTCAAACGACGGCGGGTATAGGTGCTGAGCGCCTCCAAGTAGCGACGCGAGCCCTCGGCATAAAGAACTCCCAGCGCCAGCGAACTCTTGCCCGACCCCGACACGCCGGCAATACCCACGAGCTTTCCCAGCGGGATATCAATATCGATGTCCTTGAGGTTGTGTACACGCGCGCCACGCACCTCGATAGCCTGCGGGCTCATCTTCTGTTCCGTCACCTCTATCACCCTACTCATGCCATAAAACTCGATCGCGAATGTACGCGCCCAGCATGGGCACAGTAAACCGGACGAGGCCGTATCCGGCAGCCTCGATGACGCGCTCGCGAATCAGGCTTGCACGATATTTACTCGCCCAGCTCTGGGTGCGATCGCAACGCTCAATGATATCCGCCATACGCGTCGGTTTACCCTCGTCAACTGCCATGGCCTCGATAAAGAGGCGTTGCGGACTGCGCAACCCGTAATACAGAGGCGCGTCAACCGCTTCGTAGAACTCAGAGATGGCATCCGCATGGCCAGCCTCGACATCGCACCTTTCAATGACCTGCGAGTTGCGCCGGACGGCAGAGCGCCACATGTAATAGCCCACCAGCTGAACCATATAGGGATACCCCATGCTCTTGTGTGCCGCAAGGTCCGCCGTCTCCGCGTCAACGTAAAGACCAGCGTCTTTGACCGTCTGGATATATGAATCGCGCACTTTGGGCAAAGAAATCGCCCCCAGCGTACGCTGCTGGGCGCGGCGCAGAAACGTTACGCTCGGCTCTTCGAGCAAGTCATCAACCATACTGGGCAAGCCGGCAAAAACCAGCGCAAGGCCGCGCTGGTCGCTATCGGGCAAGCCCGTGGCATCTTGATCTCCAAGCACTTGCTGATAGAGAACGGCAAGAGCCGCCAGTTCCTCGATAGACGCCGATTGCGCCTCGTCAATCGCAAACAGTAAGCCCTTTCCCGGCCCGAGCTTCTTGAGGCGCTCGTTGACCAGCCTTCGCAACGTCTCGCCCTTTGCTCGCGCCGCCTCGACCGACATCCGGCCAAACGACGGACCGAGCTCCATTGACGTCACAACGGGCTTATTCGAGCGAAGCACATCGGCCAAGCGGTCGCATAAGCCAAGCGAAGCGGAATCGGAAACAACCGCCCATCCGCGCTCGCTAGCCAAACGTTGCAGCTCCCGCAGGAGAACCGTTTTGCCGCAGCCGCGGTTTCCCGTAATGAGCATGAGCCTGCCCGGCGCTCCAGCGCCGTTGTCGAGCCCTTCCTCAAAATCTTCGATGACCGACTCGCGACCGATGAGCATCGGAGGCCGCTTGCCTGCCGTTGGCTTAAAGGGATTTGGATTCATGTCGGCCTCCTCGGATTGGCAGACGCTGACTACAGTTATATCAACTTATACCGAGTTATACCATCTAAATGGGACAAAGGGACTGTCCATCTTGCAGCGTCGACGCCAAAATCAATTAGTCAAGAATCAGAGGGTTCAAAAATCTACCATTTCTACCCCGTCCCCTAATGGCAGAAGAAGGCGGGGTCTGCTGCTCGCCAGGGGCGGAAGGTGGAGGGATCGATCTTAACGTGCGCCGCGGCGGGCACGTCGTACCATTTGACCGTGTAACCGGCGCCGTGAGAGCAAAAGACCGAGTCGGGCGTGTTGGGCAGATCGGCCTCGGGCTCGTAGGCGGCTGCCTCGATCACGCGCTCGGCATCATGACAAGGCGCATAGCCGGCGAACTCCAGGTACAGATGCCCGCGACCGCTCGTGTAGGCGGCCACCTCCAGCGCATAATCCTGTACCTCGGATGCCGGCACGCGACCCACAATCTTCGCCCGGTCTCCCGCCATCGTCGGCGGCTCGTACTCGACACCCATGCGTGTGGCATCCGAGAGCGCCCGGCCCACGCACTCCCCCGGCACCTCGAGCTCAAAGCGGTACCACGGCTCCAACAGCACCGCCGCGCCGGCCTCACGCGCCTGCATCAAACCCTGGCGAATCGCGCGGTACGTGGCCTGGCGAAAGTCGCCGCCCTCGGTGTGTTTGGCATGCGCACGGCCGCCCGTGAGTGTAATACGCACATCGGTGATGGGCGAGCCGGTCAGCACGCCCAGGTGATCGCGCTCCATGGCGTTGGTGAGTGCCAAACGCTGCCAGTTAAGATCGAGCTCGTCGGTCGAGGCCACGGTGCCAAACTGCACGCCCGAACCCGCTGGCAACGGCTCCAGGCACAGATGCACCTCGGCATAGTGGCGCAGCGGCTCAAAGTGGCCCACGCCCTCGACCGGCTGCGAAATAGTCTCCTTATAGAGAATGCCGCCAGGCTCAAACTCGACCGCAAGGCCAAAACGATCGGCAAGCACGCGCTGTACGACCTCGAGTTGCACAGCGCCCATCAACTGCAAATGAATCTGCTCAAGATGAGTATTCCAGCTTACGCCGAGCATGGGGTCCTCGTCCGCCAACTCAGTCAGCGCTTTGAACACCGCGTGGACATCGTGTTCGCCCGGAAGCACCGTATAGGTGAGGACCGGCGCAATGACAGGCGCATCGCCCGCAGGCTCCGCGCCCAGGGCATCCCCCGGGCGAACGTGCGCAAGACCCGTCACGGCACAAATACCGCCAGCAGCAACTTCTTGGGCAAGCTCATACTTCTCGCCGTTATAGATGCGTACCTGATCGACCTTCTGCTCCCATGCCTCGGCGCCGGAACGTCCGGCAATCATCTGCTTGGCATGCAGCGTGCCGCCGGTCACTTTAACCCATGCCAAGCGCTCGCCGCGATCCCCGCGGCTGACACGATAGACGCGCGCGGCAAACTCCGGGAGCCACGCCTGTTCACGCATCAGCGCGCATATACCATCCAGCAGCTCGTCCACGCCCCGGTCCTTGAGCGCCGAGCCGGCAAAGCAGGGAAAGAGCTTGCGCTCGGCGACCATGCGCGACAGCGTTGCGACGGAAAGCTCACCCGCCTCAAGAAACTCGTCGAGCGCCGCCTCGTCTAACGCAGCGGCGTCCTCCTGAACGGCGCCGCCCGCCAGCAGTTCGCTGGCATCCAGGCAGCCCTCGGAAAGACGTTGCCCAAGTTGTGCCAGCAAAACATCGCGGCCGGGATTCTCCAAATCGATCTTGTTGATAAAGATGAACGTCGGGATCTCATAGCGCGCAAGCAGGCGCCACAGGGTTTCGGTATGCCCCTGCACGCCGTCGTTGGCGCCCACAACCAAAATCGCGTAGTCGAGTGCGCGCAGCGTGCGCTCCGCCTCGGCTGAAAAATCGACATGCCCTGGTGCATCCACGAGCATGACGTGGGTATCGCCATGGTCGAGCACAGCCTGCGACGAGAAGATCGTAATACCGCGCTCGCGCTCAATCTCGTTCGTATCCAGATGCGAATCGCCATCGTCCACGCGGCCGCGCTTGCGAATGCGGCCCGCGTTGAATAGCATGGCCTCGGCCAACGTGGTCTTGCCGGCATCGACATGCGCCAAGATTCCAACGACCGCTTGCTTCGACATGGCTCTCCTCTTATTGCAAGCCCATCGCACGCGACAACGGGCATCCTCGTTCCACACTGGATGATACAATTTACGGGCCGGCGGGCGAAGCGGGCCCTATCCCCCGACCGAGCTCATCGCCCTGCGTTGCCGCGCGGCGATTTTCGTAGGTTCGCGCCTTGCGAAAGCCGGCTTTCAAAACAGCGCAGCGAACGAAAATGACCCCACCCGGGGCCATTTTCGTTCGTGCAAATTGTTGATACGCGTCCCCGCTCTTATGTCTCGCGCAGCCAATCAAACGCGACGCGCGGCGTACCGTCCGACACATATACGATACCGGCGCGCTTAAACCCGGCCTTGGCGATGGCGCCCTGCATAGGCAGGTTGTCTTGGTGCGTGTCGATACGCAGATGGTCGATACGTTCCTTGGCAAAGGCAAACATCGCAGCCGCGATACCGTGCACGGTGCCGTCGGACGCCACACGGTGCAGCACGGCGTACGGAGTGTCGCTACGCCATTGACCATCCTCAATTACGTCATAGCACTCGTCCGGACCCGGTAAAAAGGCAAACGTCGCAACCACGCGACCGTCGACTTCACACACGTAACTACCACCAGCGGCAATATCGGCAGCCAGTTGCTCGGCCGAAGGCGTGCCCTCGGGCCACTGCGTGGCGTTGCCATGTGCGCGCATAAAGGCGCGGGCTGCGTCATAGATAGCCATGACGGCGGGAATGTCGGTATCGAGGGTTTTTCTGATCATCACGCGGCGACCTCACGTTTATTGGTATCACTTTGGTTGAGCAATGATACCAGCGTTTGGAGAGAGGCGCTAAGCAGATGGGAAGCAAAAAGCGAGCCGCCTGGTCAAAGGCCAAAAGCGAGTTTTTGGGCGCTGCTACCGGCGGCGATATGAGCGACCTGTTTGCGCGCGAGGACGAGCGCCGCGACGCCCTGGACGCCGAGCGCGATGAGGCCTGGCGCTACAAATCGTGCGAGCGCAAAAACCGTTACGACACGCGCGCCGAGGCCGAGGCCGTTATGGCCGACTGCGAAAACCGCGGGCGGCGTGGTTTGGCCTGCTACAAATGTGAATACTGCGGCGGATGGCACCTGACGTCGCACCCTTGGAAATAGGCGCCGCTTCGGCACGACACTGACGGAGCGCCAGCTATCGCGCGCAAGCTACGGGCGCGGCGGCACCAAAACATCGTAGCGAACGGCCTTGCCCGCAAGTTGATGGCTCGGCTTTATTCCGGCGAGCAACGGGCCCTTCACCGGCCGTTTGATAACGACTTTGCGCGGATGCACCGCAAGCGCTGCCTGGACCAGCGCCTCCTCATCGGCGCACGGCTGCTCCAAGTGATGCAGCAGCTGGAACTTCTTTTTCACCGCCGCGCTCTTGGTGCGCTCGGGAAACATGGGGTCCAGGTACACCGCATCGGGAGCGGCAAGCTCGCCCCGCCCGATCAACTCAGCTGTATGGCGAAGGCCGGCAATGCTGTCCTCGCCCGCATGCAAGCGCATGCGCGCCACGGCTGTCGCAAGCGCCGGTTCATCTGCCGCGCGATCCAAAGCATCCTTGAGGAGCGCCGCGATCACGCAATCCTGCTCATACAGATCGACGGTAAAGCCCGCGGCCGCCAGCAGCAGCGAATCCTCGCCAAAGCCCGCCGTGGCATCAATCGCCCATGGTTGCTCGATGCCTTTTGTGCGCGCAGCCTTTACCAACAGCTCTTGCTGCAGACGGCCCCGCTTGAGCCGCGGAAGCATGCGGGTAAAATCGGCACACAGCTCCATCGTGCCGTCGGTGAGCGTGAGACCCTCGGACGTCCCGGTCAGCTCAAGCCCCGCGGCCCGAGCAACAGAAAAGGGATCGACGACGCCCATGGGCACTCCTTAGCAAGCAAAACGAACACGTGAGCGCCGTTTGTGTCGGCACCCAACCGTTCGCTATTGTCCCACATGCGACATGGTCCACAGCATCGCAATGCAAAGCACCGCCATCAATCCCGTGCACACGGCAGCGATCACAGAATCACCCATGCGCCTTCCCAACGACCGCGGCTCATGCACTTGCCCTGCTCCGTACATCATGGCTCCTCCTTGAGACCAGCTCTTACCATGGACCCATCATCGCAGCGCCGCGCATACGCTGCCATCGATTTGACTTACGCCCAGCTTTCCTTTTTGAAAGGTTGGGTTTGGCTGCGCGGGCTCAATGCGCTTTCAAACGCATGCATCGCCGCGTTGAACTACAATGTGCTTCACCATATGTGCAGTACATTGGGTGCGCCAAGTTGGCGTACTCGTATCGAAAGGACCAGCCATGAGCTTCACTCGCAAGACTCTCAAAATCCTTGCTCTCATCTACTTTGTTTTGGGCATCGCCAGCCTCGTCACCGCCGGCGTCGGTATCGCCACGGGCGGTCTCGATTCCACGTACGGTTCGTACGCCACGCTCGCAGCGGTCGTGCTTATCGCCAAGGGTCTCGTCGACCTTGCCGCAGGCGTCGCCGGTATCAAGGGCGCCAACAAGCCTTCGCAGGTGGACGGCGCGTTTAAGCTCGGTATTGTTGCCGCGGTCGCCACGCTTGCCCAAGCGGTGCTCACGCTTCCCGCGTTTGGCGGCGACGCCATCAACTTTGGCGCCTTTGTCATCGTGGTGTACGACCTGTTCTTTGTTCAGCAGGCACACGCCGTTAAAGCCGAGAACAAGGACCGCCTATAAGCGCTCGCTTCTCATAACCTCTGCAGCCAAGCAACTAAAAAGGGCCGATCGCGCATCTCCGCGGTCGGCCCTTTACGTTTGCCCAGATAAAACCTACCAAAATAAACCTGTCCCTTTTTGGCAGGTTGTTAGCTGTGGCGGTACTCGGCGATGATGAAGTCGATGTCGGTTTGAAGGGTGTCCAAGTTTGCCAGTCGCTCTTTGTCGGCAGGGCGTGTGCGATAGTAGTACGGCGTCATCTGGAACACCGCCTCGATGTCGGCCTGGGTCTGGAGCGTAATATTCGCAGATACCCGCTGCGTTCCGACCAACTCGAGCTCGGTAGTCTTCGGCAGTTTCTCGTCATTGAGATATGGCGTGTCGTAGAGCACCTCCTTGAGCCCAAAGAGATGACGGGCACCCGGCACCACGATGTAGAGCGAGCCCTCTGGCGCCAGCACGCGGGCAAACTCGCGCTCGTTAAAGGGAGCAAAGAGCTCGGCCACCATATCGAAGGCGCCATCGGCCACGGGGATATCCTTCATGTTGGCCACAAAATAGGTCGCATCGCCGCGCTTGGCGGCCAGGCGCACCATCTCTTTGCCCAAGTCGAACCCGTAAGCGTCCACGCCCGGCACCGCGCCCATGGCGCTGGTGTAGTAGCCCTCGCCACAGCAAATATCGAGCAACGTCATGGGGCAGTTCGCAGACGCGGCACGTCCAGACACCCGCTCGCGCACCAGCTCGACCATCGCATCGCGCAACGGCGCATAGTATCCGCGGTTCAGAAAGTCACGACGGCTGCGCGCCTGCGACTTGGGATCGCCCATGGAATCGCCGCTCTTGGACGAGCGTAGGAGGTATAGATAGCCCTCGCGCGCACGGTCAAACCGGTGTCCGCCCGCACATGCAGCACCGCGCTCATTGTCCACCAACGGCTCATGGCAAACGGGACACAACAACATGGCAACTCCTTAGCGCGAACAACACAACGTCCACCATTGTCGCACGCCTTCCCCGCCTAGTCATTGGGGACGTTCTTGAATGACTAGTCGTTTAAGAACGTCCCCAACGACTAGTCGATTAGGAGTATCATCGTCTGCGCAAATAAGCACGAAAGAGCATGTTAGAGATTGAGAGCGTATGGCTGACACCGTATCTAAGCACATCGATATGACCACCGGCTCGCTGTGGCGCAATATTCCCCTGTTCGCCTTCCCCGTGGCCGCCACGAGCATCTTGGAGCAGCTATCGAACCTCATCGCCACGGTCATCATCGGTAACTTCTCGGGCGACCAGGGAACCCTCGCCATGGCGGCGGTCGGCTCCAATGTTCCGCTTACCAGTCTTATGCTCAACCTGTTTATTGGCATGTCGCTTGGCTCCAACGTGGTCATCGCCAACGCTATCGGCCGCAACGACCAAAACATGGTCAAACGCGCCGTCCATACCTCGATTTTAATGGCGCTCGTGGGCTTTGTCGTCATCGCCCTGGGCGAGATTTTTGCCGAGCCCATGCTCGCCGCGCTCAACGTTCCCGCCGAGACCATGCCGCTCGCCTCACTCTACCTACGCGTCTTTTTGCTGAGCATGCCCTCGATCTTGCTCTACAACTTTGAGGCCGCGATCTTCCGCTCCGTCGGCATCACTCGCATGCCGCTGCAGGCGCTTGCCGTGTCCACCGTCCTCAACATTGGCCTGGATCTCATCTTTGTCCCTGTGCTCCACTGGGGTGTCGCGGGCGTCGCCATCGCCACCGCCATCGCCTACACCGTCAGCGCCGCCACGCTCTTTATCCGCCTGCTCAAGACCGACTCCGTCGTCCGCGTCACCCTACGCGACCTGGCTATCGACCCCGTCGCCCTCAAGCGCATCGTCAAGATCGGCCTGCCCGCCGGCATCCAAAGCGCTGTCTTTGCCGTCGCCAACATCATCATCCAATCCGCCATCAATAGCCTGGGCACCGAAGTCATGGCGGCCTCGAGCGCCGCCATGAGTCTGGAGTACGTGTGCTACAACCTGCTCAACAGCTTTAGCCAGGCGTGCACCACCTTTGTGGGACAAAACCACGGTGCCCGCCAGATCGATCGCTGCACCAAAACGCTTAAGGTCTGCCTGGTCGAAGGCGGTATCGTTGCACTCACCACGATCATCGTTATTGTCGGCCTGGGACGCGAGATCTTGTCGCTGTTCAACAGCGACCCCAACATCGTCTCGATCGGCTATATCCGCGTGTGTTCGATCTTCCCGGCGTACGCCTTTAGCATGTTCTACGAAAACATGTCAGGCTACCTGCGCGGCTTTGGTATCTCGCTCACGCCCGCCCTCATCACCATGATCTGCGTCTGCGGCATCCGCTTCTATTGGGTGTTCTGCGTGTTCCCGCACTTCCGCACCTTTGCGAACATCATGATGGTCTACCCCATCAGCCTGGGCACCACGGCGTTCTTTATGGTCGTGGCGGTGCTACTCTGCCACCCGGCACGCACCTATCGCGCCACCCAAGCCAAAGCGACAGCCCGCTAAACACCGCATCCAACGCTACGCCAGTCATTAATTGACAATATGCGAGCTCATATAGTCGATAAAGCGCCTCGTGGCGATAGGCATGGTGTCCCAGCTGCGCCAGGCCGCCACCACGTCGCGCGAGGGGGCATGCACGATGGGCCGCACACGAATATCGGCTCGCATGCCCTCCACAGTACGACGGTAGAGCATGCTCACGCCTAGGCCCTCCTCCACCATCGCCATGATGGTGTAGTCGTCGGTCACCTCGCTCGTCACGTGCGGCGACAGCCCATGCGCCGCAAATGCATCGAGCACCAGGCTCTGTTCGCCCTCATCCAGCAGTACAAACGGCTCGGACGCCAGGTCGGCGAGTGTCACCTTTTCCTTTGCCGTCAGCGGATGCGCGGCCGGCAACAATGCCACCAACTCGTCGTGATAGACCACGCGCTTCTCGAGCCCAGCGGTAAATCCGCGTGCCGTAAAGCAAAAATCAACCACGCCATCGTGCACCCACTGGGCGTTGCGCGTGTAATCGCCCTGCTTGAGGGTAAAGCGTACGCCCGGGTGCAGGGCTCCAAAATCGCGGATCACGCGCGGCAATACGGTTCGACTCACGTTGGTAAACGTCGCGATGCGAATATCAGTCGACGAAAGTCCCAGCAGCTCCTGGCGCTTGCCCTCGAGCTCGGCCTCGGCGGTCACAATCTGGCGCAGGTACGGCAGATATTGTTTACCGTCGCGCGTAAGCGAAACACCCTGCTTACCGCGCTCGATAAGCGTGGTGCCCAGCTCGCGCTCGAGCGCCTTGACGGCCTGGCTCACCGCGCTTTGCGTATAGCCCAGCTCGTCCGCTGCGCCCTTAAGACTGCCGCGATCGACCACCATACAAACAATCTGATACCGCGATGCCATCGTGCCTCCACATCACTGCAGCCGTAAAACGTTTTGCCAGGGCTTTTTCTGCCTACATTAGTATTTCTTAATCATACTGAAGATACATTCGCTTTACTACATCCACATCTGGGAGCAGAATCCTTTTTGCGAAACCGTTCTGTAACAAAAGGAGTCCCATGGATCGCAAAAAAGCAATCGCGCTCTCATTTTCCGTTCCCATCGCATGGGGCTTTTCGTATCCCCTCATGAAGATCGGCATGGACAGCATGAACGCCACGAGCATCGTCGCGCTACGTTGCATCATCGCCTTTGTGGTCTGCCTGCTGCTCTTCCACAAGCGCGCTTTCCGCATCAACCGCGACCTTATGGTCCGTGCCGCCATCATCGGCGCCATTATGGCAACCGAGCTCACCTGCATGTGCCTGGGCTCCAGCCTCACCTCTGCCTCCACTGCCGGCTTTTTGCAGAGCCTGACGGTCGTGATCGTACCGTTTGCCAACGCCGCCCTGCTGCGTCGCGCCCCCGAGCGCAAAGTGCTCGTCGGCACCGCCATCGTCACCTGCGGCATGCTGCTGCTCTCGGGCGCCGACTTTACCAGCCTGAACCCGGGCGCGATCATCATGCTGCTCTCCGCCTTTGTCTACGCCGGACACATCATTGTGGCGAAGCGCTTTGTCGAAGATGTCGACCCGCTGGCTCTGGGCGTTTGGCAGCTGGGCTTTGGCGGCTTGTTCTCGGGCATCGCCGCATTCACCTTTGGCGGCTTCACGCTTCCCGGCACGCCGGGCGAGGTCGTAGTCGTCGTCGCGCTCGCACTCATCTGCTCTGCCTACGGCTTTATCACCCAGACGCTCGTGCAGCCCCACGTGCCTGCCGAGACCACCGGCTTTGCCTTCTCGCTCGAGCCAGTCTGCTCCGCCGTCTTTTCGTTCTTCCTAGTCGGTGAGGTCCTGAGCCCCATCGCCTTCCTGGGTGCAGCTCTCATCCTCACCGGCGTCATGGCGGCAACCGTCGAGCTTCCGCGCCTCCGCGCACATGGACAGGCTCGCATGGCAGGAGCGCCCGAGCACGTCTCGTAGACCCCACTCTTCATACAGCCGCGGCATAAAGGCAACCGGTGCGCCTTTACAATAGATGCCAACAGAGCATCTGACGTAAAGGAGCCCCATGGACACCGCAACTCGCGACCGCAACATAGCAACTTGGTTGGGCGATGCGCCGCAGCCGGTACGTGACACTACGAACCAGCTGCTCGAGCGCATCGCCCTTTTGCGTGCCGAGCAGACTATCTACCCGGCACAAGACGACATCCTCAATGCCCTCGCCTACACGCCGGCCGACCAGGTCAAGGTTGTCATCTTGGGTCAAGACCCCTATCACGGACCCAACCAGGCTATGGGGCTGTCGTTCTCGGTCCCCGCGACGCAAACCAAGTTGCCGCCGAGCCTGCGCAACATCTATAAGGAACTCAAAGCCGATCTGGGTTGTCCCATTCCCGCCACGGGAGATCTAACACCATGGGCACAACAGGGCGTCCTGCTTCTCAACACTACGCTCACCGTGCGCGAGCATGCCGCTAACTCGCACGCCAAGCTTGGCTGGAACACGCTCACCGACTACGTTATCGAACGCTGCTGCCAGCTGCCCCAGCCGGTAGTCTTTTTGACATGGGGTCGCTTTGCCCAGCAGATGGTCGAAGGCAAGATCGTCGCAACTGGTGCGGGCAAGACAACCGGCAAGTTCTGCCTGGCCTCTACGCACCCCTCGCCGCTTTCGGCCAACCGTGCCACGGCAGAACTCCCCGCCTTTATGGGATCGCGTCCCTTCTCGGCAGCCAATCGGCTACTCGAACAGCACGGCTCGACCCCCGTCAACTGGACTTGCCTCGGCTAAAAATCGATACATCAAAAACGCGCCCGACGGCTTCCATCGGGCGCGTTTCCTATTCGGGCCAAATAAATTGTGTGCGGCCGGCCTCGCCGCCATCGATTAGCAGACTCTGCCCGGTCATAAACCGGTTGGTCACGCCCACAAAGTAGATCCACTCGGCAATCTCTTGGGCGGTGGCCCAGCGCTTAAGCGGCGTGAGCTCCATAATCTGATTCCACAGGTGCTCGTCTTCCATCACGCAACGGTTGAGCGGCGTGATAACGCCGCCCGGGTCCACACTGTTGGCGATGGCCTGCGGTGCCAGGCGGTTTGCAAGGTTCTTAGTGTAGGCGATAACCCCGCCCTTGCTGGCAGCATAGGCGGGAAACTCCGATCCCGTATGGCCACTCGCCGACCCCACATTGACCACGGATTCGATAGCCGGCGCCGGCTTGGCGACAAGCCCCTCCCCCACAAAAGCGTAGCGCTCGGTCACGTTGATGGTGCCACACAGGTTGGCGGCGATATCGTCGGCCGAATCCTGCGTACCGGCAACGTTCACGATCACTTGGGGTTCAAGGTCGCCTGGAAACGAGTCCGGCTCGCGAACATCAACGATCAGATGGCGGTAGCGCTCGTGTTCGATCGCTGCCGGCAGCAGATCAAAGCCCACGACCTCGTGGCCCTCGTCCAAAAAGCGCTGCACGCATGCGGCTCCGATACCGCCCGAAGCGCCCGTGATCAAAACCCGCATACTTGCTCCTTAGGCGGTTGCGTGGCGCTCGAGGTACTCGGAGCCCACATTCTCGCGCTCCCAGCCGCGCACGACCTTGTAGCCCACGGGGCTCAGGAAGACCTCGCACAGCAGCTCGGCGACAGCGCCCGTCAGCGAGCACATAAGGACCTGCACCCAGGTCCAGCCGAAGAACGTGTGGCTCACCACAATGGCAAAGACTAGATTGTCGATAAACTGGCCAACACCCGTAGACACATAGGAGCGGAAGGCAAAGCTCGCAAAGTTATTCTTTTTGAGCATACGGCCGAGCGACTGGTTGAGCGTGGAGTTAACCACGGCAGAAACGAGCATTGCCAGCGAAGAGCCCAGTACCACGTACCAGGTGCCGCCGATGGTGGCGTTAAGGGCAGTGTTGACCTCGATCATGCCCGTGTCGTAGTAGGCGCCCCACATGCCGGGCGTGAGCGAGCATGCCCAAAAGCACAGGCTCACGGCCAGGTTGACCAGCAGCGCGAGGATAGAGATTTTGATGGATGCCTTGGCGCCAAAGCGCTTGCAGATCATGTCCTGGCACAAAAACGAAACCCAGCTCACCACAAAGCCGCAATCGAGTGCCAGATACGGCAGGCTGATGAGCTCTTTGTTGGCCAGCAGGTTCATCATGATGACGCTCACGAAAAACAGCGAAACCGTTGCCGCGGGAATGCTCCGCAACAGGACCTTGTAGTCCTCCATGACCTTCTTGATCATTATGTACTCCTTTGGTTTTAGGTTTAACGAGCAGGATATCGGACCCGAACTGCTCGGACGCCTCGGTCTTGAGACGACGGTGGGTATGATAGCCGCTCACGCGGCATCAGGCAAGCAATCGGCGCGGCAGCCCCGCAGAGCCACCGCGCCGATGCGTTAAAACGCTACGTTGCCAAACTCCGACAGGATAAGGTCGGGGTTGTGGTCGGTTGCCCAATCCACGTTCCACGGGCTCGTGAACAGCAGCAGCTTACCGCCGCGCATGTCCTCGACGCGCAGCGTGTCGCGCGTGAGCGAAAGGCCCGGGATATCGATGGTGTCGGGGTCATTCTGGATCCAGCGGATGTCCGTATAGGGCAGCGGCTGGCGACGAACCTCAACACGGTACTCGGCCTTGAGGCGGCGCTCGAGTACCTCAAACTGCAGCACGCCGACCACGCCCACGATGACGCTCTCCATGCCGGCACCCAGTTCGCGGAAGATCTGGATGGCGCCCTCCTGGGCAAGCTCCTCCATACCCTTGACGAACTGCTTGCGCTTGAGCGTGTCGACCTGCGTAATGCGAGCGAACATCTCGGGGGCAAACGTCGGGATCTGCGGATACTGCACGTGGCGCTTGCCGGAGCACACGGTGTCGCCAATGCTAAAGATACCCGGGTCGAACAGGCCCACGATATCGCCCGCGTACGCCTCGTCCACAATGGCGCGGTCATCGGCCATCATCGACGTGCCCGTGGCAAGCTTGAGCTTGCGGTTGCCCTGCACGTGGAAGGCGTCCATGCCGCGCTCGAACTTGCCCGAGCAAATGCGCACAAAGGCGATGCGGTCACGGTGGTTCTTGTCCATGTTGGCCTGGATCTTAAACACAAAGCCGCTAAAGTCGTCGCGGCAGGGATCGACCGGCTCGCTGGTGAGCGTATCGGTATAGGCGCGCGGCGTCGGGGCCAGACGCAGGAACTCCTTGAGGAAGGGCTCCACGCCAAAGTTGGTGAGCGCCGAGCCAAAGAACGCCGGGCTCAGCTTGCCGCAGGCCACGGCATCCAAATCGAGCTCGTCGCCGGCACCATCGAGCAGCTCGATATCGTCCATCAGGTTCTTATGGTTCTCCTCGCCGATGAGCTCATCCATGGAAGGATCGCCCAGCTCGGCCTCGACCTCGGCGACCTTCTTGGTGGCGTTGGCGTGGCCGTCGCCCTCAAAGGCAATGACGCGACGGGTCTGACGATCAAACACGCCGCGGAAGTTGCGGCCGCTACCGATCGGCCAGTTCATGGGATACGTATTGATGCCCAGGACATTCTCGATCTCTTCCATGAGCTCAAACGGATCGCGAGCCTCGTGGTCGAGCTTGTTCACAAAAGTGAAGATGGGAATGTGACGCAGCGTACAGACCTTAAAGAGCTTTTTGGTCTGGGCCTCGACGCCCTTGGCGCCGTCGATGACCATGACTGCGGCGTCAGCGGCCATAAGGGTACGGTAGGTATCCTCCGAGAAGTCCTGGTGGCCGGGGGTATCGAGGATGTTGACGCAGGCGCCGTTGTAAGTGAACTGCAGCACCGAGGAGGTGACGGAAATGCCGCGCTCCTTCTCGATGTCCATCCAGTCCGAGACGGCATGCTTGGCCGAGCTCTTGCCCTTGACCGAGCCGGCGGTCTGAATGCTGCCGGTATAGAGCAGCAGCTTCTCGGTAAGCGTGGTCTTACCGGCGTCCGGGTGGCTGATGATCGCGAATGTGCGGCGCGACGAGATTTCATCCGACAGGCTTGCCATGCGGATCCTTTCTTGCATTGAGTGCATTACGTCGTTGTAACCGCATTATTGTAGCCGCGAAATCCCGCTCTAGGGCACCTATCAGGACAAATTCATCAGTTGGGGCCTGGGCAACCGGCCCAATCCGCATTTGCCTCTTGCAGAACTGTGCATAGTGTTATATACTGTGCTTACCGGTTATATACACGTGTAGCCCAACAGCTAAGGAGCCGCTGTGGACATCATCCTATCCAATTCGAGCGACAAGCCCATCTACGAGCAGATAACCTCGCAAGTCAAAGCTCAGATCCTTTCGGGCACGCTCGCTGCGGGCGCCAAACTCCCCAGCATCCGTGCACTCGCGAGCGATCTTGGCGTGAGCGTCATCACCACCAAGCGCGCCTACGCCGACCTGGAGCAGCTCGGGTTCATCTGCACCGTGCAGGGCAAGGGCTGTTTTGTCGCCGAGGACAACCAGGAGCTTTTGCGCGAAAACCAGCTCTGTCATATCGAAGAGCTGCTTGCGAAAGCGGCAAGCCAAGCCGAAGCCTTGGGCGTCACGCGCGACAAACTGCACGAGATGCTCGACCTGGTAGCCCCCGAAACCATGCAGTAGCCATCTGCAAGAAAGGCTATACCATGCAAAACTTGCT
>CABULX010000042.1 GCA_902492545.1 uncultured Collinsella sp. | reverse complement strand
GGTTCATGAACACGCCGCCCGAGAGCGCGACGGTGTCGATGCCCTCGCGTACGCAGATATCGCTGGCGATGTGTGCCGAAGAGCGCGCGATGGCGATATGGAAGTCGAGCGCGAGCCTGCCGGCGGACGCTCCGGCTTCAATTCCTCCCAAAAGTGCCTCAAAGAGTGCTTTCTGGTCCAGAACATAGGGGCCGTCCAGCCACGATGGGCCAGATGCGAAATAGCCGGCGTTGTCGTCGGGAAAACGGGCGATTTCGTTGTCGAGCGCGCGCCAGGCGGCGGCTTCGAGTTCTATGGCGGGTTCGCCCTCGTAGGTTGCCTTGTCGCAGATGCCCAGAATCGCTGCCGCGGCATCAAAGAGACGCCCCATGCTGCTGGTACGCGGGCTGTTGATGCCGCGCTCGATCATGGTGGCTGTCACGCTGCGCGTTTGCTCGTCGAGGCTGTCCAAAAGCCGAGCGGTACCTGGGTGCTCGAGCAGACCGAGCTCACTGAGCAGGGCAAAGGCGTTGCGGCGGGCGTCGCGCACGGAGGCCGCCCCACCGGGGAGCGCCCAGGTGCGCAAATGCGCGGCGCGCTCAAAGCCGCCAAGGCTGGCAACAAGAAACTCGCCGCCCCAAATGGTCCCATCGGTGCCGGCGCCGGTGCCGTCAAAGGCGATGCCAAGGACACGCGCGTCGGTTGTAAGCCGGCCCGCGGCGATGGCCTCGGCTATCACGCTCGCGATATGTGCATGATGGTGCTGAACTTCGATAAGCGGCAGGTTGTACTCCCGTGCCTGCTCGCGGGCCCATTGGCTCGAAAGATAACTCGGATGCAAGTCGCAGGCCAAGGCGGCGGGCGCCAAATCAAAGAGATCTTCCAAGCGCGTGCGCGCGGCGTTCCAGGCATCGAAGGTCTCGCCGTTTTCAACATCGCCGATATGCTGCGACACAAAACAGGTTGCCTCGCCGTTCGTCCCTTCACGCGTGAGCGCAATCGCGGCCTTTTGTTGTGGCCCGCAGGCGAGCACGCAGGACGGAGCGCCGTCGAGCGCCGGCAACGGCAGCGGCTGGGGTGCATATCCGCGAGCGCGGCGCACGGGCATAACGGCGCCGTCGACCACGCGCACTACAGAGTCGTCGTAGCGCGAGAGGATCGCGCGGTCGTTACCGAGCGACGCGTCGGCGATGCCGGCGGCAACGAGGTGTTCCCAGGCAAGGTCGTCATCGGTCTCGATGGGTTCTTCGCTCAGGTTTCCGCTGGTCATGACGAGCGCGTACATACCGCGGGCTTCTGCCGCGGCAAGCAACAGATGCTGAAGCGGGGTGTAGGGGAGCATAACGCCAAGCTCGGGCAGGTCGTGCGCGACGGACGGCGCGAGCGCGAGGGCGTCGGGGGAGCCGTCGCTCCCGCAAACAGCACGCCGGCGCAGCAGCACAATGGGGCGGATACTGCCGGCGAGAAGCTCGCGTTCAGCGTCGTCGATATGGCACAGGCGCCCGGCATCGGCAAGACTGCGCACCATGACGGCAAGCGGCTTATTGCTGCGATGCTTGCGACGGCGCAGCTCGGCCACCGCCTGCTCGTTGGCAGCGTCACAGGATAGATGGAATCCGCCCAGGCCCTTGATGGCGACGATGCCACCGCTGGCCAGCAGCTCAACGCAGCGCTCGATGATAGCGTCGCTGGCCTCGCGTGTGGTGCCGACGGCCGGTGCCGCGGACGAATTCCCGCACGCATCGCCGTTCACAGCCTCGCGCCACGTAATATGCGGCCCGCAATCAAAGCAGGCATCGGGCTGCGCGTGAAAGCGACGGTCGAGCGGATTGGCATACTCTGCGGCGCAGGCGGGGCACATGGGGAAACGGTCCATCGAGGTAGCCGCTCGGTCATAGGGCAGCGACCGGATGATGGTAAAGCGTGGGCCGCAGTTAGTGCAGTTGATAAAGGGGTAGTGATAGCGTCGGTCGGCGGGATCGAACAACTCGCGCAGGCAATCGTCGCAGGTGGCGATATCGGGCGAGACGAGCGTCGTGTGCGCGGTCTGGTCCTGCGACGCCACAATGTGAAAGCCCTGCTCATCGGCAGCGCTCCAGCCGCCGGGCTCCAAATCCACAATATCGACTCGCTCAACGCGGGCTGCCGCAGGCGCATGCTTAGAAAGCGCGGCAATAAAAGCATCGAGCGCATCGGCCGGAGCGTGCGCCTCGATATGCACGCCGTCGCCCGCATTGAGCACCCATCCGCAAATGCCATGCGCCATGGCCTCACGATACACAAACGGTCGCATGCCAACGCCCTGTACAATGCCCGTCACATGAATATGCACATGCCGCATGCGACACCCCTCATCAAAACCGACCAAAAAGGGACAGGTTTATTTTGGTAGGTAAAACTTCTAAACCTGCCAAAACAAACCTGTCCCTTTTTGGCAGGCGCGCTGCGGGAAATTCCGCTACAGCCCCAGGCTCTGCTTGGTGGCGGCGCACGTGAGCTCGCCGTGCTTAACGCCGCGCAGGCCCAGCAGGCGGTCGGCTAGTTCGTAGACGCGCTCGCCGCGACCCTTGAGCGCCAGAATCTCCAAGCAGTTGTGGTGATCCAGATGCACGTGCATGGTCGATACGATCTCGTCGGTGTAGTCGTGCTGCACTTCGTCCAGACGGCGCGTCAGGTCGCCGGTATGGTGGTCGTAGATCATGGTGAGCGACCCGATAACATGCTCATCGGGCGTGCGCATCTGCTCCTTGGCGATCGAGGCGCGAATCAGGTCGCGCACGGCCTCGGAGCGGTTGGCCACGTCGCCGCGGCGCGCGATCTGTTCGTCAAAACGGCGCAGCAGGTCGTCCGGTGCGGTAACCGAAAAGCGGACCAGCTCGGAGCCGGAGCCACTACAGTGGCAGCCTGCGTCACCGTCCGCCCCGTGCGGATGCTCGTGCTCGTATCCGCAGCCGTGCTCATGTTCGGCCACGTTACACCAGCTTCACGGAGCCGACGGAGTTGTGGTCGGCCTCGATGGCTTCCTCGTAGCCCTCGAGTGCGTCGTGGGCCTCGTGCAGCGCGGCCATGGCGGCCTCGAGCTTGGCGCCGATGCGCTCCATGTCAAAATTCTCGGTCGCATGCAGCAGCTGATGGCTCCACTCGTGAGCGAGCTCGATGGTGTCGTCGACCTGCTTGACGCTCATGGCAAGCTGGCTCATGTTCATTCCAACATCATGCATGGGAAATCTCCTTTTGTATGGGGCAGTTTAGTGGTTCAAATTTTACTACGCCCGCTCTGCGCGCAGCTGCATAAGAAAACGGGTGCGAGTCTGTGTGACCCGCACCCGTTCACTGGGGGCTGTTTGTGACTACCATACTATCCGTGGTCGCACACGGTGCACCTAGAAGTCCGGCGAGCGGTGCAAAAGCGCTCATGGACGGCGGGTAAGTAACAAGCGTATTACAGATGCTTCTCCAGCAGCGCCTGCAGTCTCGCCTTGGGCAGAGCGCCAACCGAGCGGTCAATCTCCTCGCCGTTCTTAAACACAATCAGCGTGGGGATGCTCATGACGCCATATTTCATGGCCAGGTCCTGGTTGTCGTCGACGTTGCACTTGGCAACGGCAAGCTTGCCCGCCAGCTCATCGGCAACCTCGTCAACGATGGGCGAGAGGGATCGACAGGGCCCGCACCACGGTGCCCAAAAATCGACCAGCACGGGAAGGCTGCCGTTAACGACGGAATCGAAGTTCTCGGGGGTAATCTGATTAATGTCAGCCATGGTGACCTCCATAATGCGACGCGGCTCGGCCGCGTAAAACTCAGTACGACCGTGCTTATACCCAGCCGCCCGCAAAGCAACCACTCGCGGGCGGCTCTTTTATATAATGGTGGGCACGCAAACGATTGGAGAGCGCATGCCCACGTCACAAAGCCAGAAAAAAGAAGCCATCGCCCAGGCGACCGAGCAGGAGCTCGCATCGCTCGCGGGTCGTGGCGTGCGTATCGCGGGCAACGCGTGCTCGCCGATCGTGCTGGTCAAAGGTGATTTGGACGAGGCCGAGCGTTCGGGTGGCGAGCTTGCCGCCGGCCCGGATGGCGCGGCGTTGCGCAAGGCGCTTGGGGCCATCGGTTACGCGCCCGAGGATTTTTGCGTGCTGGCAAGCGTCGCCGGCGTGGGCGACGGAGCGGTCGCGGTGGGCGAGACTCTGCCGTGCGAGCTGTTCCGCGAGGCGCTTGAGGCCTTGGACCCCGAGGCGGTGCTACTGCTCGACAACAACGCGGCTGACGCCATGCGCGAGACCTACGCCGATATGCTCGTGGCGATCGATGACTTCGACACCGCCATGCTCAAGCCCGGCTTGGTCGCCCATGTGCAGGGTCGCCGCGTGCTCGCGCTCGACGGTTTTGAGGCGGCGCTCACTGACAAAGCCGCCAAGCAGCGCATGTGGGCATACATCAAGCAGCTGACCCCGGCGGCTGCTCCGCTGTAGCGGATTGGCGCCGGCGAGCGATTGTCTGGCGGGCAAGGCACGCCTCGAGATCGGCGCCGCACTTCTACATCACAGCGCGCAGCTCAAACCGATCGCCGTTAATGCGGAACTGACAGTTGCCGTTCATGCGCTCCACGGCAAGTTTGATGCTCCTGGTGCCAAAGCCGTGGCCCGCATGCCGGGTCACGGGCATGCCGTCGACCATGCGCGGCGCGCGGTCAAACGTATTGGAAACTAACAGCAGCAGCTGGCTGTCCTCTAATCGCAGGTCAAAGTCGACGAATCGCTTTCCTTGGGGTGCGGCGCTTGCGGCGGTGATAGCGTTTTCCAAGGCATTTGAGAGCACGCTAAACAGGTCGGCGTCACCTACATGGATGGTTTCGGGCACGGCGGCGCGCAGGTTGGCGGTAATGCCGTTTCTATTGATTTCCGAGTTAAATGACGAAAGCGCAATGTTTACCGTCTCGTTGGCGCAGAAGCGGCGTACGGCGGTGCGGTCGCCGGCTTCGCAGAGTTCGTCGATGCGTTTGAGCGCCTCGTCGGTGTGCCCCTCCTCAATTAAAGCGGCCAGGCCGCGTAGGAAGTGGCGCATATCGTGGCGAAGAATCGACAGCTCGCGTCCAGATTGACGCCAAGCCTCGAGCTCTTTGATGGCGGCGCTGTCGCGGGTTTCGAGCATCCAGCGCTCTCGCTCGGCGGTTTCCTTTTCTTCGTATTCGCGCAGATAAACGGCAAGAAACATAAGATAGAAGGCACAGAGCGCAAATGCCAAAAACTCAACCGTCACCACCGAGCCCGAGTGGAACAGCGTGGTGTAGACGTTGGTGGCATAGTCAAAGACGTAATAGACGAGCGGCAGGATTAAAAGGATGCCCAGCTCGGTGGTGCTTTTAATCGCCAAGCGCGGACCGATGTCGCCGGCCCAATGCAGCAGGACGGCAAAGACGGCGAGTGTGGTCGCGATGCGCGCCAGATAGTACGCGATCTGAGAATCGGTTGCGGCAAATGCGGCGATGCCCATCCAATTGCTGAACTGGCAGCTCAGATAGGCACTCGTAATGCCGAGCACGGCAAGCAGCGGGCTCAGGCGGTAGCGCGCGCACAAATAGATGACGAGCGGCAGATGCACGACGAGCGGATATACCTGGCGGGCGAAAAGCTCGCCGCCGACGGCATTGGCGAGGCCAAATGCGCATCCGGTTACGGCACCGACCAGCACCAGTTCAAGCGCATGACGCCGGTTGATCTCGACACCGCACAGTGCCGCCGAGGCAAAGACGCCAAAGAGCAGCGTCGTGGCGTGGTGGATTGCCCAAAGGACCATTTCGACCGAGGAGACCATCAGTGTCTCCCACCCTCAAAGCGAACCGCAAAGTAGGCGTCTTGGAATCCCTGCTTGCAGCTGCGCGAAAGCGGGATGCACACACCCGAGCGCATGACGATGTCCGTGCGGTCAAAGTGATCGATATTGCGCAGGTTGACCTGGTAGCTGCGGTGGCATTTAAAGAAGGTGGTATTTTGCGCCAAACGGTCTTCGACGCTGCGGAATGACTCGAGTGCCTCGATATCGCGTCCGTCGCGCAGGTGGAAGACCACATGCTTGTTGCGCGCCTCGGCATATTCGATGTCGGACAGGCGCAGGGCGTGGTAGCCAAAGGACGTTTTGATTACGAGCTCGTCGGTTGCCGCCGGGCGCATGCTCGAAAGCTCGTCGAGTAACTGCGCCAGGCGTTCATAAGTTACGGGCTTGAGCAGATAGTCGAAGGCGCGGACCTCGTAGGACTCCAGTGCAAACTCGGGCGATGAGGTGAGAAACACCAGGCGCACGGCGGTATCGGCCTGGCGCAATTCGCGCGCGGTGTCCATGCCGTTGACGAGCGGCATGATCATGTCGAGTAGAATGATGTCGGCGCGCGATGCGGCATGGCGGGCCAGCAGGTCCTCGCCGCGCGTGACGAGCGCAACATCGACCGCCGTGCCCGTCTCGGTCGACCAACGGTCGATCATCCGGTGCAGTCTATCTAGAAAAGCGACGTCGTCGTCGCAGGCAATAATCTTGAGCATTCTGAGCCCCCTTAGTAGTTCGATTTTGCCACATTGGGTGCGGACCGCTCGCGGAGGCGTGTCCCATTTGCGCCCCGCGTCGTGCAACTCGCGCCGAGCGGTATTGCGGTGGCGAAAGATGCCTCCTGCGCCATCGAGAGCTCAGCTATCCTCAGCTTGCCAGTTCGAATATGGACCTGCCATATGATTGAATCTTTATTTCAACTTTACACCTAGGTTTACAGCTGTCTTGTCAGCTGTAAACCTAGGTGTCATACTAAAGCCCCAAGATTCGCCAAAAGAGAGGGGCCTTGATGGCACAGAGCGCGAACATGGATGCATCGGAGCTTGCACGCGACATTGCGGCCGGCCTGGCATCGGCAACGACGGCAACGGAGCGCGCGGCACTGGTGCCCGCAGAGCTCGTCGAGGCCATTCAGCAACTAAAAACCCAACGCGACGCGGTGATCCTGGCGCACTATTACGTGGCGCCCGAGGTGCAGGCCGTGGCTGATTACGTCGGCGACAGCTTCTACCTGGCTAAGCTTGCCAAGAGCCTGCCGCAGCAGACCATCGTACTGTGCGGCGTGGAGTTTATGGGCGAGAGCGCCAAGCTGCTCAACCCCACCAAGACCGTGCTGCTGCCCGAGCCGGGCGCTGACTGCCCCATGGCTCACATGGTCAAGCGCGAGACGGTCGACGCCGCCCGCGCCGAGTACGGTGACGACCTTGCCGTGGTCTGCTACGTCAACTCCACGGTCGAGATCAAGAGCTGGAGCGACGTGTGCGTCACCAGCTCCAACGCCGTTAAGATCGTGTCCGAGCTGCCGCAGCAGCATATCCTGTTCATTCCCGACCAAAACCTGGGTCGCTTCGTAGCCGAGCAGGTGCCGCAAAAGCACGTCATCCTCAACAACGGCTACTGCCCGCGCCATCACATCATCACCGTCGAGCAGATTGTCGACGCGCAGGAGGCGCATCCCGACGCGCTCGTGCTGGCGCATCCTGAGTGCAAGGCCGATGTCCTGGCCGAGGCCGACTACATCGGCTCCACCGCCGGCATTATCAAGTACGCCGAGGAGTCCGACGCGAGCGAGTTCATTATCGTGACGGTCCGCGGCGTGCTCTACGAGCTCGAGCGCCGCTGCCAGGGCACCGGCAAGAAGTTCTACTTCCCCGCGGTGCAGCCCACCTGCGTCAACATGGATCTCATTACGCTCGAAAAGCTCGTGCGCTGCCTGGAGACGGGCGAGGGCGAGGTGCAGATCGGTGTGTCGGACGAGGCTGCCGACCAGGCCAAACTTACGCTCGACCGTATGCTCGAGTACGCAGCGCACTAGAACAATGTGGCATGAGGGGTGGTCCCTTATGTCACATTACAAGGGAGAGGATTCCTGTGGAAACCAAACAATACCCCGACATGGAGTGCGACGTCGTCATCGCCGGTTGCGGCGTGGCGGGCCTGTACGCGGCTCTCAATCTGCCGACGAGCACGCGCGTGATCATGCTCTCCAAGGGCGCTGTCGACGAGTGCGATTCGATGCTCGCGCAGGGCGGCATCTGCGTACTGCCCGAGGGCTCGGACTACGATGCCTTCTTTGAGGACACCATGCACGCCGGCCACTACGAGAACCGCCGCGAGAGCGTCGACATCATGATTCGCTCGAGCCGCTCGGTCATCAACGACTTGCTAGCGATGGGCGTGGACTTTGAGCGCAAGGCCGACGGCAGCCTCGACTTTACCCGCGAGGGCGCGCACAGCCGCCCACGCATTGCCTTCCATGCCGATATTACGGGCAAGGAGATCACGACCAAGCTGCTCCAGGCCGTCCGCAAGCTGGACAACGTGCAGATTTTGGAGCACGTGGCCATGACCGACATCCTGACGGGCGAGCGTGATGGCGTTACGGTGTGCACCGGCGTCGTTGCCGTTCCCGTGGATGAGGACAACTCGGTTCGTCCCGCCGACGAGCTGGCAAATGCCGCCGAGGGTGTGCATGCCGGCGAGCCGTTTAAGATCCATGCCCGCCACACGCTGTGGGCGACGGGCGGTATCGGCGGCGTATACGACCATTCGACCAACTACCCGCAGCTCACGGGCGACGCCTGCTACATCGCTCAGGAGCATGGCATTAAGATGGAGCACCTGGACTACGTGCAGATCCACCCCACGGGACTGTTCTCGCCGCAGCCGGGCCGCACCTTCCTGATCAGCGAGAGCTGCCGCGGCGAGGGCGCGATTTTGCTCAACGCCGCCGGTGAGCGCTTTACCGACGAGCTGCAGCCGCGCGACGTGGTCGCCGCCGCTATTCGCGAGCAGATGAAGCAGGACGGCACCGAGCACGAGTGGCTGAGCTTTGCCCCCGTCGAGCGCGACGTGGTGACCGGGCACTTTGCCAACATCCGCGCGCGCTGCCTGGAGGACGGCCGCGACATCTTGGACGAGCCCATTCCCGTTACGCCGACGCAGCACTACTTTATGGGCGGCGTGTGGGTCGACAAGGACGGCCGCACCTCGATGCCCGAGCTCTACGCCGCGGGCGAGACGGCTTGCAACGGCGTTCACGGCAAGAACCGCCTTGCATCAAACAGCCTGCTCGAGGCGCTGGTCTGGGGTCGTCGCGCCGCGTGGTACATGCGTACCGGCGAGTCGCTGGCCGTGGAGCAGGCGGGCGATCCCGCGCTCGATGGCCGTCATCGCGCCCTGAGCGCCGACGCCCTGGCAATCGATGATTTGGCCTGTGCCGCCGGCACGCAGGCCGTGGAGGAGTAGACCATGAATCCCATTACCATGAAGCTCGTCGTCGATGATCTGATTCTGCAGGCCCTGCGCGAGGACATCACGTTTGAGGACGTGAGCACGGCGAGCGTGTGCCCCACGGCGCGTCCCGCCACGGTGGAGCTTATCGCCAAGGCCGACGGCATTATCGCCGGCCTGGACGTATTCGCCCGCACCTTTGAGCTGCTGGATCCGCAGAACTCCGTGTTGTTCGATGTCTCGGATGGCGACGAGGTGCATGCCGGCGATCACGTGGGCCAGGTGCGCGGCGACGCGCGCGTGTTGCTTTCGGGCGAGCGCGTGGCGCTCAACTACCTGCAGCGCATGAGCGGCATCGCTACTTACACGCATCGGATGGCGGCTGCGCTCGAGGGCACCAAGACCGTGCTTGTCGACACGCGCAAGACCACACCGGGCATGCGTGTGTTTGAAAAGGCGGCAGTCGAGATTGGCGGTGGCAGCAACCACCGCTATAACCTGTCGACGGCTGTCATGCTCAAGGACAACCACATCGATGCCGCCGGTGGCGTGACGCGCGCGATCGAGATGGCGCGCGCCCACGCATCGTTTACCACGACGGTCGAGATCGAGTGCGAGAACCTGGACATGGTGCGCGAGGCCGTGGAGGCCGGCGCCGACATCATCATGTTCGACAACATGACCCATGACGACATGGCCGCCGCTATTGAACTTATCGCCGGCCGCGCCAAGACCGAGTGCTCGGGCAACGTGGATGCCAGCAATATCCGCGCGCTTGCCGACCTGGGCGTTGACTTTATTAGCTCGGGCGCCCTGACGCACTCCGCGCCGATCCTCGACCTCTCGCTTAAGCACCTGCGTCTGCTGGACGGTAAATAATGAACGCCCGCGAGCGTCGCCGTGCCATCATGGCCGTGCTCGAGGGGGCCAAGGGGCCCGTATCGGGCAGCGCGCTTGCCCGCGAGGTGGGTGTGAGCCGCCAGATCGTGGTGCAGGACATCGCCCTGCTGCGCGCCGATGGGCACGATATCGTGGCGACCAACCGCGGCTACGTGCTGCAGGAGGCCCCCAGCAGCCCCGCCGTGCCTACGCGCTTGGTCAAGGTTCGCCACAGCGTGGAGCAGGCAGGCGATGAGCTCACGAGTATCGTCGACGCCGGCGGCGCCGTGCTCAACGTGATTGTCAATCACCGCGTGTACGGTAAGATTACGGCCGACCTGGACATCCGCAATCGTCGCGATGTCGAGCGCTATCTGCGCGATATCGAGAGCGGCAAGAGCTTTCCGCTGCTGACGGTGACCAGCGGCTACCACTTCCATCGCATTGCGGCGGAGGACGAACAGACCCTCGACGAGATCGAGGCGATGCTCAAGGAAAAAGGCTACCTAGCAGACCTGATGCCCTACGAAGACGATCTCTCTTAGCCGACGCTGCAAACGCCCCATTTGGACAATCTGGCCTTCAATCGTCGGTCGCGTACCAGAGTACGCTTCCCTCCTCTTTCAGGCCACCTTGCCTCAAATGGGGCGTTTTCGCTGGCGCGAGTTCAACCAACGGCGGTGCCAAATTAGTTATCCGCACAAAAAAGGAGGCCTCCGCGGCGATGCGGAGGCCTCCTTTTTTGTGCACGGTGTACTTTTGAGTGTGCAAGTGGGGGAGTTGTTACTCCTCGACGATCTCGGTGATCGCGCCAGCGGGGCAAGCGTCCTGGCAAGCGCCACAGGCGACGCAGGAGTCCTCGTCAGCGACGGTAGCGACGTCCTGGAGCTCCAGAACGCCAGCGGGGCAGGAGTCGACGCAAACGCCACAAGCGATGCACTCGTCGGCATCAATTACGGGATGAGCCATGGTAGTTTCCTCTCTGTTGACCGACGCTACAGGCGATGCGCGCCGGTTTGATTCGGGCAAAAACATACCACGGGAGCGACCGTTTGCAATACCCTCTGACCGGCATCTTCATACCGTTCGCCGAGTATGCCAAGGTTTACTAAAAAATGCGCAGGTGGGGCCGTTGAGCTGCGCAAATGTTAGCTAAAGGTGACTTGAAATATTGAGCTATTGAGCGCGCCTGCGGAAAGGGCATCCCGTTATTTGGCCGAAAACCGGGTCGCAGTTTCCGGTTGGGCCGCTAGAGGAAACTGCGACCCGGTATCAGCTCTCAAAACGGGATACGGTTTCCGGTTGAGCCTTCAGACGGAAACTGCGACCCGGAATCCACGCTCAAACCGGGATGAACTTTCCGCAAGACGGCCCCCAGGCACCCCCGGACGCAAACCTCAGTCAACTCTACATAGATCTCAATAGATCTACCGAGAACTCAAACAGTGCATCTACCTGCGCATTTGAGAACCTAAACTCTCAGAGATAAGAAATCTTATATGAATTGACTTAGATTTTGTATATTCCGGCCCATAAGGGGATACACTACATCCTGAAAGACAAGCCGAAGCGCCGCGCGGCAGACCGCCGAGTCGGCGCGAACGCACAAGAGAGAGGGAATTTCTAATGAGTAAGATTCTTGGTATCGACCTTGGTACTACTAACTCCGCTATGGCCGTTCTCGAGGGCGGTTCTCCGACCATTATCGTGAACGCCGAGGGCGACCGCACCACCCCGTCCGTCGTGGGCTTCCGTGCCGACGGCGACCGCGTCGTGGGTAAGGCCGCTAAGAACCAGGCTGTCACCAACCCCAAGAACACCGTGTTCTCCATCAAGCGCTTCATGGGCCGCAAGTACTCCGAGTGCACCTCCGAGATCAAGACCGTGCCGTATGAGGTCAAGGAGGGCCAGGGTGGCCGTGCCGTCGTCGACATCGAGGGCAAGGATTACACCGCCGAGCAGGTGAGCGCCATGACGCTCGCGAAGATGAAGGCCGACGCCGAGAAGTATCTGGGCGAGACCGTCACCGACGCCGTCATCACCGTCCCGGCCTACTTCAACGACGCCCAGCGTCAGGCCACCAAGGACGCCGGTAAGATCGCCGGCCTCAACGTCAAGCGTATCGTCAACGAGCCGACCGCTGCTGCTCTTGCCTATGGCCTGGACAAGCAGGGCACCGACCAGCGCATCCTGGTCTTCGACCTGGGCGGCGGCACCTTCGACGTCTCCATCCTCGACCTCGCCGACGGCGTGTTTGAGGTTCTGTCCACCTCGGGCGACAACCACCTGGGCGGCGACGACTGGGATCAGCGCGTCATCGACTGGATGGCCGATAAGTTCCAGCAGGAGAACGGTGTCGACCTGCGTCAGGACCCCATGGCCCTGCAGCGTCTGAAGGAGGCTGCCGAGAACGCCAAGAAGGAGCTCTCCGCCGCCCAGCAGACCACCATCAACCTGCCGTTCATTACCATGAACCAGTCCGGCCCGCTGCACCTCAACTACACGCTGACCCGCGCCGAGTTCGAGAAGATCACCCGCGACCTGCTCGAGCGCTGCAAGCAGCCTGTCACCAACGCCCTGCGCGACGCCAAGCTTAAGCTCTCCGATCTGACCGAGGTCATCCTCGTCGGCGGCTCCACCCGTATGCCCGCCGTCCAGGAGCTCGTCAAGACCATGACCGGCAAGCAGCCCAACATGTCCGTGAACCCCGACGAGGTCGTTGCCGACGGCGCTGCCGTCCAGGGCGGCGTGCTTACCGGCGACGTCGAGGGCATCCTGCTGCTCGACGTTACCCCGCTGTCGCTGGGCGTCGAGACCATGGGCGGCATCATGACCAAGATGATCGACCGCAACACCACGATCCCGACCTCCAAGACCGAGGTCTACTCCACCGCTGCCGACAACCAGACCAGCGTCGAGATCAACGTGCTCCAGGGCGAGCGCGAGCTTGCCCGCGACAACAAGTCGCTCGGTAAGTTCCAACTGACCGGCATCCCGGCTGCCCGCCGCGGCGTGCCGCAGATCGAGGTCACCTTCGACATCGACGCCAACGGTATCGTCAAGGTCTCCGCTAAGGACAAGGGCACCGGCAAGGAGCAGCAGATCACCATTTCTGGTTCCACCGCTCTGTCCGACGACGAAGTCGATCGTATGGTCAAGGACGCCGAGGCTCATGCCGAGGAGGACAAGAAGCAGAAGGAAGAGGTCGAGGTCCGCAACCAGACCGACAGCCTGTGCTACTCCACCGAGCAGACCCTCAACGAGCTGGGCGACAAGGTTTCCGCCGACGTGAAGTCCAAGGCCGAGACCGCTATCGCCGACGCCAAGAAGGCGCTCGAGGGCTCTGACGTCGAGGCTATCAAGGCCGCCGGCGAGTCCCTGCAGTCCGTGGCCTACGAGCTGGCCCAGGTTGTCTACGCCGACGCTCAGCAGCAGACCGACGGTGCCGCTGGCGCCCAGCCTGCCGACGATGACGTTGTCGACGCCGACTACGAGGTTGTGGACGACGAGGACAAATAATCATGTCCGCCCGTAAAGCTCGCACGGAGGCGGCCGCCGTTGGTGCCGCCCCCGTTGACTCTGAGGAGAAGGACGTGAAGATTCCCGTAGAGGCCGTTGACGATACCGAGGCCAACGAGGCCCCGGCCGCCGAGGCTGCCGAGAACCAAGTAGAGGATTCCAACAAGGAGGCGACGATGACCGAGGACGAGATGGTGGAAGCCGCTATCCGCGCCGGTGAGGAAGCCGCCGACAACGACTTTAAGCTCAAGTTCGAGCAGGCTCAGAAAGAGCTTGCCGACGTGCGCAATGAGCTCGATGCTGCGGCAGAGGCTCAGAAGGCCGCCGAGGACAAGGCAAAGGACGCCACCGAGCGCACCGCCCGTCTGCAGGCCGACTGGGAGAACTTCCGTCGCCGCACCGCCACCGAGCGCATCGCCGAGCGCGAGCGCGCGACCGAGAAGCTCGTCACCGCGCTGCTGCCGGTGGTCGACGATATCGAGCGTGCGATCGACCATGCCCGCAGCCAGGAGCTTGCCGACGACTTTCAGCAGTTCGTCGACGGTGTCGACGCGGTGCATGCCAAGCTGCTCGATGTGTTTGCGCACGAGGGCGTTGAGCCCATCGACCCCAAGGGCGAGGCGTTCGATCCGCTCGAGCATCAGGCCGTGGGTCGCGTCGAGGACGCATCGCAGTACGACGAGACCGTCAACGATGTATACCAGAAGGGCTACCGCATGGCGGATCGCATCCTGCGTTCCGCGATGGTGACGGTGACCTACGGTGGCGAGAAGCGCCCCGCACCGGAGCCCGAAGCTGCGCCCGAGGATGCTACGGCCGATACGGCCGAGAGCACCGAGGAGTAATTGAGAAGGGCCCCGGGGCAACACCCGGGGCCCTTTCTGGCCTAGTGCCATATGAAAGCATGGGCCGCCGCCCGCATGGACGGCGGACGTAACAGGAGAGGAGCTACGATGGCTGCAGGCAAAACCTTCTATGACATCCTGGGCGTATCCAAGAGCGCCTCCGACAAAGAGATCAAGAGCGCGTTTCGCAAGCTCGCGCAAAAATATCACCCCGATGCCGGCGGCGACGAGGCCAAGTTTAAGGAGATCAGCGAGGCCTACGAGACGCTTTCGGACGAGAAGAAGCGCAAAGAGTACGACCAGATGCTCATGTTTGGCGGCATGCCGGGCGCGGGCGGCGCGTATGGCGGCGGCTACGGTGCCGGCGCGGGCGCGAGCGGCTGGGGCGACATCTTCGACAGCATCTTCAGCGGCAACGGCGCCTGGGGCAGCGACTGGGGCTCGGGCTTTGCCGGTGCCGCGGGTGCTGCCGGTGCGGGCGCGGGCCGCAACCGCGCACGCAAGGGCGGCGACCTGTCGCTGACCGTCGATGTGACGGCCGAGGACGCGTTTCGCGGCGTGACGCACAAGGTTACCTACCGCATTCCCTCGACGGGCGAGCAGCAGACCATTACGGTCTCGGTGCCTGCGGGCGCGGTCGACGGAGGCAAGCTGCGTTACAAACGTCGCGGCGAGTACGGCGTTGCCGGAGGCGAGCGCGGCGACCTGGTCGTGACCACGCATGTGGAGGAGCACCCGCTGTTTAAGCGCAAGGGTGCCGATGTGACCATGGAGGTGCCGATCTCGGTCTATGAGGCGGCGCTCGGCTGCACGGTGGATGTGCCCACGCCCGGCGGCGCGACGGTTCGTCTGAAGGTGCCCGCTGGCACCCAGACGGGCAAGAAGTTCCGCTTTAAGGAGATGGGTGCGCCCGACGTTAAGCATCGCGGCCGCACGGGTGCGCTGCTCGTCGAGATCAAGGTGCAGGTCCCCACGAACCTGTCCGACGACGAGCGCGATGCCATGACCAGGCTGCGCGAGGCCGACACGCGCGATTATCGCGAGAAGGTCAACCGTTACAAGGCGACGTTCTAGGGCGGTCGTGGCGCGCGCCCGCGCCCGCGGGCTTATGATGGACGATAACGAGACGGAAAGGGGTCAGGTAGCATGGCCGAGGACAATAGGAACAAACCGCTGTACATGATCAGCGTGGCGGCCGAGCTGACCGGCATGCATCCGCAGACTCTGCGCGTCTACGAGTCCAAGGGCCTGGTGAACCCCCAGCGCTCGGGCGGTAACACGCGCCTGTATTCGCGTGCCGATATTGAGCGTCTGGAGCTCATCAACCAACTGACCGACGAGGGCATCAACCTCGCCGGCGTGGTGCGCATCCTCGATATGAAGGAGCGTGCCGAGGAGCGCGATCGCGAGAACGAGAAGCTCCGCGCCCGCGTGCGCCAGCTCGAGGACGAGCTGCACGAGTACAAGATGCAGAAGAAGATCACCGCCCTGGCCCCGCGCGACGGCTCAGTCAACCCCGAGCAAGTCATGCGCAAGCTGCTAGGCGCGGGAACCGATCTTTAGTTACGGCGGCTCTACGACGCAAATCCTAACAATATGAGAGTGGATAATCTCCCACTTTTGGTCCGCTTGAGGGCTAGAAACGGGGGATTATCCACTCCCATTTTTGGCTGGCGCTTGGGGACGTTCCTTTTGTGCCGGCACTTGGGGACGTTCCTTTTGTGCCGGCACTTTGGGACACTCCTTGCACCAAGTCTGATGTCACTACACCGGGCTCGTTCTATGCTTTACCGAGATAAAGTGAACGTGCAGATTCGTAACCCACTCGCAACCGTTCTATGGCACGATATTGAACGAATGTATGCTATGCGCCCGAGCCTTTCGGGCAGAGTGGGAGACAGTATGGTTAAGCTGTACGAGGACGGCATCTACCTGCGCGGCGGCAGCGAGGTCGTGCCTGCGGCCGAGGCTGCCGAGCGCGGCATTACGCAGACGCCTGAGGACGCCAAGCGCGGCACCATCGCGTATTCGATCTTCCAGGCACACAATACGTCTGGAGATCCCGAGGCGCTCAAGATTCGCTTCGACGCCATGGCGAGCCATGACATCACCTTTGTCGGCATCATCCAGACGGCGCGCGCCTCGGGCATGGAGCAGTTCCCGCTGCCCTACGTGCTCACCAACTGCCACAACTCGCTGTGCGCCGTGGGCGGCACCATCAACGAGGACGACCACGTCTTTGGTCTCTCGGCTGCCAAGAAGTACGGCGGCATTTTCGTCCCGCCGCACATCGCCGTCATCCACTCCTTTATGCGTGAGAACTTCGCCGGTTGCGGCAAGATGATCTTGGGCTCCGACTCGCACACCCGCTACGGCGCCCTGGGCACCATGGCCGTGGGCGAGGGCGGCGGCGAGTTGGCCAAGCAGCTGCTGCGTGACACCTACGATGTTGCCTATCCCGGCGTTGTCGCCATCTACCTCACGGGCGCCCCGCGTCCCGGCGTCGGCCCGCACGACGTGGCGCTCGCCATCATCCGCGCCGTCTTTGCCAAGGGCTACGTCAAGAACAAGGTCATGGAGTTCGTGGGCCCCGGCATCGCGAGCATGACGACCGACTACCGCAACGGCGTCGACGTTATGACCACCGAGACCACCTGCCTGTCGAGCATCTGGGCCACCGATGAGGACACGCACGCGTTTTTGACCATGCACGGCCGCGGCGAGGACTACCGCGAGCTCAAGCCCGCCGATGTCGCCTACTACGACGGCTGCGTCGAGGTCGACCTGTCGAGCATCAAGCCCATGATCGCGCTGCCATTCCATCCCTCCAACGGCTTTGAGATCGACGAGCTCAACGAAAACCTCGAGGACATCCTTCACGAGGTGGAGCTTGAGGCCGCCAAGATCGGCGAGGGCAAGACGCACTTTAGCCTGGTCGACAAGATTGTCGACGGCAAGCTGCACGTGCAACAGGGCGTTATCGCCGGCTGCTCGGGCGGCAACTACGACTCCGTGGTCCAAGCTGCCCGCGTGCTCAAGGGCGCCAACACCGGCTGCGGCGAGTTCTCGCTGTCGGTCTATCCCACGAGCCAGCCTGTGGCGCTCGAGCTTACACGCCGCGGCTATATCTACGACCTTATGGAGGCCGGCGCGATCGTGCGCA
>CABULX010000041.1 GCA_902492545.1 uncultured Collinsella sp. | reverse complement strand
TAATAGTTCTTGGAATCTGGGAATCATCGAACTCACCATCTTTAAACAAGAGAATCATATAGCTTCTTATCGTTCTGTCTCGAAAAGATATGAGTGACCAGATGCACATCGTGGGCCTTTGAAAAACAATCTTCGTCCCTTAAAGATTCAGCAACATAACAACCGCCCCAATCAAAAAAGCCGAGATAGCCCCGGCTGATAATCAAAGAGGCGGTTGGATTGGCAACACCTATTTGGACGATTCCGGGAGGGACAGCCCCGCCTTCCGGAACTCGACCGGCGACATGTAGCCCAGCGTCGAGTGGATCCTGAAGTTGTTGCACCGGTGCACGTAGTCCGAGAGCTTGGCCCGGAGCTCGCGCGTCGTGCCGAACGTCTCGCGGTGGACGAGCCCGGCCTTCAGTATCCTGTTGGTCGACTCGTCGACGGCGTTGTCGTAGGGGCAGCCCTTGGCCGACAGCGACCTCTCAATGCCGAAGGCCTCGAGCATCAGGTCGATCTCGGCGTTGTCGAACTCGCTGCCGCGGCCCGTGCGGAACACCTCGATGTCCGGGATCGGGATGGAGGGCGTCGCGAACGCCGACTTGACCAGCCGGGCGTCCTTCCTGGGCCCGGCGGAGTGGCCGACGATCTCCCTGTTGCAGGGGTCGACGAGCAGGCAGACGTAGTTCCACGAGGCCCCGACGCGCACGTAGGTCAGGTCGCTGCATATATGGGTGCGCGGCGCCCTGCCGCCGAAGCCGCGCGCGACGACGTTGGGCACGTCGGCCTCGTTGACCGCCCCGGGGTGCACCTTGAACCTCTTCCTGCCGTATGCGCTGACCAGGCCGTTCCCCCTCATGATGTGGAAGGCCCGGCGACGGCTGACGGCGGCGGGTGGCGGCGACGCCAACCCATCGAGCGACGCGTTCATCTAGCGCGAGCCGTACCGGCCCTTGCTGGCGCAGTAGAGGGTCGTGCCCCGAGGCACGTCGGACAGGAAGCACCTCATGAAGCAGGCCTCGAAGCGCCTGTCGGATCGAGCCACACGCGCCGCACGGCGTCGTGGACCTCGGACCAGTCGTCCTCAGGGCAGCCGTTCGATGCCCAGCTCCAGTAGCCCGACCTTCTCACCCCCCAGCACCCCGGCCATCATGGTCAGCGCGAAGCTACCTTTCTCCGGCAACACGAGCCCGCACTTGGCTAGAGTGCTTCTCTTTGGCGAAGAAGGCAGCGGCTTTTTTAGGAACGCATTCTCCATCTTGAGCTCGCATATTCGCTTCTTGGCCTCGCGCAGCTCGCGGTCCTCGGCTCTCGGGTCGGGCTCGCCGGAGAGCTCGCGCCGGCGCTTGAGCGCCCAGTCGTTAACCGTCTTGGCGTTGAGCCCGAGCTCGTCGCAGGCCTGGGCTATGGGCACCCTGTCGAGATGACGTAGTCGGCGGTCTCCCGCCTGATCCCGTCGGTGTACTTCTTCTGATTGGCGACCATTCGGCAATCCTTTCGTTTATCAGCCCACATGCAGTCTAAGGCACCGCGGTGTCGCGGTCCTTCCAGCCTGCGTGTCCGAAAAAAAACGATACAGGTCAAACGAGCTACTCAGGTAGGGCTTCGAACGGGCCGGCAGCTGGCCGCCCGCCGGCCGCGGCGCTGACATACCCGTGTGCGAAGGGCCGGGGCGCGGGCATACCGATGACGTGAGGGTCACTACAGGCCGGGTGACGGCACTCGGCGCGGACTACCGAGGCCCGCAGCGCTCGGGTGCGCCAACGCCACGTGCGGCGGGCGACCTAAATATTATTCTGGAACACTCAAGCGCTCTCTCAAGATTGGGTCGAAGTCTTTCAGGCGTTCGGACTTGATGACGATGCCCAAGTTCAACATGTCTTGAACGTTTACGTGAGCAATCGTAGATACGGTGATATCACCGAGAACGTTTCTAATGGGAACAGCGCGTAGAATGCCCAACAGATAGAGTCTGCTTCCCACGACGACCGCGCCATTCTCGAGATAGGTTCCCTCGTTGTACAGGAAGACAGGGGAACCGCTTGAACCCGGGTAGCAAGCCATGTCCACTAAGAATTCCTTCTCGCCCCGATAATCGTATCTGTAGGGAGTCGCCGTGATTCCCCTGCGCACGATTGGCAAGTTGTTGGCCTCGTCCCAGATGCCGTTGGGGTACCCGATCATGGTCACTTCTTCCATGCAGCCCATGTCTTTAATCAGCGTCTTCGTCGGAAGCAGCTCCAGACTGAGCGGTATAGTGAGCAGATGCTTACCCGCCTGGATAAAACCGTTGAGAGCAGGGCCAATAGGCAGTACACACAAGTCCACGTTCTCGTCTGGATGCGAAATCCAATCGCTGTCCGAGCCACGCATGGTCAGCCGCTCGTTTATATTGAGCAAGTTGCCGTTCTCGTCGGCTCGCGAGAAGATGACCCGGTATTCATATCCGCCCTTGACCACATGTTTGTTGGTCACGACGGCAGGAACAAATGTCTTGCCGTCATCGCAGAATTTGAAAAAGAAACCAGTTCCAACCGAGCACTCTCCTGAGGGAAGCGATGCTTCAATTCGTATCGTCGTATGAAGAAGCTGCTCAGAAAGCTGCATAGATACCCTTCCTGTTTGTATAAAGGCTCTTCGATTGTACCCGATGACGATAATCCATAATCAATAAACAGTACCGTCTCGGGGACATCTTCGCGCAGGATCACGCAGAGAGCGTAGCCACGGACGCCGAGCATGGCGGCCATGGTGTCGCAGCGCGGAGTCGGCCCGCGCGAGATCAAGTTGTTGATGTAGTTGGGGACCTTGCCCAGGGCCGGCCCGATGTGGGTTATGGGAACCCAGACGGTCGCGACCGTCTGTATGAGGGCATCGCTGGCGTGCACGGATGAATCCTATCGAGTCCGCTTACAGGGACATGATACACGGCGACGGAATAGTTAGGCGATCGCAGAAGATTCCCGTCCCTCGAACGTTACGCAGTTGCAGAGCGCGGGTACAAGGGTCGCAACGACGATGACCCCGACGCGACGGAAGACGACATGAGTAAGTGGATCGAGCCGTCAGCGGACACCAAGTACGTCTGCAACGACGGCGTGGTGATGACGTGGGTGAGTATCTGGGGCAAGGAGCGAATGTTCCAGTTCCCGGGCGCGTTCGAGCAGAGGTTTTTGAGTTTATAGGGAGCACACCATGTCTGACAACGCGATGAATATACCGGATGACGCACCCTCCGATGTGCAGGAGGAATCCCCCACATCCCTTTTTATCTTGCAGAGGGGTGCAACAAGGCGTGAGGTAAACGCCTCGGAAGCCCGACATTTTGTCCAAGGCATTCTTTCCAGGTCGATCAACCTGGCCACGCTTATCGGCTCAGGCGCATCTACTCCGGCTATTCCCCTGATGGGTGAAACCTTCAGGAACATGCGAGCGGACCTCAAGCTCAAAGATCCCGAGCTATCTACCCTTCTGGAAAGTCGAATAACCAAAATTGCACGTCGAGATAACGAAGACCCTGCGAAGTACTCGAACATCGAGAACCTCCTTTCGTGGCTGAGTCAGCGCATCGAGGGCTCTCTAGATAGCGCCGATGAAGACAAGAGGGTTTCCGATGCAGTTCGCAAGGCCTTTCTCGAGTCCGTCGATATAAAATACAACACAGAACACTCAGACGTCCTCGATAGCTACCGCAGATTCGTTCAGGGACTTGGTATATCCCGCCAGATTCTTGCGCGCGGAGGGCAGGCTGCCTTCGATGTTGTCAACCTCTTCACCACGAACTACGACCTATTCCATGAGATGGCCCTTGAATCGAGCGACTACGCCTATGTCGACGGGTTCTCGAACGCGCTGATGCCCACATTCAGCCCGCGGGAATACCATCGCAGGCCGATTGACCTCGATGAGAGGTTCAGAGACCACTACGAACCGGTGAACCCCTTCTTCCGCCTTTACAAGATGCACGGCTCCATCAACTGGAGGGTCTATGACGGTAACGTCGTAAGGGCCCCAAAGTTTCCCGACATCGCCGACGAATACCAAGGCGACAAACAGCTTATTGCCCCGATGACTTCCAAATATGCCCTAACGCAAGGCACTCCTTATAGCGATATGTTTCGCGGGTTCGTAAACATCCTCGCCGTTCCCAACACCGTTCTTCTGACGTGCGGATTCAGCTTTGCAGACTCGCATATATCGAACCTAATCAGGCAGGCTCTTGCGAGGCCTGACTTCACTCTTCTCGCCTTCGTCGGCAACCCAGCAGAGACCGATATTGGTTCCCCCACACGGGATTTCTACGACAGAGCAGGTGGCGCGAACGCCTATTTCGTATATCCAAGCGAAAGGGATCCGAAGCCCAAGCGTCCGCTGTATTTCTCGGAATTCGCTGACTTTATCGGGCCTGAAATCACCTTCGGAGACGATGCTGCATCTGGATCTCTGGGGCTTGGTGACGGGAATGAATAACGGAGTCCCCAAGCCGGGTTGGCTGATAGGCACTATTTGCTACATGGACCAAGAGAAGATAAGGCTCCGCGCGTCGCGTTCCGACTTTTCCGATCGTATGCTCAATGGCGAGCCCAGGCATTTGAACGGGCTCAACCAGTACCTCTTCGCCTACCTCTCCATATCTACCAAGGTTATCTTCCGCGTGGTTTCCGCAGAAGAGGCCGAGAGACCGTATTCCGACCAGCCGTCGTCGAGGTTTAGTACGAGCTACATCTTCACAGCCACCCCCATTGGGGAGATTGAGAAGTCTACCTACGTTCCCGGCGTAGTAGACCTCCCTATGGTCGGTTCCAATGTCTACGCTTGCGATGAATCAATCCTCAAGAAGGTCTTTTGCGTACGGGAAGGAGTCGAGATTGGGTCTCTCGCTGGATACGATTCGGTAAGACCCACTTTTGATATCGATTCTCTGTTCTCTGGTCATCTCGCTATTCTCGGTAATACCGGCTCGGGAAAGTCCTCAACCGCGCGGCTCCTGCTTGATAGAGTAGCGTCGCTCTTAGATGCCGAGAACGCGTTCGATGCAGAGCCCCGATTCATCGTCTTCGACCTGCACGGTGATTATGACTTTCTCACGCGCGGCGGTTACGGCTGCACGAGACGAATCGATGCCGATGAGTACCACCTCGCGCCTGGAGAGTTGTCGATGGATGACTGGTCAGCTATTCTCGACCCCTCGCGACGCATCCAGAAACCTCTGCTTGAGAGGGCCGTGAGATACTCCCACCTCAACGAGGAGGGCAAGAAGAAGCTATTTGCAGCCTTCGCATATACCGCAATTCGGGACACGAGCATCGATAGCCACGCAGCGAGGAAGTTTCAGGTCTCAAAGTATTACCAGCCGATCGAGAAAGACCTTGACGCGATTCGCGAACAACGATCTGAGCCCCACTCTCGTGCTCGGACTGCTCACAATTTGCTAGCGTCCTTCAATTTGGATTACGGAAACATATCGAAAGATGTCGTCGAAGGGCTTGAGTCCCTTTTGAAGGAGTTCATCGAGGATGAATACATGTCCAACGGCCTTCCCAATGTCGAGCGCATCTTGTGCAGCTACGAGAAACCCGAAAGGGAGGTCTCAATCTCTGACGTCGTCGATGCGCTTGACTTCGTGTTCGATGAAGAAGAAGTGCGGGGCAACCGTCAGATAAGGTCGTATTCAGAGGGGCTGGTTACTCAGCTTAGAAACCTTAGGGAAAGGTATTCGCATGACCTCTTCTCACTTGAGCGGGGCGAGTCAATTGCAGCCCTCTTAAACAAGTGGCGTGGCATTCTTGTGCTAGACGTCTCTCAGATAATCGACGAGTCGGGACTGAAGTTGTTCTCCCACTACGTTGCGCGTACACTCTTTCAGGCTAGTCTAGATGCGGGAAGAGGTTCCTCAACACCCGTCTATCTCATTTTTGACGAGGCGCATCGCTATATCAGGGATGCAGACCTGACAGACGGCTCAGTGTTCAATCGAATTGCACGGGAGGGCCGCAAGTTTGGTATTTACCTTACCGTCATCAGCCAAATCCCCAGCGAGCTTTCCCGCGTCGTACTCTCTCAGACGGGAGCCTTCATAATCCACCGCATCCAGAACTCTTACGACCTCGATTACGTTCGCCGCAATGTCCCTTCCATATCAAATGGCCAGGTCATGCGCCTTCCCGCATTCGCCCCGGGAACCGCGACCGCGCTGGGAAGCTCCATTACGGTGCCCCTTGAACTACAGATAGACGATGACTTTGCCGACGAGACGCCAACGATCCGGATGATGAAGAGCAATCGGATTCGATAAAGCTATTTGTGGCCGGCCCGGAGAATGCCCGCAACGGAGACGTTGTGGGCATTTCCTTTTGCCCGCTCGGGGCACGGGAGTCATACGTGGGTGAGTAGGATGGTAAGCCGCAGGGCAGCAAGGGCAGCCGGAGGAGCCGCAGGAGCAGGCGCCGCAGGTAGAGGCGGTGTCGAACTACTGCGAGCTTCTCAACCGGCGGGACGCGCGCTACGCCTAGCAACAAGCCAGAACAAGCACAGTAATTTTCAGCGCACCATACACGCACTCGCTGCTAAGGTTCGGCCCCAGCCACGGATCACCCGTCAAGAAGAACTCCAGCCAGTGCTGCATAAACAGTGCCTGCTCGCGCTTCCAACGGCGCAGCTTTTCCTCGCTGGCCTCTTCCCTGCTGCGCGAAGTGAACTCGTAGTGGTGCAGCTCAGCATAAGGTGTAAAGATGGTGCGGTAGCCCCCATACGCGCAGGCAAAAATCCGCATCGTTAAAACCGACGGCAAACTTCTCGTCGCAGCCTTCAACCCGTTCATAAACGTCGCGACGGACCATCTGGCAGGCGCCCGTAACGGCGCTGAAGTTGCCCGGGTGCACGGCACGGGCAAGATATCCCTCGCGCTTTGCCGAAAAGTCCCAGTTGGCATGGGCAAGGGCGCCGCGCACGCCGACCACAATGCCAGCTAGCTGAACCAGATGGCCAGCAAAGTAGAGCTTGGCACCCACTAAAGCCCATTACTTGCTCAGGATGACCAGGAAGGTCAAGAGAAGTAGGAGAAGGATAATCCTATCCATCTGACTACCCCCTGCCTTGTAGAACCGCGGCCCGGAATACAGCTGGCTTCGGAGAACAAGGCAGAGGACGACACACCGCCGCGTCCAGCTAAAATTTAAACAGAAATACGTACGCATGTTCGCGTTTCGTGGTACACTGTATCTACCAGAATAAGACAGAGTGAAAGTCGCTTCGGAGGCCCCCAATGGTACGAAGCGCCGGCGCCGCGGATCCCCGCTGCCCCGACCCTGGCTTAGCCGGCGCACGCGACGCCGACTGACCGGCGGGATGCCGGTTGAAGCTACGCAATACCGGCATGTTGAAACCACTCGTCCTCCGGCGTGCGGATCATAGCATGTCGACTAAACCGAAGGGGCATACATCATGGACAATTCCAACGCAAGCCAGCAGATCGCTTTGTACGAGGACCCCGACCACGCAGTCCACCTTGACGTGCGCGTCGACGGCGATACGGTCTGGCTAACCCAGCAGCAGATGGCGACGTTGTTCGGGCGCGGAGTGCCGACTATCTCCAAGCACATTCATTCCGCAGCAAAGGAAGAGCTTGCCGGAATTCGAACTATTTCATTTTTTGAAATAGTTCGCTTAGAGGGAACAAGAACGGTCAAACGTCAGGTCGAGCACTACAACCTCGACATGATCATCTCGGTTGGCTACCGCGTGAAGTCTCAGCAGGGCGTGTACTTCCGCCGGTGGGCAAATGGCGTGCTCAAGCAGCATCTACTCCAGGGATACTCCATCAACCAAAAGAGACTCGAGGCGCTCGGAACGGTCTTCAAGGTCCTCGAGAGGTCGAGTACTCCGGAACTCTCCGGTGCGGCAGAAATTCTACAGAAGTACCTTCCGAGCCTGACTCTGCTCGATGAATACGACACGGGAAGGATGAAGGCGCCCCAGGGCAACGAGCCCAACTGGGAGCTCGGTTACACCGAAGCCCTCGAAGTCGTCCGCAGCCTACCGTTCTACTCGTCGTCCACCCTGTTCGGACGAGAGCGGGACAACCAGTTCGCCGGAATCATCAGCGCCCTCTATCAGGGCTTTGGCGACCAAGACCTATATCCCTCCGTTCAAGCAAAGGCCGCCAACCTTCTCTACCTCGTAGTGAAGGACCATCCATTCTTGGATGGCAACAAGCGCTCTGCAGCGGCGCTCTTCATTCACTTCCTCGACAAGAACGGGATACTGCGCAACGGCGAAAGACTCCGCGTGGAGGGCAACGCGCTCGCGGCCATGACGCTCATGATTGCCCTCTCTGACCCAAGCGAGAAGGACTCCATGGTTACGCTGGTGGAGAATTTCATCGCGTAGCGCCTTCGCCCGAGCACCAGAATCGACGTTCCTTCATATAGCAGATGCAAACGAGGAAAGGGCCATCAAAGTAAGGCACCGTCATGGCGAGGGAGGTGCCGCAATGAGTCGTTCCATGAAAAGCCATATAAGCCTACAATTGTCATCAGATGTAGGCTTATATGGCTTTCGAGGGGAGGTCGGCATGGTGATCACCTACCGGGAGGCGCTGGCTGAACTCGGGAGCAGGTACCGCGTTCGCAAGGCGGTGTCGGAAGGGACGCTCCACCCCGTCGGCCGAGGGATGTACTCGACCAACCGGGACGAGGACGCCCTCGCCGTGATCGCGAAGCGCTACCCCGGGGGCATCCTGACCGGGCAGACCGCGCTCTACGCCCACGGGCTCGTGACCGCGCCCCCCGACCGGATCGACCTGGCCACGAAGCGCGGTGGGACCAAGATACGCGACGCCGCCGTGCGCCAGCACTTCATCCCGGAGGGATGGCTGGGCGTCGGGAGGTCGACCGTCTCGGTGGACGGGACCGAGCTTGCCGCTTACGACCCCGAGCGCATGCTCCTCGAGCTCATGCGCTCGCGCAACAAGCTGCCCTACGACCTCTACCGGGAGGCCGTCGCCTCGTTCCGCAGGCGGTCGGAGCGGCTGGACATATACAGGCTGCAGGACTACGCGGAGGCAATCCCGCACGGCGAGGCACACCTCGAGCGCGCCATGGAGGAGGTATTCTGATGGACCTGAACGAGATGAGGGCGCGCTACGAGCGCGAGGAGGGCTACTCCTGCCTCAACGCGACCGCGTGCGTCTGCCAGGACGTGATCCTCTCAAAGCTGGCGGCATCCGGCATGCGCGACCGAGTGACGGTCAAGGGAGGGGTCCTGATGTGCGCGCTGTCGGGGAGCGGGCGCCGCGCAACCCAGGACATAGACCTCGACTTCGTGCGGTACCCGATGACCGACGCCTCCATTCGCTCCTTTGTGTCCGCCCTCTCGAACCTCGGCGACGGCGTAACCGTCCGCATCGCCGGCGAGATAGAGGAGCTGTCGCAGCAGGACTACAAGGGCAGGCGCGTCAACCTCAAGGTCAGCGACGGGCGCAGCACGTTCGACACGAAGCTCGACCTGGGGGTCCACGCGAGCGCTGCGATGGAGCAGGACGAGCTGTGGTTCGACGTGGCACACCGGCAGGAGGGCGTCTGCCTGCTTGCGAACTCGAAAGAGCAGGTGTTCGCCGAGAAGCTCAAGTCCCTGCTGCGCCACGGCATCCGAACGGCCCCGGAAACTCGTTTCATGGAGCGTTTCATGGAAAATCCCCCAATCTAGCAACGGTTCAGAGTCTACTAGATTGGGGGGACGCGAGCCAAGTCGACAAGGGCAGTTAACCGGCGGCTATTCATGCCTCGATTTAGAACCGCTCGAGAATCTCCGCGGCGTTCTCTCGCAGATAGATATCTAGGTCCGGCACGGCAAACTGCACGTAGCCCCTCTGCGGAGCTTGAATAACCTCTCTTTGAAGCAGCTTAGCCCTAATAGAGCTGACCTCATTGGTCTTTTTACCCATGCGTTTAGCAATCTCAGATGATTTGGACTGCTGCTTATCCTCGCACATGGCCAAAAGGTATTTGATATCGTTGAGTCCAAGTCCAGAAATCGCGGGCTCGTGAACAACATCGTGAAAACGAGCCTCTGCCAGCGCAATGCCTTCGGTGACGTCGCCCTCGCTCACAATGGCACTTTTGGCACGATGCAAGTTGGCGCGTTGCCAAATGGAGTAACCGACCAGTTGCACCAGATAGGCATAGCCCTTAGTGGCCTTAGCGGCTCTCGACAGAAGATCGTCCTCTATGGTCAAACCAGTCGCGACAAAGCTATCGCCCATAGAGAGCGCTACCTCCACCTGGTTGATAGGCGCCAGATCTTCGGAGAGGGCACGACGCAAGAACGTAAGCGCCTTGCCGTTAATAAGATCCATAACGCCGGCGGGTAAGCCGGCAAAGACAAGTGCGATATCTACTTATATCGAATAATATCGAGCTGTATAAGCTTGTATAAACTTATCGCGGAAGTATCGAGCTTTCGTAATATGACTTAGTTAGTAGTCCACCATTGCTTTCTTCCAAGCTCATAGCGAAAGAAAGTTCAGGACTTCCTAAACCCATTGCCTTAGACCGAGAAATACTCACTCTCGGCAGATAGGTTTGGCCCCAACCACGGATCGCCATCGAGGAAGAACTCCGGCCAGCGCTGCATGAACAGTGCCTGCTCTCGCTTCCAGCGGCGCAGCTTTTCCTCGTTGGCCTCTTCCCTGCCGCGCGAGGTAAACTCGTAGTGGTACAGCTCGGCATAGGGCGTAAAGATGGTACGGTAGCCCGCCTCCCGCACACGGAGGCAAAAGTCCGCGTCGTTAAAGCCGACGGCGAACTCCTCGTTGTAGCCTCCGACCTGCTCAAACACGTCGCGACGAACCATCTGGCAGGCGCCCGTTACGGCGCTAAAGTTGCCGGGACGTACAGCACGGGCAAGGTATCCCTCGCGCTTTGCCGAGAAGTCCTGGTTGGCATGGGCAAGTGCGCCGCGCACGCCAACCAAAATGCCGGCATGCTGCACCAGATGATCGGCAAAATAGAGTTTGGCGCCCACCACGCCCGCATCGGGACGCATCAGATAGCCCATCATCTCTTCAATAAAGCCGGGGCTTATGACCTCGGTATCGTTGTTCAACAGCAGCAGATAGTCGCCCTTGGCATGCTCAACGCCAAAGTTGATGATCTGGGAGTAATTGAACTCGCCCGGCCACCACTCAACGCGCGCCGTGCCCTTGCCACCAGATGCAGCCGCTATGCGCTCCGGAAGGGCCTCGTAATACGCAAACGTCTTCGGATCTTCGCTGTTGTTCTCCACCAAGACGATCTCGTAATTGGCATACGTTGCATTCTCGGCAATCGATATCACGCAGGCATCGAGCGTCTCGACGTGGTCCTTGGTCGGAATCACAATGCTCACCAGCGGCGCAGGTTCAGGCAGAGCATAGCGCATGCGATAGACGAATGGGGTCTCAGTCTCCTCGACCGTTCCGCAAACGCCCAGCGAGTCAAAGTGGCGCTGCAGCGCAAGACGACCGGCCTCGATGGCATAGGGCTTGCTATCAGCAGAACCGTCGGCGGTCGAGCCGGGGTGCACCCGCCAGTGATACAGCACGTGCGCAACATGCTCAAACCGTGCACCCGCCGCCAGGCAGCGGAGCGTCAGATCGTAATCCTGGGCGCCCGCAACGTCTTCCGGCGACATACCGATGGAGTCGATCAGGGCCTTCTCCACCATCAGAAAATGCGTCACGCAGTTATGGCTATAGAGCAGGTCGACATTGAGTTTGGTCTTAAAGACCGGCTGGCCCCACTCCCCCGCTTTCTGGAACATGTCCTCGTCGCAGAACAGGACCTGCGGGCGCTCTCCCTCGCTCGCCTTGTTCAACGCGGAAACGTAGTGGAACAGCGCATCCGGTTCCAAGATGTCATCGTGGTCCAAGAATGCGATGTAATCGCCCACCGCCTGTTGGATGCCGGCGTTGGTGTTGACCACAATGCCGCCATTACCGGGCAGTTCGATACGGCGAACGCGCTCGTCGTGAGTGGCTACTGCAAGGTTGGCCACCGCATCCCATTCGGGCGAGGCATCCATAAGCAGCAATTCCCAGTTGTCGTAGCTCTGGGCAAGCACCGAATCCAGCAGCTCGCTCAGGTAGACCCGATCGGTCTTATAGCACGGCACGACAATGCTCACGAGCGGTCGGTAGGCAAATGCTGCCGAAGTGACCCGCTGGCACGCCAGGTCACCCGGCTTTGCGCGATGCTGCTCAAACCAGCGACGATAAGCGGCGTCATCCGCGCGCGCGTCCTTCATACGGTTCCAACTGTCATCGACCATGCCGTTGTACAGACGACCATCCATGGAGCAAAAGCCAGTCTTGATCTGCCCCACGGGATCGCTCGCAATCGCGACAAAATCGCGTATATCCTGAAACATCTCCACACTCAGGAAGGTTTTATTGAGGCGCGTCCCGTTCTGCTGCGGCACATCGAGCTGCGACTCAAACACATGCACCGTGGCATCGATGACGTTCATATGCGTATCGAAGATCTGGAGCTCGGGGGCGCAGTCGGAGTCCCCTGCCCACGCAATTTCGTAGCGCCACACGGCGCCCTCGTCCGCCGGTAAATAGCGCACGGCGTCAATCTCGTAGCAACCGCAACGCTCGCCACGTTGCACATCGCGAATAAGCGCGCACAACGCAGGTTTCGTCTTGTAGTTAATCTTGGATTCCAGCTTGGCCACACGGCTGTCAAGGCGAATGGAGCCAAGCTTACGCGACCCAGCGGCAAACTCAACGTCAATCATCGAGCCATCCAAGAACGGAAGCACCAAAACGGCGAGTTCACGCTCATAGTCGGCGACAGAAGGGCAAAGCGCCAACACGCGACCGTGGTCGACGGGCAGCGCCAGGCACGGCACGCAAGCGCCATTCGTCATTGCGTGGGCAAAGGCTTGGGGACCTTCCTGCTCAATAAGTGCGGAGACATCTTCGCCAGCAAAACGAAGCAGAATAAACAGACGGCCCTGGCTGCGGCAAAGCGCCAAACGCTTGATACTCATCTACACTTCTCGCTTTCCCAGGGCGTTCGCTGCCATGCGTTTGCAGGCACCCAGGCGCCCAAACCTCAAGACGTCGTAATCGAACATGAGCTTTTTGCACGCACGGGCATTGGGGGCCTTGCTGGTAAGCGCCGCACGCACCATAGCAGCAACAGAAGAAGCGCATTGTGCGAGCGCAGCATCGCTACCCACAGCAGAACCGGCAAGCGCTGTGGCAACGGCAGCAAACACCTTGCCGCAGTCCGAACCCAGCAACCTGAGCGCATCGTACAGCACCAGATCGCATAGGAAGTACGCCAGGTCCTCGGCATGCTGGACATCGAGACCGTCGCGCTGCCAGTCAGCCAGCACAGCGGAGTAAATCTTCACATGCTCCAGCAGACGCGTCTCGTCGTCATAGCGCATGGTATCCATGAGCGAACCCTTGCGCGCCACGCGGTAGTCATACAGCTTGTTCGAGATAAGCGCGGTCTTGTGCGAACGGCCGTACACGGCAAAATCGAAGACCTGGTCCTCGCCATACTTAACGGTTTCGTCGAACACGATCCCGTTGCCCAGCAAAAACTCACGCTTGCAGGCAGTGCGCCATGCAAAAGGGCGAGAAGCTTCCTTAAACAGCAGGTCGGAGCTATAGCCTTCAAACGACACATCGCGCGGGCTCAGCACATAGTTAAGCCACGGATACCCCGCCTCCAGCGGATACGGACTCGCGCCAAAGGTCAAAACGTCGCAGTCCTCGCGCTCAAAGGTATCGACGATCACGCGGCATGCATCGGGCGTAAAGCGGTCGTCGGAATCCAAAAACGCGACGATAGACGCCGTGGACGCAGCGATGCCTGCATTACGTGCACTCGACAGGCCGCCATTGGGCTTATCGACCAGCGTAAAGCGCGTGTCCTTTTCGCAATAGGCAGCCGCGATATCGCGCGAACCATCCGGCGAGCCATCGTTAACCAGCACGCCTTCCCAATCGGGCATGTCCTGCGCAAGCAGGGAGTCCAGGCACCAGGCCAGGCACTCCTCCACCTTGTAAATGGGAACAACGACGGAAATCTTAGGGGTAGCCATAGTCACGCGCTCCTACTGTGCGGCCGGAACGTCGTCAGGGTGCGGGTTGTCGCCGTAGGTGCGCTGATACGTCAACACGCGCCAAACCAGCGGCAGGCCGCCAATCTTAAAGTAATGCTTAAACGTATTGAGCTTGCCCGGCTTCTTAAAGTCAAAGCGCGAATCGATATAGGCGCGGGGCGACTTGACCATCAGGCGCAAGTCAGTCTCGCCGCGCGGGTCGAATAGCGACAGGTCAAAGCGACCAGCATCCCAATCGGCCTTGAGCTCGGGCGAGGCCTTCTCCCAAAACCGCTCGCGCAACTCATCGACCAGACGCTCATCATTCCAACGGTACGTATCAACCTTCATGCGCATTAAAATGCCCTGGAGCTGAGCCTTGAGCTCGGGACGCTCGCCCAAAAAGCGCTGCATCTCGGCATATTCGTCGCAAACGCAAAACACCTTGTTGGGCGAATTAACGGAGCTCTTCTCGTTATCTTGGCGATAGCACAAAATGGGATCCGCAATAAACGCGGCACGTTCGGCACAAGCCCAAACCTTAAAGTTAAAGCCTGCGTCCTGATACGAGGCACCCGGCGTGGGAAGGAACCGAATCTGATTGTCGTTGAGGAACTCGCGCCGATAGATAGCCGACCAAATGGAAGGTTTGCGGTAGAAGATGCCCGGGCGATCGACGGGGCGATACGCGGCGCCCGTCATATGCTCGTCGATAATCCCAAACAGTTCACGGCGTTCGCTGGGCGTGGACCAATACAGGTAAAAGTCGCCCTTTACCACATCGGCATGCTCAGTATCGGCCTTGGCGACCAGCTTTTGGAGCGAATCCTCAAACATAAAGTCATCGGACTCTAAAATGCCCACGTACTCGCCACGCGCCATCTCCAGGCCGCGGTTCATCGAGTCGCCGTAGCCGCTGTTGGCCTTGTCGATCATCTTTACACGGGGATCGCGCTCCATGTACTCGCGGATGATATCTGGCGAGCTATCGGTGGAGCCGTCGTTGATACAGATGATCTCGATGTCCTTGAGCGTCTGAGTCACGGCAGAATCGAGGCACTCGCGCAGGTAGCGCTCAACATTGCAGATGGGGACAAGCAGCGAAACTTTAGGGTTATCAGAGTTCTGCAAGAGAACCTCCTGTTGAATAGCGTGTAACAGGGTTATTTTAGCAGCCGAGTTGCGGCGGGCGGCAGCGCTTGGAATTAGATAAAGCGCTCCAGGCAGGCTTTGAGACCGCGAGTCGAAAGATAGAACAGCGTGGCGTCTGCCATCGAAACGCCCGAGGTCGCCGCAACGAACTTGTGGGCAACACGGCGAACGGCGCTCTTAGCAGGCATATCCGCCCACTCCGTTCCCAAAAACGTCGTAAGGTCCATGTTGACGCGAGCCGCCACGCGATGGAAGTCATCGGCATCCAAGCGCGCCAGGTCGAACACAATTAGGTCCAAAAACCAAGTGATCAGCTCGCCGGGGCACAGGTCCAAAAGACCGTAGGCCGCCCAGTCCTCCAAGACCTCCTCGAGCATCCTCATGTGGGCGTCAAGCTTTTTGGCGCGAGCCTCGGCACTGTTGAACTCGTGCGTCGCCGATTCGCTCTCCATCACGTAATGGTAGAACCTGTCCGGCATGACGACGGTCTTGCGGGCAAGCGCATAAGCCGCAAATTGGAAGACGACGTCCTCGCCCAAAGCCAAACCGGGGGCGAAGCGAATGCCTTCACGATTGAGCAGCTCGCGCGAAAAAGCCGCACGGCAGGCATAGGGCTGCGCATTCGAATGGAACAGCAGTTGGGGATCACGGGCGCCGAAGATACCAGCTTTGGGGCTCATGAGTTGCTGGACGCGTTTGGGGGCAGCATCGGCAGGTTCACAGACGCCGCCAAAAACGGCGGCCTCGGCATCTGCAGACTCCATGGAATGCAGCACGTGCTCGACCGTCCGGGCATCGATGTAATCGTCGGCGTCCACAAAAAAGACGGTCTCGCCCTCGGCGACATCGATACCGGCATTTCGAGCACACGAGACGCCCGCGTTTTCCTGGTCAATCACCAGTACGCGATCGTCGGCCTGCGCGATCTGGCGCAACACGTTCAACGAATCATCAGTCGAACCGTCGTTGACGCAGACAACCTGAATCGAGCGCTCGGACTGGGCCAACAGCGAATCGAGGCATCGCTGAATGGAGCGCGCAGAGTTGTAAACGGGGACGACAATGGTAGCTTTAGGACACGAGGCCTCTCCCATGCCGACCTACCCCCTCAGCGATTCGATGAGGAAGGCAGCGACCACGCCTGGACCTCCAACCGAGGCGTAATACTTAGCACGCCCCAAGGCACCATCCGTCGCAAAACTCGGATGCTCGTCAACCCAGCCCTCAGGATCTTTGAGGATGGCAGCGAGATTTGCGCGCTTCCACGGCCTGAGGTCGTCAAGCGAAAAGTCCCCGGCGTCCAAGGCCGCTTGGAACTCCTTGGCCATCTGAACCAGGAACTCCTTATAGAACTTAGGCGCCAGGCGCACGTAGTTCCACATGTACGAATCGTACTTAATGAGCTGATTGAACTTGAGCATGCGCGCGACGTCATCACTTGCGTGGTCGCGGGCATAATCCTCTCGAATCCAACGCTCAATCTCGGCATACTCGGTATTGACGAAAAAGACCTTAGCCGAAGAATTGACCGAGGAATTCTCGTTGTCCTGGCGATAAGACAACACGGCATCATGAAGGTAAACAGCCTTATCGGCGCACGCGATCACCTTAAAGGCAAATGACGTGTCCTGAAAGGATGCCCCCGGAGTCGGCAGGAACTTAATGCCGTTGCGGTCAAGAAAATCGCGACGGTACACGGCCGACCAAATCGACGGCTTTTGCTTAAAGAACTGCGTCGTATCGCTCGGGTGCACCGGCTTGCCACAGTCCTTGGCTTTAAACATCTCGTGCAGCGAGCGGCGCTCCTCGGGCTTAGACCAGTAGAAATCAAAGTTCGCCTTCGCGAAGTCGGCATTATTGCTATCGGCGGCCGAGACAAGCTTTTCGAGCGCGTCGGGCGCCATAAAGTCATCGGACTCCAAGATGCCAACGTACTTGCCACGCGCCATCTCCAGGCCGTGGTTCATCGAGTCGCCGTAGCCGCTGTTGGCCTTGTCGATCATCTTGACGCGCCCATCGCGCTCCATATACTCGCGGATAATCGCCGGCGAGTTGTCGGTCGACCCGTCGTTAATGCAGATGATCTCAATATCCTTGAGCGTCTGCACCAGGGCGGAATCGAGGCACTCGCGCAGGTAGCGCTGAACATTGTAAATGGGAATAAGCAGCGACAGAACAGGGCTGCCAGAGGCGTTAGTAGACAAATGTGCTCCTTAGGAAATACCTGTCGTTTCATGGTATCAAAGGGTCAGCGCGCCAGCGGGCGTTTATATAATCTATGGAGCCTCTTGCGGGTAAAGCAGCCCCACGTCATGCGGCGGGCCCATGGCAGGTTCCTGCGTTTTATTCAAAGCTTGCCGCCAAAGCGCACCGAGCCTTTACAATAAGACAGTCCCAAGGACGTATTCGATAGCTTCCGCGCAGCGATC
>CABULX010000040.1 GCA_902492545.1 uncultured Collinsella sp. | reverse complement strand
TCGGGGTCGCCTACCTGCCCGGGCTCGCCGCCAGCCGCGCCGAGGCCCTCGAGGCCGCCCGCGCCCTCTCGTCGCAGCGCGACCACGTCGTCGCCTGCGCGACCAGGGACAAGAACCGCCTGCGCGCGGTGCTGCTCGAGTCCTGCCCGGCCCTCGAGGCCGCGGTCGACCTGTCGGACCGGCGGTGGCTGGAGCTGCTCGCCGGGTTCGGCGGGGCGTGGGGGATCGCCCGCTCCGGGGCCGAGGGCCCGCGGGCCGAGGCCGCCGGGGAGGCCGCGGCCGCCTCCACCGCGCCCCCGCCGGCGCTCGTCGAGGCCGAGAACAGGCAGGTCAGGTTCCTGGCCGCCCGGATATCGGAGGCCCTCGACGAGGCCGGGGCCCTCGAGGCCGAGACGGCGGCGCTGCTCGAGGGCGACGAGACCTACGCGTGCCTGCTCACCGTGCCCGGCATCGGCCCGAGGACCGCGGCGCAGCTCGCGGTGTCGGTCGACATCGGGAGGTTCCCGGACCACGACCACCTGGCCTCGTACTGCGGCATAGCCCCGAGGGTGAGGAGCTCCGGCACGTCGGTGAGGTCGGTCAGGGCGTCCAGGCGCGGCGACGCGAGGCTCAAGTCCCTGCTGATCTTCTCGTGCAACAGCCTGGTGAGGTCCTCGGGGCGCTACGGCGAGTACTACCGGGCCTGCAGGGCGCGGGGCATGGGGCACGGGCGGGCGCTCAAGGCCGTCGCGAGGAAGCGGCTCAGGGCGATATACGCCGTGATGCGCGACCGGGTGCCCTACCGGGAGTAGCCCCGACGGTTGACAAAACTATAGGAACACCCAACGACTATGTAGCAAAAAGCTGTACACCAGCATCCAAAGATGTCGAAAATGTCGACTTTGGATGCTGGCGTACATGTTTGGGTTCGGCGGGGGAGCGGTGCCTAGGCAATCATTGCATCAAGTGTTATGAGTTCCCTGAGCCGTTCCGTGCGCGTTTGCCCATGGCGTTTGGCTTTTTCGTCAAACGCCTCAAGAACCGATTCGCCCACACGTGCCGACAAGACAGCGCTCGGCTCATCAGAGATCGGCGGCCTTCCCAGCTTAACGGTGCGGCCTTTCGGCCATTCATCTTTTTCGTAAGCTTCCGCGGCTTTCTCTAACTCTCCAGGGGCAAATCCCATCATTTTTTCAAGCTGCTCAGCATTCATAGCGCCTCCTATCGATCGACATAATGTCGAGTGCTGGTTCTCGGATTCCCTTTTTTGTATACAGTTTTGTAGACAAAAATACAAGCAGTTTATCAGGCTAATTAGCTTGTTTTGATCCGCCTGCTCGATAGGAAATCAGCATTGACGGTTTCGATACTCCTTTGCTTTTCAGCTTGGAATTTGGATGCTCGCTGAACTTCCGGAGGGGAGCGTTTTATTAAGCTATCGAGATTCTGGGCAGGAGCTCTCACCGGTCTTCGATAGTGGGACCAGCTTAATTCGCGACACAGTGTGTCGCGAATGGGAGTAGTCGTTAGGTGTCCTTCAATGGCTACTCATATAAGAACGTTCAAGTGTCGGATTTTGTCATTTAGTGTCGCTCTCAGCGACTATTCTGGAGGGTCGTGGTCAAAAAAGGGCAAATATGAGTACTGTTGCCATTATGGTTGCATTTATTTGCTATAAATTGTAGCTCCTGATGAGATTTGTTCCCATTAAGAGCTACTTTTATTGAACATATGAGGAGAAATAACGTCGTCTGCGGACGAGTGGAACGTTGAATAGTTCCTGAAGTGATCAAAATCGCTGCTACTAAACAGGTAGCAGTACTCATATTTGCCCTTTTTTGACCACAGCCCTCTCGGAAACCTTTCCAGAGGCGTCAAACAGCCATAATCCAAAGGTCTCCTCAAACAATTAGCCGGCCAAGAGCGTCCATGACTACCAAAAAGCTGTACACCAGCATCCAAAGATGTCGAAAAATGTCGACTTTGGATGCTGGTGTACATGTTTAGGCCGTATGGGGCGGGGCCTTGGACGGACGGGATGCGCGCTAGAGCAGGTTCTCCTGTACCCATGCGATGATGTCACTCGATTCGTAGAGTGGTTTGCCGTCGATGAACAGGCAGGGAACCTGGCGTTTTCCGCCGACGGCGATGAGTGTCTGCTCGGCTTCGGTATCGGTCGAGATATTGCGTTCGGGAATGGTCACGCTGCTATCGGCCAAAAAGCGCTTGACCTTTATGCAATACGGGCAGCCGGTCATAACGTAGAGCACGAGCTCGTGATCAGTAGCCATGGGTCTCCAATCGGTTGAGGTTTCGATTGAAATACCCAAAGCCGCCGCGGTCTATGCACGCGCCAAAGACGACTCGATGGCCTGGACCAGAAACGCCGTAGCTCCGGTGCCGCAGGGCTTGTCGTAGTAGTCAACAAAGCGCTGGTCGGCAAGATAGCCGTGGGCGAGGCCCAGGTACGCTTCGTTCTGGGGTTCGCGTCCCCAGTTGAGACCAATCCAACGACGATGCATCGCGACAAGCTTGCGAGCCTCGCTTCCATTCGCATCGCCATCGCCCATGGCAATCGAGAGTTGGCCCAGAATAGCGCGTTCAAGTTCCTTCATGTCGTTCCATGTCTGAGGGTCCATGTCCAGCAGCGCTTCATTTGCTGCATCGATAGCCTCGTCGCCGTAGCGCTTCCGGGCTTCGGCGCCGTAGCGCTCCTCGTTTTCCTGCACGGTGCGCCAGCGCTCCAGTTGCGGCAGGACGGCGCCCATGAGCGAGACGGCTTCGTCGAGCGACATGCCGGTATTTTGCGCCAGCCGTGGGGCACAGTCCTCGATCATCGCCTCCATCGTGGTCTCGTAGGTGTACTTGCCGTGGTCGTAGCACCACTTGCAGTAATGGTCGGTCGCGGTGCCCGCAGCATCGGTGCCGCAGTCGTCGGGCGTGAGTGTCATGCCGCAGCTCTGGCAATAGTGCTCGGGCATTTCGAGCAGGTGAGACAAGGGTTCTCCGGTTACGGCTGCAATGAGTTTCATCATGTCGATGCCCGGGGTGACCTCGTCGCGCTCCCAACGGCTGACGGCTTGGCGCGTGACAAAGAGTTTGGCGGCGAGCTGCTCCTGGGTAAGGTGATGGGCGCGACGGATGGCAATGAGCTTTTCTGCAAAGGCCATAGCGGCTCCTTTCTGCTGGTTGATGGCTTAAGCATACGCGGCGACAGGCGCCCTTCCAAGCAACCGTTGGTTGCACGACAGGAGTCCGCGGCGAAGAATTGCGCGCAACGCCCCACGCCTCCATGCCGTACAATGACCGGCATGGAACCTATTGCACACATACATACCGACCTGCCGCAGAAGTTCGGCATTCCGCGCAACAGCTTTTTGGCGCCTCATCTGCAGGGACGCATCGTTTTTGAGCCGGAATTTGCCTCCAATGCAGCGGTTGAGGGTCTGGACTCCTTCTCTCACCTGTGGCTGCTGTGGCGCTTCGAAAACGGAACGCCCGGCGGCACGGCTAAGGACATAGCCGCCGATGCCAAAACGCAGGACAGGTCCGGTACCAACGCAAAATGGTCGAAAACTGTGCGTCCGCCGCGCCTGGGTGGAGCCGAGCGTGTGGGCGTCTTTGCCACGCGCAGCCCGTTTCGCCCTAATCCCATCGGTCTCACCTGCGTCAAGCTCAATCGCGTCGAGTTCACCGACGATGGCCCCATCATCCATGTGCTGGGGACCGACCTGCGCGACGGCACGCCCATCTACGACATTAAGCCCTACATTCCGTTTGCGGACTGTCATCCGGATGCGACCGGCGGCTGGATTGAGGACGCTCCGTGGCAAGAGCTCGACGTCGAGTTCCCGCAGGCGCTGCAAGACACAGTCCCGCCCGCAAAGCTCCCCGGCTTGGTCGAGGTCCTTCGCCAAGATCCACGCCGTGCAGGCAGCAAACACGAGCCAAACCGCGTCTATCATCTGGCCTACGCCGGGCTCGACATATCGTTTACGGTCGACGAAACCCAGCTAACCGTAGTCGCCGTCAACGACGCGCAAGACTAACCAGCCATTCGTCCGCACCCGTCAAATTAAGCGCCAAACTCCGCGCCAAAACCGCCCACGCTGGTGGACAATAACGCCTACCAAAACAATCACTTTGCACGGGGGCTCAGCATGAAATACGACTTTAGCTCGCTTATCGACCGCCACGGCATGGACTCCATCGCCGTTGATTCTTGGGGTGAGATCCCCGGTATGGCTCCGAACGCACCCGACGAGGGCTTCGACCGCATTCCCATGTGGGTGGCCGACATGAATTTTGCCACGGTGCCCACGGTCCAGGAGCACATCATTCAGCGCGCTCAGCATCCCATGTTTGGCTACTTTAACCCGCGCTCCGAGTATTTCGACCGCATCATCGAATGGCAGAGCCGCCGCAATGGCGTCGAGGGTCTGCGCCCTGAACATATCGGCTACGAAAACGGCGTGCTGGGCGGCGTCGTGTCGACGTTGCGCGCGTATGTCCAGCCGGGCGATGCGGTGCTGGTCCACAGCCCCACCTACATTGGCTTTACCAAGTCTATCGAAGCCGCGGGCTATCGCATTGTCCACAGCCCGCTTAAACTCGACGACCAGGGCGTGTGGCGCATGGACTTTGAGGACATGGAGTGCAAACTCGCCCAAAACCACATCCATGCCGCGGTGTTCTGCTCGCCGCACAATCCCTGCGGCCGCGTATGGGAGCGCGACGAAATCGAGCGCGCCATGGACATCTATCGCCAGCACGATTGCGTGGTGATTTCGGACGAGATTTGGTCCGATATCATCCTGCCGGGGCACAAGCACATCCCGACGCAGTCGGTGAGCGAGGATGCCCGCATGCGCACGGTTGCCCTCTATGCGCCGAGCAAGACGTTTAACCTGGCGGGCCTTGTCGGCAGCTACCACATTGTCTACAACGAGACGCTGCGTGACCGCATCTGCGCCGTGTCCAACAAGACCCACTACAACGAGATGAATGTCCTCTCCATGCATGCGCTTATCGGTGCCTACCAGCCGCAGGGCTACGAGTGGGTGGACGAGCTCAACCAGGTGCTTGCCGGCAATATCGAGTACTTCTGCGATTACGTGGACGGGCATTTTGAGGGCGTGTCCTATTCGCGTCCGCAGGGCACGTACATGGTGTTTCTGGACTGCACCGAGTGGTGTCGCGAGCATGGCCGCGATATTCAGTGGCTGCTCGACGAGGGGGCGCGCGTGGGCGTGGGATATCAGGACGGCCGCCCGTTCCACGGGCCCTGCCACATTCGCGTGAATCTGGCGCTGCCGCTTTCGCGCGTAAAGGAAGCGTGCGACCGCCTGGACCGCTACGTTTTTAATGCACGGTAAGTGAGCACTGCATGCGGGGCCTTCTGCCAAGTCGGCTGGAAGGCCCCACATGGTAAAACGTCTGTAGCCATTGGGCACTCGTGTGGTTTTGTTTGCTATTATTTTTTACCATTTCAGTCTGTAAACAGGATCGTATGGAGCTCGATGAAAAGGTCCCGTCGCTCGGTTGCCATTTCGTTGTTTGTTGCGCTTGCGGTAGCGTGCGCCTTTGTCGTAGCGATAGCCGGCTGTTCCGGGTCGAATGGCAGAGCCTCGACGTCTGCATTAGAAGGCCTGGATGCCTCGCAGGCCAAAGACGACAACCTTAAGACGCTCAACGTCGGCAGCGACCTCTATCCACCGTTTGTGTATACCGACGAGTACGGCGATATCGTTGGCCTGGATGTCGAGATATTGACCGAGGCTTTGACTCGCATTGGTTACAAGCCAAAATACCAGCTGATCGACTGGGAAAAGAAGAAGGAGCTGCTGGCGAGCGGCGAACTCGATTGTGTCATGGGCAGCTTTAGTATGACGGGTCGCGAAAACGAATATCGTTGGGCCGGCCCGTACCTTGCGAGCCGCCAGGTGGTCGCGGTCGATCCCCAGAGCGATATCTACACGCTTGCCGATCTTGAGGATAAGATCGTGGCGGTTCAGTCCACCACCAAGCCCGAGGACATTTTGCTCAATCGCATAAATGAAAACGTTCCGCAGATCAAGGAACTCTACAGCTTTTCGGACGGTTCATACCTGAACCCGGCGCTCGTCGAGGGCCTGGTCGACGCCATCGCCGCGCATGAGTCCTCGCTGCTCACCTACGAAAAAGACTATGGTGTGACGTATCGCATCTTGGATGAGCCGCTGCTAGAGGTTGGTTTGGGCACTGCTTTTGATATCAACGATACGCGCGGCATCGACGTTAAGCTCACCCGTGCCTACCAAGAGATGCTTGCCGATGGCACCATGGAACGTCTGGTGTCAAAGTATTTTGATGACCCTTCGCCATTTTTGAATATGGAGGGCCTGTCATGATCGATGCGCCCGACCACGTTGCTCAGGAGCGGGGCAATCGTTCGGCAGGGGCATGGCTCCTTGTCGTTCTGCTGGGGATAGCGCTCTCGGTTGTTGCCGGCATGATGAGCTACGGTTACACGACGGCCCAAGCCGAGCAGCGCTTTGCCGACGTTGTCGATTACGTGGCGACGCAGAGCCTTTCCTACGATGCATTCAATAGCGCCTATACGACCAAAAACCTGATTCGCGTTATGGAGATCGCCGGAGAGACAGCGCGCGATATGGAGCGCGACGGTTCGGTGGATAACGCCACGCTGGAGCAATATGCCGACCAGTTCAACGTGAGCGCACTAATCGTGACGGACGCATCGGGCAATTTGGTGTCCGAGTCCTCGACGGATGGCGTGGGCTACGAGTCGATTGCTACGTATCTCAAGGAAGCACCCGTGCTGGAGGTGGCAGCCCATCCGCTTAAGTCCTATACCACCCGCATTACGCTTTCGGATGATTCGGTCGCAGACATTGGCTGCGTGACCCGGCGGGATGACGAGGGTATTGTTGTCGCGGTAAGGCATCAGAGCGCGAAGGTAGTTGCAAGCAATACGCTCAAACTGCAGAGCCTGCTCGGTGGTTATGAGACCATCGACAGCGGCAATATCGTGATCGAAAGCGATGGCAAGGTCGTTGCGACCAATGCCGTTGAACCCACCATATTGAGCGTGTTCGATCTGCCTGCGACGGATGTCTTCATTGTCGACGGGATAAAGGATCGATGCCCGACTGGTAAGGTCAGATTGGTTAACGCCAATGGCGAGTGGTATTTGGGCACATTTGGAAAAGCGCGCGGGTTCTACGTGTACACCTATGCCTCGGCACGGCGCTACTTTGAGGTCGTCGCGGCTGTTGCTGCCGGCGTGCTGGTGCTCTACAGCGGTGTTGTAGCCACTGTTGTGATGGTGCGTCGCCGCGCCGATCGTCGACGTTTGACGGACTTGCTGCAGCAGGAGCGCGACTATGGCGACAAGCTGGCAAAGGCGGCGTGTGAGGCCTCGTCTGCCAACTCGGCAAAGACGGAGTTCCTGCGTCGCATGAGCCACGATCTGCGCACGCCCATCAACGGCATTCGCGGTATGGTTGAGGTCGGCGATGCCAATGCGGACGATCTGCAAAAGCAGACCGAGTGCCGCTCAAAGATTTGGACGGCATCGGGACTGCTGCTCGACCTTGCCAACGAGGCCCTGGATATGAGCCGCCTGGAGAGCGGGCAGGTCGACCTGGAGCTTGTCCCCACAAACTTGGTGACCCTCAACCACGAGGTGCGCGATATTCTTGAGCGCCAGGCCGAGGAGCGTCTGGTGACAATTATCTGCGACCAGCAGACGCTTAATCATCCCTATGCGCGGGTGAGCGTGACGCACCTCAAGCGCCTGTTGCTCAATATTGCCGGCAATGCCGTCAAGTACAACCGCCAGGGCGGCTATGTTCGCCTGGTGTGCCGCGAGGTGGAGCCAGCGGATGGCGTCCCCGTCTATGAATACACGATCGCCGACAACGGTATTGGCATGAGCGAGGAGTTCCAGCAGCGCCTCTACGAGCCGTTTTGCCGCGAGGAGCAACAGGTGGAAGGCGCTTCGTCGGGAACTGGCCTGGGCGCGCCTATCGCAAAACAGTTGGTCGAGCTTATGGGCGGAACCATGAGCTTTACGAGCGTCTTGGGGCAGGGGACGACGTTTACCATCCGCCTGCCGTTTGAGAAATGCAAGCGCTCCGAGATTCCTCGGGCAGTTCGCGCGGATGCGGGCGATGGCGATGCACTTCAGGGCCTGCGCGTTTTGCTCGTAGAGGATAACGATCTGAATGCCGAGATCGCGCAGTTTATGCTTGGCCGTGCCGGTGCCGTCGTGGCGCATGCTAAGGATGGCGAGTCTGCCGTTGAGGCGTTTGCCACGAGCGCACCGCACGAGTACGACGTGGTGTTGATGGACATCATGATGCCTGGCATCGATGGCCTTGAGGCCACGCGTCGAATTCGAGCGCTCGATCGCGAGGATGCCGCGATCACGCCGATTATCGCCGTGAGTGCCAACGCCTTTGCCGACGACCGCAGGCTTTCGCGTGAGGCGGGCATGAACGCGCACTTGAGCAAGCCTGTGAGCTCGCAAGAGCTCGTCGAGGCGCTAGCACACATCGCCGCCGCTTCATAAGCATATGGCCCGGTTCCAAGGTGGGTTGGAACCGGGCCATATTGTTATTGATGAGGCCTGCTGAGGGGCTTACTTTTCCTGAATCTGCTTGCCGCAAAGATGCTCAATCGTAATCTCGTAGAGCTGGACGCCCTTAATGTCCTTGGCGATTTCCTCTTCGACTTCTTCGGCAGAAGGGTAGTACTTAAGCGCGAGCTGGCGGACTTTATCCTCGATAAACGCGGGGGTGTCATTCGCCAGGCGACAGCGGCCAAAGACCACGGTGCTCATAACGTAGGGAGCCCAGTCACCGTCCTTGTACCACTCGTTGCCGTAAACGGTAAAGCAGACCTTGTCATCGCGCTTGAGTGAATCAACCTTGTGGCCAGCCTTGGCACCATGGAAATAAATCTTGTCGTGCTCGGTGTCAAAGAAGTAGTTGACGGGAATGGCGTACGGGTAGCCATCGTCGCCGTTGACGGCAAAGACGCCGCGCTTGCAGGTGGCGAGCAGCTCGCGCGCTTCCTCGTCGGTGATGGCGCGTTTCTTTCGACGTAAGGGCCTAAACATCGTTGGCTTCCTTTCTGGTCGTGCGTGGTGGTTGAGCACAAACTATAGCGAAACGGATCCGTTTTTCTTGATGCGGGCGAGTATGTTTTTGAGCTTGTTAAAGTCGATCGGTTTGGACAGATGAGCGTTCATGCCGGCAGCGTGTGCCGTCTGGGCGTCTTCGGCAAAGGCGTTGGCGGTGAGCGCGATGATGGGGATATCGGCCGCATCGACCTTCTCGCTCAGACGAATCGCGCGGGTTGCCTCGTAGCCGTCCATGTCCGGCATCATAATGTCCATCAGGATCGCATCGAAACTGCCGGCGGGATGCGACAGGTACAGATCGACGACCTCGTTGCCGTTGGCGGCGCGGGTGACCACGACGCCCTCGTATTCTAGCAGCGCCTGGGCAATCTCGGCATTCAATTCGTTGTCCTCGGCGAGCAGCACGTTCATGTTGGCGAGCGAGCAGTCGAGCGCCCTCTCGACCGTATCCGTCCGTGCCTGGGGGTTCTTGTCGATATCGAGCGGAATCTCCACGTAGAACGAAGTATCCACATGAAGCTCACTGGTGACTTCGATGGTGCCGCCCATCAGTTCAATAAGCGACTTGACGATTGGCATGCCCATGCCGGTTCCTTGGAACTTGCTGCGCGCATCGTCACCTTCTTGGGCAAACGGCTCATAGATATGCTTTAAAAACTTGGGAGTCATGCCAATGCCGGTATCCGAAACGCTAAAGCAAAAGAGCGCGCGCCCGTTATCGAGTGGCTTGGTCTTTGAGCTAAAGGTGACGGAGCCGCCGTGCTTGTTGTACTTAATGCTGTTGTCTAACAGGTTGATCATGATCTGTCGGATATGGGTGGGGCTGCCGACCATGTATGGCCCCGTGGCGTACGGCAGACTATTGTCCTGCATTGTGATGCCGTTACTGGACGCGCGGAGCTTGCACAGCACCAGCGTGTCGTCGCAGAGCTCTTTGAGGTTAAAAGGCGCATGCTCCAGTGTTAGCTTGCGATCTTCGATTTTGCCCATCTCGAGGATATCGTTGATCAGCGAGAGCAGGTGATTGGCGGCAACGCGCGCCTTGGCACGGCTCTCGCGGACGACCTGGATATCGCCTTCCTTCAATTCCTCGATCTCGATAAGGCCCAGGATACCGTTGAGCGGCGTGCGGATGTCGTGGCTCATGCGCGTGAGGAATGCCGTCTTAGCGGCGTTGGCAGCGTCGGCTTTTTTGCGCTCCGTTCGAGCGCGTACGAGCGCCCAGATGAGCAGGACGATGCCAACTGACAACATACCGATAAGGGCAGCGGCAATGGCGGTGCGGTTGCGATAAAGGAATTGAAGCGTGTTGGATTCCTGGGCCGTGTACGACGTGGAGGAGTAATTGCTTGCGGAGAGCGATTCTCCGGCATTGATGATGCCCTTGTTGATGATTCCCAACAGCTCGGGTTTTCCGCGCGAAATCCAGCACGAGAGCTCACAAGTGTCAGGGAGCTCGGCCGTCTCGCAGTTCTCGAGATCATAACGGTCACCGATGGTTTTTACGCGTGAACTGGGGGCGAGGATGCAGTGCACCGTTCCCTTCCTGAGGGCGTCGAACGCTTCATCGTCGGATCGGTATTCGGTCACGGTCGCTGTGGGGAACAGACTTTCGAGTACATTTCGGTTGATAAACGATGATTTGGTGCAGGCGATGTTCTGAAGGTCTTTGTTCAGGTTGCTTCCGGTGTGGATGGCGGTGAGGGATATGGTCCCCAACGATATCGACTGCACAACGCCTGATTGCTCGGCAAACCAGTAATCTCGGTATACCGGCAGCGCAACGTCGATGCTTCCCTTTGACAGGGCCTTTGACATCATCTTGTAGTTATCAAAGGCGACGGTTTTGACCGTAATGCCAAATTTATCGTGCAACGTCGTCGCAAGCGATGCGAGCGAGCCTTCCATTTTGCCGTCTTCGTCTTCGTTGCAGTAGGGGAGTTTGCCCGTAATGTAGCCGAGTGTGATGGTGTTGTCATTTGCTTTGAGCCAGGAACGTTCGGAACCGTTGAGCGATGATGAACCGCTGTTTTGGGCCGAGTAGTTAGATTTGACTTCGTCGATATAGCGTGGGTTGACGCGGGCGATTGCCGTCATGGCGGCATTGATGTCGTCCATCAGGTCGGGGCGGCTTTTGGGGACGGCAAAGTAGTAGTCGCTCGAACCGACGTAGAACATGGGCGACGCCTCGGGCGACGAAATGGTGTCGTTCATGATGACGGCATCGACCTCGCCGTTTGCGAGCGCGGCAAAGAGGGCACCGCCGGTGTTGATTTCTTTATAGGTGCAGGTAATGCCTTCGTTGGCGAGCCACTGCTGGCCAACGAAGGTTTGCATAACGTCGGGGTTGTAGCCGATGGTAAGGCCTTGGAGCGCTTGGGGGTCACCCTTGGCCAGATCGTCGCGATCGGGCTTGGCGTAGATGTAGTAGCGCTCGGTGCCCTCGGGGTTCGAGGAAAAGAGCAGCTTTTGGGCGCGTTCCTCGGAGTAAGAGATGTTGGGCATGAGGTCGATTTCGCCTGCTTCGAGCATGTCCATAAGCTCGGTGAAGGTGCCGGAGACGTATTCGTATCGCCAGCCGGGCGTGTAGTACGAAAGGGTCTGGAGGTACTCGTAACCCCATCCCGAGAGACGCTCGCCGGGGGTGCCGTTCTGGAAGCCCTCGTTGTTGACGAGCCAGCCGACGCGGACCGTCTTGACTGGCTGACTAGAGTCATCGGCAAAAGCCTGGACAGGCGCGATGGAACTCAGCGCGGCAAGCGCGGCAAGCACAATGGCCAGGGCGCGACATATAACTGAACGAAGGACAGTGGCAGCTCTCACATGCAATCCTAACGAATCGAGACATTACCGCATAAGGATACCAGCTCAGCCTGCCCAGTCGGCAGCTGGTGGTCATTGGGGACGTTCTTAAACGACTAGTTCCGTTTGCGGGGGAGGCGTGGGACAATACCGAGCGAACGTGATTTGTTGTCCGTGGAAAGGGTCGCGATGAAAAAGCTCAGGACGCTTGCTGACGTTTTGCGCCAGGCGGGCTTCGTGCGCATTACGGAGCTGTTCCTCGTCTTCTATCTGCTGTGCTCGACGGCCGTCTGGTTGTCCGAGCCCACGACCCTTACGTTTGGCGATGGTCTCTGGTTTAGCTTTGAGACGGTCTCGACCATCGGCTTTGGCGATATCCCGGCCGAAACGCCGGTCGCCCGCGCGATTACCGTTGTCCTGAGCGTTATCAGCATCTTCTACATTGCCATGCTCACGGGCGTGGCGGTGAACTACTGCAATACGCTCATCAAGATGCGCCAAAAGGACACCATGGCGCGCTTTATGGACGATCTGGAGCATTTGGAAGAGCTCGATCGCGACGAGCTCGCCGATCTTTCGCGTCGTGTGCGCGAGTATCGTCGACGCCAGCGCTAGAACGGGCGCTGCGCGTCATGACGAGGGGGACTGAATATGAATATCACGGTATACCTGGGCGCCAGCGTTGGTAACGACCCAGCATTTCTGCCTGCGGTGCAAGAGCTGGGCAACTGGATTGGCTCCAACGGGCACGCGCTGGTATACGGCGGGTCCAAATCGGGCCTGATGGGCGCGCTCGCCGATAGCGTACTCGAGGCAGGTGGACACGTGACGGGTGTTGAGCCGAGCTTTTTTATAGAGGCCGAGTTTCAGCACGACGGCATCGATGACCTCATCGTGACGAGCGATATGGCCGAGCGTAAGGACAAGATGATCGAGCTCGGTGATGCGTTCATCGCATTTCCGGGCGGCACGGGCACGCTCGAGGAGATTGCCGAGGTCATGTCCGCGGTGTCGTTGGGGCACCTGAGTGCTCCGTGCATCCTGTATAACCTGGACGGTTACTACAACGACCTCAAGGCGCTGCTCGGGCACATGATTGATAAGGGGCTTTCGAGCCCGAGGCGCCAGCAAGGCATCTACTTTGCCGACGATTTGCGCGAGATTGTCTCGATTATCAACGGATAAGTCTTGAGCCTGCCCCACTATGACTCCCAATGGTGCCGTTTGTGGCGCAGATGGTTGGCTTGTCTGGGCAACGCTCGCTCTACAATAAAACGTAATTATGTCGACTTTGACCGCGGGAGGACCCGATGGACGACCTTGCCAAACCCACAAACCGCGCGCTGTTTTTAGTTAGCGTTGCCGTGACCGGTGCGTTCGCAGGTGCCGCGGTCTGGCTGTTCTTTTTTGCGATGGAGCACGGTATCGACTATCTGTGGACCGAGATCCCCCACATGCTGGGCGCGGCGTCGCCCGAACTCGCCAGCGGCCCGTTCGGTTTTCTGCCGTATCCGTTTTTTGTCTGCCTGCTGGGCGGCCTGCTGATCGGTCTGTACGAAAAGCTTACGGGCACCAAGACCGACGACCTCAACCAGGTGATGGCTAAGGTTAAGCAAGATGGGCGCTACCCGTATGACAATCTGGGCAGGCTTTCGCTCGCGGCATTGCTGCCGCTGCTGTTTGGCGGAAGTATTGGACCGGAGGCCGGCCTGACCGGCGTTATCGCGGGTCTGTGCAGCTGGGTCGGCGACCGCATGCGCCGCTTTGGCGCCGAGTTTAGGGAGCTCACGCTGCTGGGCACCCAGGCCGCGCTGACGGCGCTCTTTACCGCGCCCGTCTTTGGCTTTGTGGCGCCGCTCGCCGGTAGCGCCGACGGCCAGGGCGAAGACGCCGACGATGGGTCCGCGTCCGGCGAGATCACCATCAAGCTGCCCAAGGCACAGAAGACTGTGGTCTACGGTATCGCGATCGCTGGCGGTCTGGGCACCTACCTGCTGCTTGGCCAACTTGTGGGCGGCGGCATGGGCATGCCCAGGTTCGAGGCCGCCGAGGTGGGCAACCTGGAGCTTGCCTGGCTCATCCCGCTGGCGTTGGTTGGCACCGTTTGCGGCTGGCTGTACTTTGTCTCGGAGCACGCGAGCGAGGCGCTGTCCCATGCAATAGGGGAGCGTCCTGTCGTCAAGGCCATGCTGGCTGGTCTGGCGCTCGCCATCTGCGGCACGGTCTTGCCCTACACCATGTTTGCCGGCGAGACCCAGGCCGATGTACTTATGGAGACCTACCTCACCATTCCCGCCGGCGTGCTTATCGCGACCGGTCTTGTTAAGGCCATGCTGACGCCCGCCCTCATCAACCTTGGTTGGCGCGGCGGCCACTTCTTCCCCGTTATCTTCTCGGGCGTAAGCCTGGGCTATGGCCTTGCCATCCTCACCGGCGCAGATCCGGTCTTTTGCGTCGCCGTCTGCACGGCATCGACGATGGGCGCCGTCATGCGCCAGCCTGTCATGGTTGTGGGCCTGCTGCTTATGTGTTTCCCACTCAAGGGTATCGTCTGCATGATTATCGCGGCCGTCATCGCCGCCGGCATCCCGCTGCCCAAGCCGCTGCGCAAGTAGCGCGGTTTTTCACGAGTCAATTCCAGGGGTACGAGATGATCCTGTGCTTTAGCGCGACAGGGTACAGCGAGCATGTGGCGCGTCGCATTGCAGCGGCGACAAGCGACAAAGTTATGTCGATTGAGCGCTTTGATGCCGAGATCCTTCACCTTGCTGTGATGGAAGGCCCCTGTCGGCTGAGGTTTGTCGCCCCGGTATACGCCTGGGGCTTGCCGACGCCAATGATCGAGTTTTTGAAGACTGTCGACCTATCGGTTGCTGCCGGCACAAAGGGCGGCGAGCGCCCCTATACGTTCTATGTCTCGACATATGGTTCGACGACCGGGCAATCGGCCAAGTTCGCCCGCGATCTGCTACACGAGCGTGGGCTCGAGTTAGATGCGGCGATGAGCGTCAAGATGCCCGATACCTGGACGCCTGTTTTCGACCTGTCTGACCCTCAAAAGGTTGAGGGTATCAATAGAGCTGCCGAGGCGCAGATTGATGCCGTGATCGAGGCGGTGCGGGCACGCCGCACGGGCAACATGATGCGCCATCGCGTGCCTCGGTTTGCATCGTGCGCGTATCACGCAATTGGGCTGCCGCGCATGCAACAGACGAGCAAGTTTGCCGTCGATGCCGATCGCTGCATCGGCTGCGGCCTGTGTGCCAAGCGCTGCCCCATGGCGGCGATTGAGATACGCGACGGCCTTCCCGTCTGGACAAAGCCGGAGTGCGCAGCCTGCCTTCGTTGCCTGCACTGTTGTCCCAAATTTGCCATCTCGCACGGTAAGCGCACAGCATCCCACGGTCAGTACAGGCATCCTAAGCCAGGTGTGAGGATGTAGCGGCTGCTGGCCGCGCTACTTCCAAACTGCGAGCGCTGCAGTGCCCAGGACGATGAGAGCGAGGCCGACGGCGCTGCGCCGCGAGACCTTTTCGTTGAATGCCAGGCGCGCAAATAGTACCGATACGGCAATCGATAGTTTGTCGATCTGCACTACGACGCTCACCTGGCCTGTGGCGATGGCGTAGTAGCACAGCAGCCACGATGCGCCAGTCGCAATGCCCGATGCTGCGAGAAATACGAGTTCGCAGCGGTCTACGTGCACGGCTTGGCCCATCTTGCCTTTAGCTGCCACGATTGCCCATGCCATAACCAGTACCACACAGGTACGGATTGCCGTGGCCAGGTTGGACTCGACGCCTTCGATGCCAACCTTGGCAAGGATGGACGTGAGCGCCGCGAACACGGCGGCGCCGAGGGCGTAAGCGAGCCAGGTCCGGTCTTGCTGCTGCTCGGGTCCGGCAGACTGCTTCTTCTCGATCATTAAAAACGTGCCGAGGGTGATGACAGCGGTTCCCGCGAGCTTAACCGCAAGGTTGCTCGTCTCGCCAAAAAGTACGATGGCGATCAGTGCGGCGAGTACGGTGCTCATCTTGTCGACCGGTACGACCTTATTGACGTCTCCGATGCCCAACGCCTTAAAGTAACAGATCCACGAAGCACCGGTAGCGAGTCCCGAGAGGACGAGAAAGAGCCAGGATCTGGGTTCGATGCTGCCGATGGTTCCAATGGATCCAGAAATGCCCGCCATTGCCCAGGCGAAAACGAGCACCACGCAGGTGCGAATGGCCGTCGCGACATCGGAGTCGGTCTGCTTGATGCCGCATTTGGCCAGGATAGATGTGATGCCGGCAAAGAAAGCCGACACAAATGCTGCTGCGACCCACGACACGGGTGAAATGCCTCCCCAAAGAACAACCGCGCCAGATTTACGGCGCTCGTCCGATGATACCGTCCCGCCATGAAGCTTTGATGTCGCTGTGGTGAGACAGGGGCCATAGTTCAAGAGGGCATTTGGTTAAGGCTCGAATCGAAGGTGAATGGTTTTCCGCGAAGTGAACGAGTAAATCTGGACCCCTGGAACATGCACACTTTTTTCGAACAAAACTGCAGGATTCTTAGACAAAACCGCAGGAATTGAGTCCTTAAAAATGTCGATGCTACAGGGCACTGTTTTTACTCGTTCACTTCTCGGAAAGGTATTCACCTTCGATATGCTGACGGTGTCTTTTTGGTTGCTAAGAACTAGACGGCCTGCTGTGAGGGGCGGTGGTGACGCTATGCCGCCTTGTTTCATTGAAAAAATAAGCGGGGTACCACCTAAGCTTATTAGCTGTCGATTACAGGTCGCGTACTCGATAAACCTTGGTGCTGATGGTGCAGCTGATTGCACATAGCGCGAGGGCCAGTACGGCAATTCCTGCACACAGACAGCCAAGAACGGCGGGATCGGGATTCGCTCCGGCAATCGACATGAGCCAGTTGCTGATGGGGTTGGAGGAACTCAGCATTGCCGTGGTGCCGCAGCCAAACAGGGCAAACAGGCCAAGGGAAAGGCGCAGCGCCTCCATGTGCCCAAAGCGAAAGAACAGCGGCTGTGTCAAGAATACCATCATGAGGGAGATGAGCATCGATGCCGCCGAGGCGATTGCGATTTCAAAGATCGTCTGGCATGTCGAAGGGATGCCCATGGGGTCGAAGAGCGGAAGGGCGAGGATGTTCAGAAGCGTAGCCGCGCATGCCATGACGACCGAGAAGACAACGATGCACAGGTAGCGTGCGCAAATAATGTCTTTGCGCGAGAAGGGCAACGTTGCTCGATAACGCTCCCAGCCGTTTTGGTTATCGTAGACAGCTAGCGAGTTCATGATTATGATGGGCGACATTGCACTGACCGCACAGGCGCCGGCGCTCATGCCGGAATCGCCGTCTGCCGCGTTGGCAAGGGTCAATACGACGAATATGAACAGGCCGACACCTGCGATGCTCGGGACGAGCGTGCGAACGATGGCAAGCTCGGACATAATGGCGCGTTTCATTTCAAAGCCCCTTTCAGCATGAGGCGCAGATAGTCATCAATGGTTGCCCGATCGCAGGGAATCTCGGGAAAGGCCTCGAGCGTTTCGCGACGGTTGGGCACGAGCACGTCCACGCTATAGGCGTGGTGGGCGGCGCGGGCGCCTTCGACGCAAGCCATAAGCTCGGCGGCCTGTGCCTGAGTGCAGTGGGCGATGCCGGCGCGGTCGGTAATGTCCTCGCGCGGCAGGTCAAACACAATCGAGCCATTATCGATGCAGATGA
>CABULX010000039.1 GCA_902492545.1 uncultured Collinsella sp. | reverse complement strand
GCAGCTCACGCCTTGATAAACGTAGGTAAAGTGTTTAGCAGTTTATTGGCCGTATGCTAACGAAAGGAATCAGGCAGATGGCAATCAAGGTGTTCGCTGACGGTGCAAACCTCGAGGGCATGCTCGACATGTACGAGAACGGCAACGTTCAGGGTTTCACGACCAACCCGTCCCTTATGAAGAAGGGCGGCGTGACGGATTACCGCGCGTTTGCCAAGGAGGTCCTGGCCCACATCACCGATGTGTCCGTCTCGTTTGAGGTCTTTGCCGACGACGTCGAGACCATGGAGGTCGAGGCGCGCGAGATCGCTACCTGGGCCGAGAACGTCTACGTCAAGATTCCGTGCGTGACCACCAAGGGCGAGTCCACCGCCGAGCTGGTCCGCAAGCTTTCGGCCGATGGCATCAAGGTCAACGTCACCACTATCTTTACGCCCGAGCAGGTCGACGAGATGGTCGAGGCCGTTGACGCCGAGACGCCGTCCATCATCTCGCTCTTTGCCGGCCGTATCGCCGATACCGGCGTCGACCCCATTCCGTTTGTGACGGAGTCGGTCAAGAAGGCCGCCGCCAAGCCCAACTGTGAGGTCCTGTGGGCGTCCACGCGCGAGCTCATCAATATTTACCAGGCCGAGGCCTGCGGTTGCCAGATCATCACGGTGCCCAACAGCATCCTGGCCAAGCGTAAGAACATCGGCCGTGACCCGTACGAGGTCTCGCTCGACACCGTGCGCGGCTTTGCCAAGGATATCGCCGCTTTGGGCTTCCATATTCTGCCGTAACGCGAACACTGGCTACGCCGCGGGCTGCTCGCCCCGGCCTTTCCTTTCCCTATCGCTCACGCGCTTCGCGAGGGTCGCGCCAGGCAAAGGAAAGGCCGGGGCTGCCGACACGAGCTTGCCAGCAAGTTGGCGCTTGGTTTCCATATCCTGCCGTGGGCAAAGGTACCCCCGCCTGCGCCGTGCAAAATTGAGAGTATTCAGCAAGGTAAAGGCTTTTACCAGTTGGGTGAAGCACGGAACAGCCCCCGTTTTGGCTCTGATGATGCTAAAACGGGGGCTGTTTTTTTGCTTTTTCGTCTCTGAGGGGCATCAGGAACGGCGGAATTTGCAGAATACTCGCGATTTTGCACATCGCGAGAGGGGGGACCCTTGCTTTGGCGGTTTACTTCCCCTGCACCATGGTGAGGGAGATTTTCTTGCGGTCGCGATCGACCTTTTCGACCCACACCTTGACCGTGTCACCGACGCGCACCACGTCGCTGGGGTGCTTGACAAAGCGGTTGGCCAGTTTGGAGATGTGCACGAGGCCGTCCTGGTGCACGCCCACGTCGACGAAGGCGCCAAAGTCGACGACGTTGCGCACCGTGCCCTTGAGCTCCATGCCGGGCTCCAGGTCGTCGATGGAAAGCGCCGAGCGGCTAAAGACCACCTCGGGCGCGTCGTCGCGCGGGTCGCGGCCGGGCTTCTTGAGCTCGTTGACGATGTCGATGAGCGTTAGGGTGCCGCAGTCCAGGTCGCTTGCCAGCGCCGAGATGCTGCCCAGGCGACGCTCGATATCGGGCACGCCGCCGCGGCTGAGCTCGCTTGCCGCAACGCCGGCGCGCTCCAGGACGGCCGTGGCCACCTCGTAGCTTTCGGGGTGGACGCTTGTCGCGTCGAGCGGGTTCTTGCCGCCGCTGATGCGCAGGAAACCTGCGGCGTTGAGGTACGCCTTGGGTCCCAGCTTGGGGACCTTCTTGAGCTGGCGGCGATCGGTAAAGGCGCCGTTTTCCTCGCGGTAGGCCACGATGTTTTTGGCTACGCTCGGCGTAATGCCCGACACGTAGCCCAGCAGGCTTGCGCTCGCGGTGTTGACGTCGACGCCCACACGGTTGACGACGTCTTCCACCACGTGGCCCAGGGTGCGCGAAAGCTCGGCCTGGTCAAGGTCGTGCTGGTACTGGCCAACGCCGATGGACTGGGGCGGAATCTTGACGAGCTCTGCCAGCGGGTCTTGCAGACGGCGGCCCAGGCTCATGGCGCCGCGCACGGTGACATCCAGATCGGGATACTCCTGGCTCGCGAGCTCGGAGGCGGAGTACACCGACGCGCCCGCCTCGTTGACGATGGTGTAGCGAAGGCTGGGCGCCTGCTCGGCAATAAACTCCGAGACGACTTCCTCGGTCTCGCGGCTGGCGGTGCCGTTGCCGATGACGATGGTGTTGACGCTGTCCTTCTTGACGAGGCGGGCGAGCTCGCGCTTGGTGCCGGCGACGTCGTGGCGCGGCTTGGTGGGGTAGACCACGCCGTGGTCGAGCAGCTTGCCGGTCTCGTCCATGACGGCGACCTTGCAGCCGGTGCGGTAGCCCGGATCGAGCGCGAGTACGCGGGCGCCGCGCACGGGGCGCGCCGAGAGCAGGCCTTCGAGATTCTTGGCAAAGACGTTGATGGCCTCGGTCTGGGCGCGAACGGTGAGTTTGGCGCGGGCCTCGCGCTCCAGCGAGGGGGCCATGAGGCGCTTGTAACCGTCAGCGATGGCGGCATTAAAGACGGGAGCAAACACGCCCTGGCGACGGGGCCAGCGGCTGCCGAGGCGTGCCGTAGCGGCAGCGCCGTCGACGTTCACGCGCACGCGGAGCTTGCCCTCACGCTCACCGCGGTCGATAGCCAGCACGCGGTGGTTGGGTATACGGCGCAACGGCTCGTCAAAGTTGTAGTAGGGCTCGTAGGGGGTCTTCTCGGCGGGGTCGGTGGCCTCGACGACGATGTCGGCGGTGTTTTGCGTAAAGGCGCGCAGGTCGGCGACGTTCTCGGGATCTTCGGCCACCGTCTCGGCCACGATGTCGGCGGCGCCGGCGAGCGCCTTCTCGGGCGTGTCGAAGCCGGCCTCCTCGTTGACGTAGTCCGCGGCGGCGTCGAGCGCGCTGCCCTTGGCCGAAGCCTGCATGATGATCATGTTGGCGAGTGGCTCCAGGCCGGCCTCGCGGGCCTTCTGCGCGCGGGTCATGCGCTTTTTGCGGTAGGGCTTGTAGAGGTCCTCGACACGCTGGAGCTGCGTGGCCTCGCGAATCTGCTGCTCGAGTTCGGGCGTGAGCTTGCCCTGGGCGTCGATGAGCAGAATGACGTCCTCTTTACGCTGCTCAAGATTGCGCAGGTAGGACAGGCGCTCGTCGAGCGCACGCAGGGCGACGTCGTCCATGCCGCCCGTGGCTTCCTTGCGGTAGCGCGAGATAAAGGGGATGGTGTTGCCCTCGTCGATGAGCTTGACGGCCGCCTCGATGTTGGCGGCCTTAAGGTTGAGCTCGCGGGCAAGCTGGGCGATAAGATCCATGGGACTCCTTGCGTTTAAGGTGCGTTTGCAGCACAGGGCTACCAAGGATACCACCCGTCCCAAAAGGCTGTTTTGGGGCCGCGCCATGAAAACGGCCTATCTACTACGTTTGAACCGTATGGGTCGACCATCCCCCGGTTTTCCGAAAATGCGCAACTCGTCTACCTGCGGTTTTTATTCCGCGAAACTTGGCATGGTTGAGGGCGATCGGTTAAACGTAGTAGATAGGCACATTTCGTGGCGAACGAACCAAGCTGAGGCGCAAAAAGGCCCCCCCGCCTCAGAAAAATCGTCAGCGAAGTAGCAAAATGCCCCGCGGGCAGGAGGCTGCTCGCGGGGCAAAGAAGAGGGGCTTATTTGTGGCGGACCGAGGGACTCGGCATGGGGTTTCTGCCGCGGCCGCTCTCAAGGCATTACAGCTCGACGAGCTGGCCGGTCTCGGCGGCCTCCTTGATGGCGTTGAGAAGCGTGAGCGTCTTGACGTTATCGGCGGGGGTTACGACGGGCTCAACTTCGCGGCGGACGACCTTCACAAAGTGCTTGAGCTGCATCTTGTGCGGCAGCGCCGGGTCGACGGCCGGAATCTCCATCTGCAGCGGCTTGTGCCAGTTGGAGGCGCCGTCGTAGGAGAACTGATGCAGGCGGGGCAGCGAAAGGGCACCCAAGGTTCCGCCGATAAAGTAGGCGTCGGCGTCGAAGGGGCGGTACTGCGGATCCTCGCGAGCGGTGGCCTCCCAGTTCCAGGGGCTGGCGGTGGCGTCGGAGATGGTCATGCTCGCAAGCGCGCCATCGGCAAAACGGACGTTGACCACGGCGGAGTCCTCGGTCTCAAAACCGCGGGCGGCGCTGGACTGCATGCCCTGGACGGCAACGGGCTCGCCCAACAGATAGCGGAGCAGGTCGACATCGTGCACCAGGTTGACCAGGATCGGGCCGGCACCCTTCTTGCGGCGCCACTCGACGTCGAAGTACTCGTCATTCTTATAGATCATGTAGTGGAAGCTCGATACGGTGAGCTTGCCCAGCTCGCCGGACTCGATGATCTCCTTGGCTTTGTTGACGAAGGGGTTGTGGCGACGGTGCTGGCCCACGAGCACGGGCACGCCGGCGGTCTCGGCCTCGGCGGCGAAGGCCTGGGCATCCTCAAGATCGTTGGAGATCGGCTTTTCGACCAGCGGCACGATGTTGCGCTTCACAGCCTCGCGAGCAACGCCCAGGTGCAGGTCGTTGGGGGTGGCGATAATGACGGCCTCGGGCTTGACCTCGTCCATCATCTGGGCGGGATCGGTGTAAAAAGGCACGCCGGCGGCCTCGGCCGTGGCGCGGGCGCCCTCAAAGGCGTCGGCGATGGCGACGAGCTCGGCCTCGGGCTCCTCGGTGACAAAGCGGATGTGGTTGCGACCCATGGCGCCGGCACCGATAACGGCAATGCGGACGGGGTTGAGCTCAGACATTTCGACTCCTTAATACTGTTGGCGATGGAATGTGACAAAGGGACAGTCCCTTTGTCACATTGGCAATTACTAAGCGGACTTCTTCTTGCTGTCGGAGACCATCATGTAGACGGTGAGCACGACGGCGATGGCGGCGATCACAATGGCGCCGTAGAAAGACTGCTGGTAGGCGGCGCTGCCGGCCTCGGCGTGATACAGCACGGCGGTGATGGGCTGGCTGATCCAGGTGGAAGCGGCATAGCCCAGGAACATGATGCCGTAGTTGACGCCGATGTTGCTGGTGCCAAAGGCGCCACCGGTGAGCGGCGGGTAGATGACGAGCAGGGCGCCAAAGCTAAAGCCGAGCAGGGCGAGTGCCACAAAGAACATGCTCTGCGTAAAGCTCATCGACATGATGACGAGCGCGACGATGGTGACGACAAGGCTGATGAGCAGCGACTTATAGGCGCCGAGCTTGTCGATGATCTGGCCAAAGGACAGGCGGCCGACCAGGTTGGCGCAGGTGTTGACGGAGACCACCACACCGCCGAGGGCGACGGCCGCGGCGCTCGTGGGGTCGGCGAAGAGCTGGACGGCGGCGATGGAGGCAACCTTGCCCACGAGCAGGGTACCCGCGGTGGCGGCGAAGGCGAAGGTGATGATGAGGACCCAGAAACGCGGGGTCTTGACCATCTCGCCCGGGGTGAGGTCGCCGAAGGTGCCGGCATGTGCGCCACCCTTGGGGGCCTCGAAGCCCTCGGGCAGCCAACCGGCCTCGGGGGCCTTCAGGAACAGGGCGGAGGCGGCGATCATCACAAAGAAGATGACGCCGAGTGCCTTGAGGGCGCCAAAGATGCCCAGGCTCGGGATGAGCAGCGAGGCGAGCACCGGGGACAGCACGGCGGGGCCGGCGGTCGAAGCGGCCAGGGTGATGCCGGAGGCGAGACCCTTCTTGTCGATGAACCACTTTTGGCCGGTGGTGAGCGCCGGGTTGTAGCCCAGGCCGTTGCCGACGGCGGCGACGAGCGAGAACCACAGGTAGAACTGCCACGGCTCGGTGACGGTGCCGGACATGAACCAGCCCACGCCGTAGCACACGGCGGCGGCGATCACGACGTTGCGCGGGCCGATCTTATCGGAGATACGGCCGGCGAAGATGCCCGTCACGGCCATGATGGTCTGAAAGACCGGGAAGGCCCAGGTAAGGGCGCTCGACCACTCGGGGTAGACGGCGAGCAGGTTCTTGCTCACGACGGAATACAGCGCGATGGAGCTGATGAAGAACATGGTGACGCACGCGGCGGAAAGCACGACGGCGCGACCCTTGTTGGAGTTGCTGGAAGCCATTGGACTCTTTCTCATCGATACGGGGGAGGAGCGGGCGTGTCCGCGGGACCTCCCTGTCAGGTTGGTTTACTGGTCAGTCGGCTTGGCGACGCCGGACTCATCGGACCAGAGCTCGACACCCTTGTTCTTAAGGTAGTTGTCGGCATAGGCGCGACGGCCGCCGGGCTTGGCGGTGAGGTCGCCCATCATGTTGGAGAAGCCGCCGTCGACCTTGATGGCGTCGCCGGTGGTAAAGTCCGAGCGCTTGGACGCCAGGAACATGACGGCGTTGGCGATATCGCTGACCTCGCCGATGCGGCGCGTGGCGATCAGACGGCTGCGGCTCTTTTCGACCTCGGGGTCGGCGTAGAAGTTGGCCGACATCGGGGTCTTAACGAAGCAGGGCTCGACGCAGTTGGAGCGGACGCCGTAGGGGCCCCACTCGGCGGCGAGCATCTTGGACATCATGTTGACGCCGGCCTTGGTGGAGCTGTACACGCCCGAGAACGTCTCGGGGGAGTGGCTGGCGACGGTCGAGATGTGCACCAGGCGACCCTGGCCGGCCTTGATCATCTCGCGACCAAAGCGCTGCGAGGTGATGAAGTAACCGGTGAGGTTGACGTTGAGCACCTGCTCCCAGTCGCTCAGCGGCAGGTCCTCCATGGCGGCGAAGCGCAGGATACCGGCGGTGTTGACGAGGACGTCGACGCGGCCGAAGTTGGCGATGGTTGCGTCGACGGCAGCCTGAACCTCGGCTTCGTCGGTGGCGTTCATCTTGTAGCCCTCGGCGTGGATGCCAAATTCGGCAGCGAGGTCGGCGGCAGCGGCCTTGACCTTCTCCTCGTCCAGGTCGAGCATGACGACGTTGGCGCCATTGCGGGCGAACTCGCGGCAGATCTCGGCGCCCATACCGCCGAGCGCGCCAGTCACGGCGCAGACATCGCCCTCGAGCTTAAGCCAGTTGCTCATAGGAACTTCCCTTCTTGTGCCTCCCGGTGGGTCGTTCCCATTAACCGACCCACGTGGTTTTCGCTGGTTATCGTATGCTTTGCATTTGCGCAGGTGAATTGCATATTTGTTAGAATGGCGTTAACCGTAGGTTTACACTGTGCGATGCAGTTTTTTCTCAATTGAGCGCGTGAACTGCCAAAACGACCCCCTGTGGCACCATGTGGCCACGGGCGCTAAAACGGGAGATTGACGTGTACGATCGACGACTTGAGGCCATATCGGCCGCCGCGGAGCTGGGAAGCTTCTCGCGTGCGGCGGCAAAATTGCGTGTGTCGACGCCGGCACTCGTCAAGCAGGTATCGGGCTTCGAGGCCGAGTTCGGCATCACGCTGTTCGAACGCTCGCACTCGGGCGTCAAGGTGACGCCGGCGGGCGCGCTGCTGGTGGACGATGCGCGCTCGATTATGCGGCAGTCCGAGGACGCGCTGCGCCGTGCCCGACGCGCGGCGGGCGATGGCGGGGCCGTGCGTCTGGGCGTGTCGATGATGTGCCCGGGGCGCCAAACGCTTTCGATGTGGACGGGCATCCACGATCTGGAGCCGTCGCTGCGATTTGAGATTGTGCCGGTAAGCGACCTCTATGACGAGCGCGAGACAGTCATGCGCAGCCTTGGTCGAGAGGTGGATGTGGTGCAGTCGAGTTTTTCGACCCCACGCTGGGGTGACACTTGCCAAAAGCTCCGCATCGTCAACGTGCCGTTTTATATCGACCTGCCTCGCACGAGTCCGCTGGCGCGCAAGAATCGCATTACGGTCGCCGACTTGGAGGGCATGCGCCTGCGCGTGCTTCGCCACGGCAACGACGCCATGGACAGCCTGCGCATCGACCTGTTGGCCGACGGCGGCGTGGACGTGATCGACGTGGACAGCTTCGACTTTGCGCTCTTTAACGAAGCCGAGGAAAAGGGCGACGCGGTTCTCACCTGCGGAGCGTGGTCGGGGGTGCACCCGGCCTTTGTGGGCGTACCGTTCCTGTGCGGCCGCGAGGTGCCGGTCTTTCTGCACTACCCGCTCGAGCCCACCCTCCAAGTACAAAAATTCGTCAACGCCATGGCCCAACTTCTCAAATAGCTCATTTGGGACGGGTTTAGCGGTCCTCACGTTGCGGCCCGGCCGCCTCGGCTGTCTTTACGCGGTTCTTGTCGATGTACATGTTTTTGTCGGCCTGGGAAAAGAGCTCGCGCATCGTAGGAGGTTCATCAAAATCACTGGAAAGCGCGTAGCCCACCGCATAGCTGATGGGCATGTCGGGGTGAGCCTCGGAATACTCGTTCACGTTCGCACGAACCCGAGCGAGACAGGACTCCACGGCAGCTCGATCGGTATCCCGCAGCACCGCGATAAACTCATCGCCGCCGTCGCGGCCCACAAAGCAGGTCTCGGACGCCACGTGCCCCAGCTGCTGGGCAAAAGAACGGATGTATTCGTCGCCCTTCTCGTGGCCGAAGCTGTTGTTGACCGTATGCAGATTGTTAAGGTCAAAGACGCACACCGCAACGGGCGCCTCCGCGGAGACAGGCTGCTCCTGCCCCAAGATCTCCTCGCACTTGTTCTTGTTGGGTAGTCCTGTGGCTTCGTCGAGATAGACTTTGTTCTGCAGCTCGCGATTGAGCGCGGCGGTTCGCACCGCGCGAACAAGTTCGACCGCAAAGGTCGCCACCAAGCCCACGATGTCGATGATCACCAAGCCCTCGAGATAGTTGAGCGCCGACGCCTTCTCCTGAGAGTAGTCCTCTGCGAGTCGCGTAGCATCGTCGCAAATGCCAAAGAACTCCTCGCTCATGGAGATGATGTCGGTGCTCTCGTAGTCGACTTCGCGCACGCGGCTAATCTCGGCGCAAAGCTCATCATAATAATTTGCAAGCTCGGTCATCTTTGCCTGATACTCATCGTCGTCGAGACGGACGAGGTTGAGGTCATCACTTCCGTAACGCAAACCGTTGATGTATGAATCCACGGCTTTGAGCAGGTCATCTTGAGGCTGGCCCGCGTCCTCGAGCTTAACGATTCGCTGCGTGGTACCGCGCACCAGACCGGCGTAGTTGACCACGCGCGCCGTGCCCTGGATATCGGAGACGAGCAGCATAACATTAATGAAGAAGAAGATGAGAACTGCCGTGAGCACCATCATGAGCAGGCGCATCGCCTGGCTGGCTTTCTTGGCGACAGAAGTATTCACAAGTTCACTCTCTCAAATGGCAAAAGCGCAGGTGGCACCCAGCGTGCTGAAATTCACGTGAGGTCAACTCTACCATATGGGCCAACAGCCTCAAACTGTAGCAGACGCTCGTCCAAATTGGCGTGACGCTTGTCTTGTTGTTCTTGACCTGGCCGCGCTATCGGACATGCTTCTGGTCTTGGATCACCATGGGAAAGCTCATCCCGTTTTGTGCGTCTAGAGTGGGATGCGGCTTCCCAAAGGTGCCGTTAGGGGAAACCACATCCCGGTTTACCCCCTTGAAATGGGATGCCGTTTCCCGGAGGGGGCCCAGCGGGAAACGGCATCCCATTCTGGGCCCGAAAAGTGGGATACGGTTTCCGGCCGGCATGAATAAAGCCTCCGCAGCTCGTGTGGCTGCGGAGGCTTTATTCGTTGCGGCGCATTGTGTTTGGGTCGTTGAGATGAGTCGATTTGCCCCGAAAGAGGAGGGCATTGACCTTAGGGTCATGCCCGACGAATGAGCGGCAAATCGGCCATCTCGGCGAGCCGAACTACTCCAGCTCAAACGCTCCGGTATAGAGCTGGTAGTAATACCCGCGCTTGGCGATCAGCTCGTCGTGGTTGCCGCGCTCGATGATACGGCCGTGGTCCAGACAGATGATTGCGTCGGAGTTGCGCACGGTGGACAGGCGGTGCGCGATGACAAACGTCGTGCGGCCCTCCATGAGCTTGTCCATGCCCGCTTGCACGATAGCCTCGGTGCGGGTGTCAATGCTCGACGTGGCCTCGTCCAGAATCATTGCCGGCGGATCGGCGACGGCGGCGCGTGCGATCGAGATCAGCTGGCGCTGGCCCTGCGACAGCTGTGCGCCGTTGCCGGTGAGCATGGTGTCGTAGCCGTCGGGCAGGCGGGTGATAAAGTCGTCCGCGCCCGCGAGCTTGGCCGCCGCGATGCACTCCTCGTCGGTGGCGTCCAGGTTGCCGTAGCGGATGTTATCCATCACGGTGCCGGTGAACAGGTTCACGTCCTGCAGCACCACGCCCAGCGAGCGGCGCAGATCGGCCTTGCGGATCTTGTTGACGTTGATGCCGTCGTAGCGAATCTTGCCGTCGGCGATGTCATAGAAGCGGTTGATGAGGTTGGTGATGGTCGTCTTGCCCGCACCGGTGGCGCCGACAAACGCGACCTTCTGGCCCGGCTTGGCAAACACGGACACGCCGTGCAGCACCTCGTGGTCGGGCGTGTAGCCAAAGTCGACGTTGTCCATGACCAGGTCGCCGCGCAGCGGCACGTACTCGATCTCGCCGGTTGCGCGGTGCGGATGTTTCCACGCCCACATGCCGGTGTGGTGGTCGGCCTCCTCGAGCTGCCAGGTATCGGGGTTCACCTGCGCGTTGACGAGCGTCACGTAGCCTTCGTCGGTCTCGGGCTTCTCGTCGATGAGCTCAAAGATGCGGTCGGCGCCGGCGAGGCCCATGACCACGGCGTTGATCTGCTGCGAGATTTGACCAATCTGTCCGCAGAACTGCTTGGTCATGTTGAGGAACGGCACCACGACGGCGATGGACAGCGCCATGCCCGAGATGCTCAGGTTGGGCACGCCCAGCGCCAGGAAAATGCCGCCGGCAAGGGCCACCAACACGTAGAGCAGGTTGCCCAGGTTCATAAGGATGGGCATGAGGATGTTGGCGTACATGTTGGCCATCTGCGAGACCTCGAAGAGCTTTTCGTTGCGCTCGTCAAAATCGGCCTCGGCGGCAGACTCGTGGCAGAATGCCTTGACGACCTTCTGGCCGTTCATGACTTCCTCGATATGGCCCTCGACCACGCCGAGCTCGGTCTGCTGCGCAATAAAGAAGCGCGCGGAGTTGGAGCCGAGCAGCTTGGTCATAAAGGTCATAAAGGCGACGCCGGCCACAATGACCAGGCACATCCACACGCTGTAGTACAGCATGATAAAGAACACCGTGACGATGACGATGGTCGTCATAAGCAGGTTGGGCAGCGACTGGCTGATCATCTGGCGCAGCGTGTCGATGTCGTTGGTGTAGTGGCTCATGATGTCGCCGCGCTGGTGCGTGTCGAAGTAGCGAATCGGCAGGTCCTGCATGCGGTTGAACATCTTCTCGCGCAGCTTCTCGAGTGAGCCCTGCGTGACGATGGCCATGGCGCGGTTCCAGAACAGTGAGGACAGGATGCCGACGCCGTAGATGCAGGCGAGGGTGGTCACGAGCTGTGCGATCTTGGGCTGTGCGGCTTCCCAATCGCCCGACTGCCACGATTCGCTAATAATCTGCAGGGCGCTCTGAAGGAAGGTCGCGCCGATGGAGTTGATGATGGCGCAGAGCACCACGCCGACGACGACGAGGGGCAAAAGCACGGGGTAGAAGCCAAAGAGCGTCTTGATGAGGCGCGACATGGTGCCGCCCTTGCGGTTGAGCGCGCGCTCGGCGGTCGTTGCCTTACTCATGTGCCTCGCCTCCTTCCTGGGTCTGAGCTTGCGTTGTGGATGCCTCGGTGTCGGCCTCGACGGCCCCTTCGCCCTCGGCAGACATCTTGTTTTGCGAGGTAAAGGTCTCGCGGTAGATCTCGCTTGTCTTAAGCAGCTCGTCATGGTTGCCGATTTGCGCGATGCGGCCACCTTCCATGACGATGATGCGGTCTGCGTCCTGCACGGAGCTAATGCGCTGGGCGATGATGAGCTTGGTCGTGTTAGGCAGATAGCTTGCCAGCCCTGCGCGAATCTTGGCGTCGGTCTTGGTGTCGACGGCGCTGGTGGAGTCGTCCAGGATCAAGATCTTGGGGCGACGCAGCAGGGCACGCGCAATGCACAGGCGCTGCTTCTGACCGCCGGAAACATTGGAGCCGCCCTGCTCGATCCAGGTGTCATAGCCCTTGGGGAAACCGTCGACAAACTCATCGGCGCAGGCCAGATGTGCCGCCTCGCGGACCTCCTCGTCGGTGGCATTCGGGTCGCCCCAGCGCAGATTTTCGGCGATGGTGCCGCTAAACAGCACGTTTTTCTGTAGCACCATAGCGACCTGGTGGCGCAGCGCGTCCAAGTCGTAGTCGCGCACGTCCATGCCGCCTACGCGCACGGTGCCTTCGGTGGCGTCGTACAGGCGGGCGATGAGGTTTACAAGCGTGGACTTGGCCGAGCCGGTGCCGCCGATGATGCCGATGGTCTCGCCGCTCTTAATGTGCAGGTCGATATCGTCGAGCGCCTGGCGCTTCGCATGCGCGGAATACTTAAAGCTCACGTGGTCAAAGTCGATGGAACCGTCGGCAACCTCGAGCACGGGCTCGGCGGGATCGGCGATCGTGGGCTCGGCGGCCAGCACCTCGGTAATGCGGTGCGCCGATTCGTCGGCCATGGTCACCATGACAAAGATCATCGACAGCTGCATCAGGCTCATGAGGATCTGGAAGCCATAGGTAAAGATCGAGGAGAGCTGGCCCACGTCGAACAGCGTGCCCTGGCTCGTGATGATGAGCTTGGATCCCAGGTAGATGATGACGACAAATGCGCCGTTGACGCAGATGTTCATCATGGGGTTGTTAAAGGCGAGCAGCTTCTCGGCGCGGGTGAAGTCCATCTGGACGTCGCGCGCGGCGGTCGCGAACTTCTCCTTCTCAAAGTCTTCGCGCACGTAGCTCTTGACCACGCGCATGCCGGTGACGTTTTCCTCGACGGACTCGTTAAGGGCGTCGTACTTGTGGAACACGCGCGAGAAGATGGGGCGCACCTTAAAGATAATAAAGAACAGTCCAAAGCCCAGTAGCGGAATGATGACCAGGTAGACCATGGCGACGCTGCCGCCCATGATAAATGCCATGGTAAAGGCGAAGATCAAGACCAGCGGCGCGCGCACGGCGATACGGATAATCATCATAAAGGCCTGCTGCACGTTGTTGATGTCGGTGGTCAGGCGCGTGACGAGCGAGGAGCTCGAGAACTCATCGATGTTGGCAAAGCTGAACGTCTGGATCTTGTAGAACAGGTCGTGACGCAGGTTCTTGGCGAAGCCGCAACTCGCATGGCTGCAGGTGACGCCGGCAGCGGCACCAAAAGCAAGCGACGTCAGCGCGATGAGCACCAAAAAGCCTGCGGTGGGAAGCATCTCGGCCACGGTGGCGCCGTCTTTGATGGCGTCGATCAGGTTGGCGGTGATAAATGGAATCAGCATCTCGCAGAGCACCTCGCCAAGCACGAGCAATGGCGTGGCAACAGTGACTTTCATATAGTCGCGGATGCTGCCCATGAGGGTTTTAATCATCCAGTTCCTCCCAGGTTACACGGATTTTCTCGAGCATTTCGGCGAGCTGCTCGCGCTCGTCGTGAGTGAGGGCGCTAAAGGCGCGCTCTCTAAAGCGGATGCGGGCCGCCTGGTCGATGCGGGCGTTTTCCCGGCCGGTTTCGGTCAGGCGAATGGTGAGTTGCCGTCGATCCTTGGGGTTACGGCTGCGCTCGATGAGGCCGTTGACCTCGAGCTTGGACAGAATCTCGGAAAGCGACCCCGGCTTGAGGTCAAAGTGCATGCCGAGTTCCTGCTGCGACATCTCGCCGCCGGGCTGCTTGGCCAGCAGGCAGATGATGGGCGCCTTGCCGGACACGCCTCCGCCATGAAAATGCATGTAATGGCCGCAAAACCCCAGCCCATGGAGGATTCTCTTGGCGAGACGGTCCTCCTTGGACTGGGTCTCGGGCTCGTCTGCCGGCCGTGAGGGGTCGCCGCCGGGTTCATGCGGATAGGCGAGTGGTTCAACACACATGTCTAAGCTTCGCTCCTTTCTTTAGTTAGGTAGATGAATTGTTTTGTGCCTAACTAATTTAGGAGCGCATAGATTGATTGTCAAGGTACCAAACTTATTATGTTCAAGCGGCACTTAGGGACGTTCCTTATGTGCCGGCACTTGGGAACACTCCTTGTGCTGATAGTCGTTGGGGACGTTCTTTTTTACCTAGTCATTTAAGAACGTCCCCAACGACTAACTTAAAAACTATGCCGGATTACGGGGCTGAATGACGGATTGCCGACCATGCCGAAATTGGTAAAAAGAAAACCGCAGGTAGAAGGCTCGCTATGATTTGAAAATAAGGGGTGTGGTTGGCTCATTCAGGTTCAGCCCCGTAATCCGGCATAGTTTTGAAATGGCATTGAATAAGTGGTGGCAAATGAGCCGCAATGAAGCAAGCTAGCCCCTCGTTTCCGAAACCTTTCCGCAACAATTTGCCCTTCGCACTGCTCGACTCCGCTCGCAACGTCCCCTGCGCTACACTTAGTTGCACTGTGGCGCCGTTGCGCCGCGCCCGAACCAAGGGGGACTTTCATGAAGAATACTCAGCTGCTGCTGATTAACGATATGTGCGGCTACGGCAAGGTCGCGCTTTCCGCCATGCTGCCGGTGCTGTCGCACATGGGCTGCCGTATCCATAACCTGCCGACGGCGCTCGTTTCCGACACGCTCAACTACCCCAAGTTCTACATCCACGACACCACCGAGTACGTGCGCCAGAGCCTCGCCATCTGGGAGGAGCTCGGCTTTGAGTTCGATGCCATCTCCACCGGCTTTATCGTGACCGAGGAAGAGATGCGCATCATTTCGGACTTCTGCCACCGTCGCGCGCAAAAGGGCACCAAGGTGTTCGTCGACCCCATCATGGGCGACAACGGCAAGCTCTATGCGGGCGTGCCCGAGTCCACGATTGGCCTTATGCGGCATCTGCTGGAGTGCGCAGACTACGCGGTGCCCAACTATACCGAGGCGTGCCTGCTTGCCGATAGGCCTATCGCCGAGCAAATTACGCCCGATGAGGCCCGCGCCCTTGTGGACGCCGTGCGTGAGCTGGGTGCCAAGTCTGTGGTCATTACGAGCGCCGTGGTCAATGGCACGAACGCGGTTATCGGTTACGACCATGTAGCGGGGGAGTACTTTACGATTCCCTTTGAGCTCATTCCGGTTTATTTCCCGGGCACGGGCGACACGTTCTCGGCGGTGCTCGTCGGCCGCGTTATGGCAGGCTGGAGTCTGCAGCGCGCGACGTCCGATGCCATGCGCGTGGTGGCAGAGCTTATCGAACGCAATGCCGACCAAGAGGACAAATCGGCCGGTCTTCCCATCGAGGCCTGCCTGGATGTGATCGATCATGAGTAATGCCGGCGAGGGCGGCGCCAAGCCTGCGGGCGAGAACAAGCCGCTCGGCGCGCCGCGTGGCAAGCGTCCGCGTATCCGCGTGAGCTGCGTGGACCAGTTGGGTACATGCCGTTGCCACCATGGTCACAAGCCGGGCGACGTTTTTGACTTCGACCGCGATCGCGGCAAGATGTGCGCCATGGCCTGCCATGTGGGCTTTCCCTATATCGATATCCTGCGCTATGGCGGAACCGTGCCTGGCAACGAGCCTGGTACGGCAAAGTTCTGCTGCCCCGAGGTCGATACGCTGAACATTTGGCTCGCCGAGATCGTCGACGAGTAGTCGAGCGCAATGTGACAAAGGGACAGTCCCTTTGTCACATTCGCCGGTGGCGCCCCTTCTTTTGCTTATAATCTCAAATCTCTGCATTTCATTTGATTTTAAGTTCTATAAATTCTGCGTTTCATCGATAATTAAGCGCATAAAACTTTGCATTTCATTTGATGACACTGAGGGGAGAGCCTATGCTGCGCAGGAAAATAGCGGCAGAGCTGGAGCGTTGGCTGAAGTCTGCCGAGCAAAAGGCCTTATTCATCACGGGTTCTCGCCAGATCGGCAAAAGCTATTCGATTCGCGCATTTGGCAAAGCCAGCCATGCAACCTACATCGAGCTCAATCTCATGGAAAATCGCCAGGCAAAAGATGCTCTTCTCGAGGCGCGGAATGCCGATGATTTCATCAGCAGGGTGACGCTTCTTTCGGGAAAGTCGATTGCGCCAGGCAAAACGCTCGTGTTTATCGATGAGGTCCAAGAGGCCCCCGACATCATGACGATGGCAAAGTTCCTTGTTGAGGACGGGAGGTGCCGCTGGGCGTTTTCGGGGTCAATGCTCGGGACTCAGTTCAAGGGCGTCAGGTCCTATCCCGTGGGGTATGTTCACGAGCTTAGGATGTTCCCGCTCGATTTTGAGGAGTTTTGCTGGGCAATCGGGGTGAGCGAGGGGGCTCGCCAAACGATACGTGACGCGTGTATCAGCGAGAGGCCCATTCCTGATTACATTCATGACGCGATGATGGCAAACTTCAGGACCTATACCGTTGTCGGCGGAATGCCGGAGGTCGTGCAGCGTTTCCTTGACACGCAGGGCGACCTTGCCTCTGTTCGTCAGCTACAGTCAGAGCTCAACGAACAGTACCGGCGGGATATCTCCAAGTATGCAAACGGGCGAGCCCTGCAGGTGCAGAGCATCTACGATCAGCTCCCTATTATGCTCGAGGGCGAAAACAAGCGCTTCGTGCTCAATTCCATTGACCCCAAGGCTTACTACGAGAAGTATCAGCGAGATTTTGTATGGCTTGTCGATGCCGGCGTTGCTCTCAAAGCCGATATCGTAACCGAGCCAAAATCGCCCCTGCTCAAGACGGCGCGGCCATCGCAGTTCAAGCTATATCAATCGGATACGGGCATGTTGATGGCGCGCTACCCCGTTGGAGTCGCCCAAGCGGCGTATCTTGATAGCAAGGAGCCCAATCTGGGCGGCATTTACGAAAACGTGGTGGCCCAGCAGCTGGCTGCCCAAAATCGCCAGCTTTACTACTATCAGACAAAAAAGCGCGGTGAAGTGGACTTTGTGGTCGATGGACCGGATGGGACGGCTGTTCCGATCGAGGTTAAATCGGGCTCCTATTACCACGCGCACGCTGCGCTCGGTCATGTGCTTGATACGGCTGAATATGGCGTAAGGCTCGGGATTGTTTTCTCGAGAGGCAACGTTGAGCGCAACGGAGCGGTTCTCTATTTGCCGCTATATGCGACCTGGGCCCTTTCGGATGTTTTGGGCGACTCCTGTGCCAAGGGGATTAAGCTGGAGGTCAAGCCGGTCTAGGGCCAGTCCCTTTGTCACATTCATGAGTGTGGATTTTCTCCCGTATAGAGCGCACTTGAACGCTCAAAGTGGGAGAAAATCTACGCTCGATTTATGCCGTGGGCGCGGTTCGTGCGCCCACGAACCTACAGCTGCTCGAGCATAGCGGTGCAACCGGCGAGCACATCGCGGTAGGTGGCATCGAAATTGCCGGTGTACCAGGGGTCGGCCACGTCGCCGGGACACTCGGTCCAATCGAGCAAGCGCGTAATCTTTCCGTCGGGGCCTGCGTCGCCAAAGATGCGACGCAGGCCCCGCGCGTTCTCAGCATCCATATAGACAATGTGATCCCAGTCGCCATACTCCGCGCGACGCACCTGGCGGGCACGGTGCGCAACGACGGGAATCCCGACTTCGCGCAGCTTGGCGACCGTGCCATGATGCGGCGGGTTGCCGATCTCCTCAGTTGAGGTCGCAGCGGAGTCAATGACAAACTCGCCCGCGCGCCCGGCGCGCCGCACCAGCTCGGTAAACACGGACTCAGCCATCGTCGAGCGACAGATATTTCCATAGCAGATAAAAAGAATGCGTT
>CABULX010000038.1 GCA_902492545.1 uncultured Collinsella sp. | reverse complement strand
AGTAGTAGGCCCACATGGCTTCGACTTCGTTGAGGACCTCTACGACGCCCCAGCGGCGGGCGCTGCGGCTGGCCGAGTTGGGGTCGTAGACGCCAATCTGGCTGGCATCGTCGATGCCGTAGAGCACGATGTAGTGGCCTACGTTGGTAAACGTACCGGGGCGCACTGCGGCGATGACGGGCACACCCGAGCGAAGTGCTTGGGTAATCGATTCGCGATCGTTATAGAGCTGTGTTCCGTTGAGCCCCAGCTGCCACGCACCGCCTGTCATAAACGACCACTCGGTGGCACCGGTGGGGGCGTAGTTGCCGGCTTCGGCCAGTGCGCATATATCGACCGGCGTCTTATCGGTATGGCCGGTCTTAAAGATATAGACCATGGTGAGGCAGGTAGGACCGCAAGCGTTTTCGCGAATAGTGCCACCGGCATAGGGCAGCTCCGACCATGCGGGGTCAATTTGGTAGATGTGGGGCATGGTGCCGGCCTGCCATTGCGAGCGTGGGGTCGAGAACGCAAAGGAGTAACCGGGTGCGACGGGAGCTTTAAGCAGCTTGTCTTCGGCAGTGGGCTCAAGACCGGCTGATCCGTGGGAGATGCAGGATCCCAAAAACACAAAGACGAGGCAGGCGGCGATGGAGCAAAGCGTAAGGCGTAGGCGGCGGGCCGGAAGCGCGTGGCTTGTGGCGTGTGACGCAGGGTGAGGGGCGGAATTGCCGCGATCGCGTTGAGGTCGCGAAAAGGAGCGCTTGACGTAGTAGTCGGTTTTACGGCGATCGTAGCGGCGTGGCTGCGATGTGTCGGTCTGGCGTTGGCGTGTGCTCGTACTCACGCGGTCTGACTGCTGCACGGTACGGCTTTGTTGCCGCGAAGAAGCCCCGAGCTGCTCTTGGGGGCGCTGCGGGTTGTCGTTGTCGGAGGTGATTCTGGGCGTTGGCGTGGCGCGGCCGGCAAGGCGCACGCTTTGTGGCCGTTGGTCGCCGTCATTGTATCCGTATGCCATTCGAATCACCTTGCCTCATGTGTAACTTGTTTATCCTACATAAAAAGATGCACGACACATGGGTATGTGCGCCAAAAGCCTGACAAATGGTATGAACGTTGCCGCGCCGCGCGCCTAGCGTCACGGCAACAGGTATTCAAAAGCAGACAAGATGAAAGCGTCCAAGACGAATGACGTCTCCCGCCGTTCGTCCCAAAAACGGTGCCGCTCGTTTTGCAGTTCTGCCTTCGGTCGAGCTGCGAGCGGCGCTGCTGCGCCAAGGCCGTATCTTAAAGCCACGAAATAAAAGAGCGCGGCAAAACAGACCGCGCAAGGGGTGACGTCAAGGGGCGTCAAAAAGGAAAGGAGGGGAACAATGGCGGACAAGAACGCAGAAGTTGCAGTCGAGGATAACGGCGGCATGAAGAAAACGCTTTCGCTCTGGAACTTCTTCACCATCGGTTTCGGTGCCATCATCGGTACCGGTTGGGTTCTGCAGGTCGGCGACTGGATGGTCGTGGGCGGCGGTCCCGTTCCCGCTATGATCGCATTCCTCTTGGGTGCAATCTTCCTCGTGCCCGTCGGAGCTGTTTTCGGTGAGCTCACGGCTGCCATCCCCATCTCGGGCGGCATCGTCGAGTATGTCGATCGTAGCTTTGGCCGTACGCTGAGCTACATCACCGGTTGGCTCCTGGCTTTGGGCAACGGTATCCTGTGCCCGTGGGAGGCCATCGCCATTTCGACCCTCGTGTCCGAGATGTTCGGCAGCCTGCCCGGTCTTGAGTGGCTGCGCGCCGTCAAGCTCTACACCATCCTGGGCGCCGACGTTTACCTGTTCCCGACGCTGATCGCGCTCGGCTTCGCAGCCTACGTCATCTTCCTCAACTTCCGCGGCGCCAGCTCGGCCGCCAAGCTCCAGGCCTTCCTGACCAAGGCTCTGCTCTGCGGCATGCTGCTCGCCATGGGCGTCTCGCTGTTCACCGGCTCGCCGGACAACGCCATGCCCGTGTTCTCCCAGGTCACCGGCGCTGGCGGCGGCAAGGCCGCTACCGAGGGCGCCAGCCTGTTCGCCGGCATCGTGTCGGTCCTGGTTCTGACCCCGTTCTTCTACGCCGGTTTCGACACCATTCCTCAGCAGGCTGAGGAGGCAGCCGAGGGCCTCAACTGGAACAAGTTCGGCAAGATCATCTCCCTGGCCCTGCTGGCCGCCGGCGGCTTCTACATGGTCTGCATCTACTCGTTCGGCACCATTCTCGACTGGCATGAGTTCGTTAAGAGCCCGGTTCCCGCGCTCGCCTGCCTCAAGGGCATCAACATGCTTCTGTACCTGGCCATGCTCGTCATCGCCACGCTTGGACCCATGGGCCCGATGAACTCCTTCTACGGCGCCACGAGCCGCATCATGCTCGCCATGGGCCGCAAGGGCCAGCTGCCCGAGAAGTTCGCCGAGGTCGACCCCAAGTCCGGCGCTCCCAAGCTCGCCTGCGTCGTTCTGGGCGTCATCACCGTCATCGGTCCGTTCCTGGGCAAGAATATGCTCATCCCTCTGACCAACGTGTCGGCTCTCGCCTTCATCTTCTCCTGCGGTATGGTCGCCCTCGCCTGCCTGCGCATGCGCTTCACCGAGCCCGACCTGCCTCGTCCCTACGAGGTGCCCGGCGGCAAGTTTGGCATCGGCCTCGCTATCGCTGCCTGCGCCATCATCATCGGCCTGCTCGTGATTCCGTTCTCTCCCGCCTCCCTCAACATGGTGGAGTGGAGCATCGTGATCGGTTGGTTGGCTATTGGCCTGGCCCTCATGGCTTTCACCAATTCCCGCAAAAAGTAACGCCTAGCCGGGGCGGATCGGGTGCGCGGAATCCTCTCTCCCGCGCACCGAACCCGGCACCACTTGGGTAGCTTTGTGAGGCCTTAACCCAACACGGCCTCGCCCACTATATGGATCCATAAGGAGGAACCATGTCCACTAAGTATGCAATCGTTGGCGGCAAGCTCATCGACGGTACCGGTGCCGAGCCGGTCGAGAACTCCCTCGTTCTCGTCGACGACAACGGCAAGATCGAGTACGCCGGCGCTATGCAGGACCTTCCCGAGGGCGTTGAGGTCATCGACGCCGCCGGCAAGACCGTCCTTCCCGGCCTGATCGACACCCACCTGCACTTCTCGGGCAACCTGACCGACGATGACACCGATTGGGTCATGCAGCCGCTCCTCGAGAAGCAGGCCGTCGCCGTCAAGCAGGCCTACGACTGCCTCACCCATGGCCTCACCACCGTCTGCGAGATCGGCCGCTTTGGTATCCAGATCCGTGACTGCATCGACAAGGGCGTCTTCAAGGGCCCGCGCGTTCTGGCCACCGGCCTCGGCTTCTGCCGCGTTGCCGGCCACGGTGACTCCCACCACTGCACCCAGGAGCTCAACAAGGAATCCCATCCCTGGGGCGACCAGGTCGACGGTCCTTGGGATCTGCGCAAGGCCGTCCGTCGTCGCCTGCGCGAGAACCCCGATGCCATCAAGATCTGGGCTACCGGTGGCGGCATCTGGCGCTGGGACTCCGGTCGCGACCAGCACTACTGCTCCGAGGAGATCCAGGCCGTGGTCGACGAGGCAAAGATGGTCGGCATCCCCGTGTGGAGCCACTGCTACAACAACCACGCCGCTGCCTACGATTCCGTTCGCTTTGGCTGCGAGCAGCTGATTCACGGCTTCGATATCGATGAGCGCACCATGGACCTCATGGCCGAGCAGGGCACCTTCTTCACTCCGACGATCGCCTTCCTGCCCACCTGGTACGCCACCTATCCGCCCGTCTACGTTCCCGAGCTGCACGACAAGTACGAGGGCACCCTGGTCGAGAAGGAGCTGCAGCGCAACTACGACTGCCTGCGCGAGGCCAAGAAGCGCGGCGTCGTCATGACGATCGGCTCCGACTCCTTCTCCTTCGTCACCCCGTACGGCACCTGCTCCATCGAGGAGATGTACGAGTTCGTCGACAAGATCGGCTTCACCCCGGTCGAGACCATCACCTGTGCCACTCTCAACGGTGCCAAGATGTGCCACATCGAGGACGAGACCGGTTCCATCGAGGCCGGCAAGTGCGCCGACCTGCTGGTCGTCAACGGTGACGTCGCCGCCGACATCCACGTGCTCAACACCGACAACATGGACGTCATCATGAAGGACGGCTGGATTGTCGAGGCCGGTACCTTCGGCGAGGCAAACAAGTACAGCGCCTAAGCTACCGTTCATCGATGGCTTGATGTAAAACACAGTATTTGATTGCATAATGCAATGGAGAGGGTCGCTTGCGGCCCTCTTTATTGCTATGGGGTGCGTCAGTAAGAAGGGGATGACAGTGGATCTCAATAGGCTGATTCTGGGCAAGAGCTACAACTCTACCAAGGTCTTTCGTACCGCTCAGCATGTGGTTCAAGCCATCTTGCTCGGTATTGTCGTTCCACTGCTTATCCTGCTGCTCATCTGGGATCTAACCGATAATCCCAATCCCGTTCCGGCCGTTGTCGTCATTGCCGGCTTGGTCATGCTGTGCTTCTTCTTCTCGTACGTCTTTGTCGTTCCCGACGACCTCACATCGAGCGCAACCGACCGCACGCTCGCCATCGCATCAAAAATATTCGCCTACACGTCGCGCGGCCTTACGCCCGAAGCTGCTCTGGGCGCCTCTAAGATCATCCTGTCCGAAACTATCGCCTCTGCCATCTGCTTTACCGACGGCAGGCAGGTGTTGGCGAGCTGGGGCGAGGACTCGGCAAAATGCTCCGCGGGCACCCCGGTGGTACTGCGGACTACGCTCAACGTGATCAACAGCGGTGAGCAAAGCGTGTTCTCGCGCGATGCCTCGACCGAGACGGGTGGCTACTTTCCGCGCCTGCGCGCCGGTATTGTCGCACCGCTTACCGTGCGCGGGCATTGCGTGGGCACGCTCGAGCTGTATTATCCCCGTCTGAGCAGCATCGATATGCGCCAGACGGCGCTTGCCTCGGGCTTTGCCGACCTCATTTCCACGCAGCTTGCAAGCTTTGAGCTCGAGCGCCAGGACGAGCTTACGGCCCGCGTGGAGCTGCGCGCCTTGCAATCGCAGGTCGATCCTCATTTTCTATTCAATACCATCAGCACCATCGTGTCGCTCGTACGTACCGAGCCGGACAAGGCCAGGTCGCTGCTGATCGACTTTTCCAATTACTACCGTCAGACGCTTTCTGATTCCGATACCCTCACAACGCTCGAGCACGAGGTGGAGCAGGGCACTCGCTATATCAATCTTATGCAGGCTCGTTATGGCGACGGCCGTCTGCGCGTCTCGGTCGATATCGACTTTGAGGTGCGCGATTGCATGGTGCCGCCGTTTATCTTGCAGCCGTTGCTCGAAAACTGCATCAAGCACGCGCAGCGCGAGACCGAGCCGCTTTCTATTCATGTTAGGGCTTTCGAGACCGATGACGGTTTGGAGATCATCGTCGAGGACGATGGCATCGGTATGAGCGAAGAGGTCTGCGCGCATCTGTTTGAGCAACATCGCCGAGAGGAGCCCGAGAGCATTACCGCCGACGGCTCCGTCAAGCGAGGTTGCGGCCTGGCGCTCTTCAACGTGCTTCAGCGCATCCATTTCTTTTACGGAGAAGATTCCGGCATGCGCGTGAAGTCCCAGGAGGGCGTGGGAACGCAGGTCATCGTCGAGCTGAACGGCGAGCCGCATGAGCCCGCGCCGTTGACGGCGTAGTACGCGGTTGGATTGAGAGAAAAGAGGGGAAGCACATATGTCCGAAGGCTGGAACATCTTGGTGGTTGATGACGAGCCTCCCATTAGGGCTGAGCTACGCTATCTGTTGGAAAAGGATATGCGTGTGGGTCAGATTGCCGAGGCGGGCAATGTCACCGAAGCCGTGGAGTCGATTCTGTCGAATAAGCCCGACGTGCTGTTTTTAGACATTACCATGCCCGGTCGCTCGGGAATTGAGCTTGCCGAGACGCTGCAGAACCTAAAGACGCCGCCGGTGGTTGTGTTTGTGACGGCGTTTGCCGAGTTTGCCGCCGATGCGTATAACCTCGATGCGGTCGACTATGTCGTCAAGCCGGTCGAGGACGCACGCCTGTCAAAGGCACTCGACAAGATCGAGGCAGCCTTGGGTGCCCGTCGTGTTATCCATGCTCCGCGCCAGCCTTTGCGTCTGACAGTGGACCGCGGGGGCAAAAAGGTGTTCATTCCCGTGGCGGATGTCTGCTACTTTGAGGCGCGTGCCGATTTTTGCAACGCCGTCTGCGCCGAGGGAACATACCTGATCAATGAGTCGATCTCTTCGCTCGAGCGGCGCCTGGCCTCCGAGGGCTTTATTCGCGTTCATCGCAGCTATCTGGTCAATTTGGAAGACGTGCACAATGTTGAGATTGGCTCCACGGGGTTGATGGAGCTCAGGCTCGACCGCGTGAGCTCGACGGTGCCCGTGTCCCGCCGTCGCGCTGCCGAGGTCAAGTCGCACCTGGGGCTTGCGTAAGAGGCTTGCGTGCCGTCGTTTACCATCGCAGGTTTGGCATGGGCGCGCGGTGGGCATAATGGGTGGCATCGAATGAAATCGAAAGGATCATTATGCCCGCGCTTATCACCCATCATCTGTTTGGCGAGGAAAGCATCGACCGTCTTCCGCAGGGCGTCATCACGTCCGATGAAGAGCGCATTGCCTTTATCTTGGGCAACCAAGGCCCCGACCCGTTTTTCTTTCACATTCTGACACCGCGTGTTTCCGACTGCACGCTGCTGGCGCAGGTCATGCATCGGTCGCGCATGTCTCGCCAGTTCGCGTGCCTGCGCGACGGCGTGTCGCATCTGCTGCCGCGCGACGCCAGCTTGGGTCGTGCCTTTGCGCTGGGCCTGCTGTCTCATTACGTGCTCGACCGCAACGCCCATCCTTTTGTCTATGAGCAGCAGTTTGGCATCGTGGAGTCCGATTCAGAGCTTGAGAATTCGAGCAGTCAGGTCCATGCCGTGATCGAGAGCGACCTGGATGTGCTGATGCTGCAGCTTAAACGCGATGGCGCTACGGTTGACGATTACCCGCCGGCGGGCGAGATCGTCACCACCGATCGCATCAATCGCGTGGCCGGCGTGCTGATGAGCTATGTTGCCGGACGCGTGTACGGCATTGACATTCCGGCGGGGGAGTACGGTGCTGCCGTTGCCAATATGCAGCGACTTTACCGCGCGATTGAGCCGGCCGGCTCCGCAAAGACGCGCGCGATCTCGCTGGTTGAGGGCTTGGTGCACGACTACTCGCTGCTCGACGGCCTTGCCCATCGCGTGACGACGGAGCTGCCCGAGCGCACCGGTAACCTGGGCCATCTGACATGGAAGAATCCCTTTACCGACGAGGTCTCGAACGAGAGTTTCCCCGAGGTCTTTGATCGCGCGCTGGTCGATTACGAGTGCACGGTCGCACGTTTTATCGAGACCGGTGACATGGATGCCGTGACCAGTCACGTCAACTACAGCGGTCGCGTGCTCAATGCCGATGAGGAGTTCGACCGCGAGGAATAGGGCTCGTGCGTGCCCCTTTGCCGAATCCTTACCGGTGCTTCTGGACAATTGGGGTACGATGAACTAACTGCATATTGGGCGAATACGAAGGGTCCCTGTCCATGAAATACACCAAGCTCGAGCGTAACTGGGTCATGTACGATGTGGGAAACTCGGCCCTCGTGCTGCTCAATACCTCGGTGGTGCCCATCTACTTTAACGCCATCAATACTGGCGCTTCCTCGGCAGACCTGGTGGTCGCTTGGGGCAACGCGCAGACGATTGCCTCGCTGGTCATTGCCATGCTCATGCCCATTCTGGGCGCGCTTGCCGATTACGCCGGCAACAAGATCAAGTTCTTCTTGGGCTTCTTCCTCACGGGCCTGGTTCTTTGCCTGGCGCAGGCTATTCCAATGTCCGCCATGGCATTTTTGACCGTGTACGTGCTGTGCACCATCGGTCTCAACTCGTCCATGACGTTCTACGACGCCATGCTGCCCGACATTACCACCGACGAGCGCATGGACGCCGTGTCCAGCTCGGGTTATGCCTGGGGCTACATCGGTTCCACCGTGCCGTTCATCATCTGCCTGGCGCTCATCATGGGTGGCCCCGCTCTTGGCGTCCCCACCATGCTGGCAACGCGTCTGTCGTTTATCATCACTGGTGTCTGGTGGCTCATCTTTACCCTGCCGCTCATTCGCACCTATAAGCAAAAGTACGGTCGCGAGCGCGGTCCCGAGGACACTATCGGCCACATCGTGGGCGGTGTGTTCTCCGAGGTCGGACACACCATGCGCGAGATCGCCCACAACAAGACCGTGCTGGTCTACATGATCGCGTTCTTCTTCTATATCGACGGTGTGCACACGGTCATTTCCATGGCAACCAGCTACGGATCGGCCTTGGGCATTGATTCGACCCAGTTGGTCCTGGCGCTGCTCGTTACGCAGTTCGTGGCCTTTCCGTCCGCCATCATCTACGGCAAGCTCGCCGGACGCGTGGGCACGCTCAACATGATCCTGGTGGCCGTCGCCGCCTACATGGGCATTGTGCTGTTTGCCGCGTTCTTCCTAAAGACCGCCTTCGAATTCTGGGTGCTTGCCATTATGGTCGGCCTGTTCCAGGGCGGCGTGCAGGCGCTCAGCCGTAGCTACTTTGGCCGCATTATCCCTAAGGAAAAATCCAACGAGTACTACGGCTTCTTTGACATCTTTGGTCGTTATGCAAGCGTCATGGGCACCTTCCTGGTGTCGGTCGTCACCTCGTTGACCGGCAACCCGTCACTGGGCGTCCTTTCCATTGGCGTGTTGCTGATCGTTGGCTTTATGCTGCTGGTCCGCCTGTCCCGCATGACTCGGGCGGCAGAGCATGCCGCATAGGAGCGAGCAGCTATTGTGTCTGTCCACGGTACTCTTTTGGGGTTATCCGCAATAAACATTGCGACTTGCGAGCAATGATTTGCCCAAGTGGGTATGATGGAATCAGCTAGGTCGCGGGGCGTCGCCTGTGTTTGGCGGCGTCCCGTTTTTGTGTTGCAGGGAGGGTAAGGCATGAACGCCACAGTCGTGATTCCAACGTATTGGGCGGGCGATGACGCTTGCGCAAACGCCCCTGGCACCTATGACCATTCGACACGACTCAACGCCGACAATCCCGAACTCGACCGCTGCCTGGCCTCGCTTGAGCAGGTGCGCGACATCCCGCGCATCATCCTTTTGGTGGTCTGTCCCGTTTCTGCTACAGCCGATGTGTCGCTGCGCGTGCACGAGATTGTCGACGCGCATCCCACGCTCAAGGTCACCGTTGTCACCAACACCCAGGCCTCGCATATCGCAGACCGGGTTGCTCAGATCGCGCCCAAGGGTTCGGGCGAGTGCGTGAGCCTGCGAGGCTACGGTGCCATCCGCAATATGGGGCTAGCCTGTGCCGCTGTGCTGGGGCATGACGCGGTTATCTTTTTGGATGACGATGAGACTGTCATCGACGCCGACTTTATGAAGCGCGCGACCTATGCGTTGGGGCAGCAGACGCGTCAGGGCTTGCCGATCTTGGTCAAGAGCGGTTATTTCTACGATCGCGACGGCTCGCCGCTGGCTCCCACGGACAAGGCGGGCATCTGCCATCGTTGGTGGACCAAGCGCATCGAGTTCAACCGTTGGATGAAAAAGGCGCTCTCGGGCACCCGCATCTCGCGTTCCAACTACGTGTGCGGCGGCCTGATGGCCCTGCACGCCCGCGCCTTTACGCGTGTGGCCTTTGACCCGTTTATCACCCGCGGCGAGGACTTGGATTACCTCTTTAACATGCGCATGTTTGGCTACGACGTGTGGTTCGATAACGAGTGGACCGTGCGCCATCTGCCTCCGGAGTCCGAAAAGCGCTCACCGCGCTTTATGCAGGATGTATACCGTTGGTACTACGAACGGGCCAAGTTGACATTCGCCGCGCATCAAAAGGAGCTCATTCCCGTTACGGCGGCATCGCTCATGCCCTACCCGGGCCCTTGGATTTCGCGCGAGCTCGACGACCGCGTGCGCAAGACCGCTATGGTCCGCAGCGTGTTTACCCGCGAGCATGAGGGCTACCTGCGCATTTGGCGCCATGGTATCGGCGAGGCAAAGGCCTATGCGCGCCAAAACGCTGCAAGCTATCTGCGTTTCCAGAGCTTTTGGCCCAAGATCATGGACGGGCTTTGGCGTGACGCACAACTGATCAGTATCCTGGAGGGGGCCGAATGATCGACCGCCGCGCCCAGCGCGATAGTTCAATATCAATCTTTCGCATCATTGCCGTTGCCTGCGCCATTTGCGTGCTGGTGTACTTTATTTTTGCCTTGGTGACCGGTATCGAGCCGATCGCCACGGTGATTGCCTGCGCGCTGCTGTGCATCTTTCTGTGCATCTTTATCTTTTTGACGCTCAATCCCGATTCGGTGCGCTCCCAGTACACCGAGGAGACGCTCTCGGTGGCCTCGGCCATGCTCGAGGACATTAAGGGCGGTCTGACGCAGGAGTCGGCGCGTTTGGTGTGCCGGCGCATTTTGCCCGAGACGCGCGCCATGACGGTGGCCATCACCGACGAGGACAACGTGCTTGCCTGCGCGGGCGAGTTTGAGGAAAAACTGCTGCCCGATACTCCCATCCACACGCTTGCCACACGCTACGTTATCGAACATGGCATCGTGCAGTCGTTCAACCGTATGGTGGATGTCGTGGGCTCGGACGGCTCGCACAACCAAGTCCCCGCCGGCATTATCGCCCCCATCAAGGTGGGCGATCGTACCGTCGGCACGCTCAAGTTCTACTACAAGACCCCGCGCGCCGTCGACCGTACCCAGTATGCGCTTGCCTCGGGCTTTGCCGAGATCTTGTCCACGCAGCTCGCCATCCACGAGCTCGAGGTGCAAAAGGAACTCACAGCGCGCGCCGAGGTGCGTGCGCTGCAGGCGCAGATTAACCCGCACTTCCTGTTCAACACGCTGAACACCATTGCATCGTTTACGCGCACCGACCCGCTGCGGGCCCGCGAACTGCTTCGTGAGTTCTCATCGTTCTATCGTGCCACGCTCGACAACTCGGGATCGCTTATTCCGGTCTCGCGCGAGGTCGCACAGACCAAGCGCTACCTTACCTTTGAGAAGGCCCGCTTTGGCGAGGACTGCGTGCTTGCGACGTTCGATGTGTCCGAGGACGTGGAAGATACGCTGGTGCCGGCGTTCGTGATCCAGCCGATTGTCGAGAACGCCGTACGTCATGGCATGGGCGATGACGACGCCCTGAGGATCGACGTGACCGTTCACCAAGACGGCGAGGATGCAATCTTGATTGCCGTGGCCGATAATGGCGTGGGCATGGATGAGGGTACCGCCGCCAGACTGTTTGACGAGCGTTCTGCCCGTCCCGACGCCAGCTCTCCCCAGGGTGGCGGCGCCGGTGTGGCCATGCACAATATTTCGGAGCGCATCCATCGCTTTTATGGGCCGCACTCCTATACGCGTGTCGAATCGGCGCCGGGCAAGGGCACCAAAGTGCTCCTTCATCTTGATTTGTCAGAGAGCATCTTCGACATTCAAGAGTAAAATAAAAGGCTACGGGCTCAACGTCATGCGACGGATGCCCGGCGTAGTTAGTTGACGAAAGGTTTTATCCCTATGCTGCGTGCGATGATTGTGGATGATGAGGCGCCGGCTCGCTCGGAGCTTCGCTTCCTGCTCGAGCAAACGGGCAAGATCGGCACGATCACGGAGGCGTCGAGCGTCCGCTCCGCCATCGAGATGCTTATGGAAAGTCGCGTGGATGTCGTGTTTCTCGATATCTCGATGCCCGGTGCCTCGGGCCTGCAACTTGCCGAGGCGCTGCATAAGCTCAAAAATCCGCCGGCGATCGTGTTTGTGACTGCGTATAGTGACCATGCGGTCGAGGCATTCGACGTGGATGCCGTCGATTATCTGATGAAGCCGGTCGAGGAAGCTCGCTTGGATCGCGCGATCGAGAAGGTCATGCAACGCACCAAGCCGGTTACGGACAGCAAGGTGACCATCGAGCGTATCCCGGTGGAAAAGGGCGGCCGCAAGGTGCTCATTCCCGTGGACGACATTCGCTTTATCATGGCCAAGGACGATTACTCCTGCATCTATACCGTCGATGATCGCTTTTTGTCGACGACCTCGCTGGCGCAGTTTGAGGCCAAGCTCTGCGACTTTGGCTTCTTCCGTGTTCACCGCCGCTATATCGTCAACTTGGCGTGCGTTACGGACGTCGAGACGGTGCCCTCGGGCGCCATCCAGCTGGGCATTACGGGCGTCGACGAACGCGTGCCGGTTTCGCGCCGCCGCGTCGTGCCGCTCAAGAAGGCCCTGAGTCTCTAGCACACTGGCCCCGCAGCCCTGTAGACCCATCGTCTGCGGAGCCGTGGGGCTTTTTTGTATGTATCTGCCGAATCGTTTTTTGCGGAAGGGATCCCATGAACAGCGCAAGCGCCAAGCGCATCGACATCATCTCGGACACCCACGGCTATTTATCGCCTGCGCTCTTGGATGAGCTTGAGGGCGCAGACCTGATCATCCACGCCGGCGATCTCACGTCAGAGATGGACTACGAGCACCTATGCACCATCGCCCCCGTGCGGGCCGTACTGGGCAACAACGATTACTACCGCGACTACGGTCCCGATGTAGACCGTCTTGCGCTCTTTACCTACGAAGGCCTCAAATTCGCCGTAGCCCACTACCGCGAAGACCTTCCGGTGGGATCCGTAGACGTAGCCATCAATGGTCACACCCACGTAACCAAAGAAGCCCAAGTGGGCCGTTGTTTAGTCCTCAACCCGGGCAGCGCTAGCTACCCCAGAGGCACCCGAGGCCCCACCATGGCCAGAATGCTAGTAAAAGACGGCAAGATCATAAGCACCAAATTTATTGATCTAGAGTAACCACAACAAAAACGGGGGATGCAAATGCGTCCCCCGTTTCCATTTGAGCCAAAGGCAGAGCTTCAACAAAAACAATCAGACCAACCCCGCCGAGGAGCACGCGGGCTAGCCGCGCAGCGGCGCACGCCCGCAAAACTGGTTGAATAATGTGACGGCAGGGAGGGCTTCCGGGGCTGAGGGCGGGGGTTAAGTTTGTCGCGAGTTCCGCACGCAAAGGAAAGCACTTAATGTGCTTTCCGTCTTGCGCAGGACTGTAGAGCAGGAAAGTTCATATGCGCCGCCCGGCTCCCGCGGCTCTCAGGGGCATCTCTCATGCAAAAACTGTCGTGGGGTAAAGTCCGAGGTCAGTGGCGTTTTATACCGAGAAATCCAAAAAAGTTGAAAATTCATTACAAATTTGCGTTGACTTTAGGTAACTAAAGTTTCATACTCCTTTTCAACCACTGGGGGATGTGAACACGCACGGATCGTTCGCATCATGATTGAAGAGGATTTCTTAGACATGTTCACGCATCAGCTAAACATTATCAGCGTAGTAATTATCTGATGCGGGTTAGCACATACAGCTAGCCCGTACGATAACGGGCGGCTGATGAAGATGAGGGCCGTCGAGCGCAACCGACGGCCCTCATTTTTTATGTCTAGGAAGTTCTTTTTAGAGGAGGAAATGTAATGAACGGAGTTTTGCTCATGGTTGTGGCCGCGGCGGTGCTCGCCTGCGGCTATCTGGGCTACGGCCGATGGCTGGCCAACAAGTGGGGCGTTGACAAAGAGGCCCTCACGCCGGCCAAGCGCATGAAGGACGGCAACAGCTTCTCGCCCGTCTCCGCCTTCACCGCTTTCTCGCACCAGTTCAGCTCGATCTGCGGTGCCGGCCCTGTTACGGGTACGATCGTCGCCATGGCCTTTGGCTGGCTGCCCGTCGTGCTCTGGGTCCTCGTCGGCGGCATCTTCTTTGGCGCCGTCCACGACTTCGGCGCCCTGTACGCTTCGATGAAGAACAACGGCAAGTCGCTCGCTCAGCTCATCGAGAAGTACATCGGCAAGACCGGCCGTCGCCTGTTCCTGCTGTTCTGCTGGCTGTTCTGCATCATCGTCATCGCCGCTTTCACCGACATGGTCTGCAAGACGTTCATGTTCACCCCGGCCGTTGACGCTTCTGGCGCTGCTACCGGTGCCATCGACTTCACCAAGTCCTATGCCGCCGGCTGCGCTGGCACCATCTCCATCCTGTTCACCTTCGTCGCCATGGCCTTTGGTTGGGCCCAGAAGAAGTTCAACCTCACCGGCGCTGCAGAGTTCGTCACCGGCGTGGTGCTCATGGTTCTCATGTTCGCCGTTGGTATGCAGTTCCCGGTTTATCTGACCAAGTTCCAGTGGTTCGCTGTCGTCATGGTCTACCTGGTCTTCGCTGGCGCTATGCCCATCCAGATGCTCAAGACCCCGCGCGACTACCTCACTTCCATCATGATGATCGTCATGATCGCCTGCGCTGTCCTCGGCATCGTTGTCCTGGGTGTTCACGGCCAGGCTACGATGACCGCTCCGGTCTTCACTGGCTTCTCTGGTGCCTCCGGCATGATGTTCCCGGTCCTGTTTGTCTCCGTTGCTTGCGGCGCTCTCTCCGGTTTCCACAGCCTCGTTTCTTCTGGTACCTCCTCCAAGCAGGTTGAGAAGGAGCAGGACGCCGTCAAGGTCGGTTACGGCGCTATGGTCGTCGAGTCCTTCGTCGGTATCCTTGCCATCATCGTTGCCGGCATCATGTTCTCCGACATGAACACCGCCGGTACCGGCGCCCTTAACGCCGGCGTCGCTTCCACCCCGTTCCAGATCTTTGCCGCTGGCATCTCCCGCGGTATGCAGGCCTTCGGTGTTGACGGCACGCTCGCAACCGTCTTCATGACCATGAACGTCTCCGCTCTGGCCCTGACCTCGCTCGATGCCGTCGCCCGCATCGCCCGCACCTCGTTCTCCGAGTTCTTTGCCCAGACCAACGACGCCCTGGCCATCGAGTCCAAGGCCGGCTACATGAAGGTCCTCGGCAACCCCTGGTTCGCCACGGTTGTCACCCTGCTTCCTGGTCTCGCCCTCGCTTTTGGTGGCTATGCCAACATCTGGCCGCTCTTTGGTGCTTCCAACCAGCTGCTCGGCGGCATGACCATGATCACCCTCGCCGTGTTCTGCAAGTGCACCGGCCGCAAGGGTTGGATGCTCTACGTGCCCGTCGTCTTCCTGCTCTGCTGCACCTTCACCTCGCTGGTCCAGAGCGCCATGGGCTGCATGACCGCTGTCCAGGCTTACGGCTTCTTCGGTACCATCCCGGCCACCGCTACCACGGCTGCCGTCTCCGTCGCCGCCACCAAGGGCCTGCAGCTCGTCTTCGCCGTCCTGCTGATGGTCCTGGGCCTCATCGTTGCCGTCAACTGCCTCAAGGAGTTCTTCGGCAAGGAGGCCGGTTCCATGCCCGACGAGGAGCCCGAGTGGTCCGAGATGGGCAAGGCCGAGTATGGCCGCGCCGCTGCCGCCGAGGCTCCTGCCGACGCCGAGGCCGCCAAGGCTTAGTCGACCTGACGAGTTGAACGTCACATCTATATGACTCGGAAAGACCGGGTCCGCGACTTCGCGGGCTCGGTCTTTTTTCATGCAAAAGCGGGTGACGCTCGAGTGTTCTCGCAGATGTTTTGCGTGGATAAGGGCGCGCGTTGTACCATATAGACGTATATGTGTGCATATGAAAGGGGCCCCGTGGCCAAGACGGTATATTCCGATAACCAACAAAATGTCGATGCTCTGGCTGAGCGCCTGAGCAGCCAGACGTCGCTTTCTGCTGAGCGTGCCAAGCTGGTTGCCTACGACCTGCTTTGCCGCAAGGCGCTCAAGATTAAGTCGAGTGCGCTGGCGCAGATTTTCCGCTCCGTCGATAAGGAGTGCGACACCAAGGCGATGCGCGATGAGCTTATCGCGGCAAAGATCGTGACCAAGATCGAGGGTAGCGGCATTAACGGGCGCCCGGCGTTCTATACCATCAATGCCGAGATTAACGATGCCCAGGAGCGGCCCGTCGAGGTTGCCGAAGAGGCCGTCGAGGACGTTGTCGAGGCGCCCGCTTCGGTGGAAACGGCTCCGCGCGAGCATGTCGATACCGACGAGCTGCTTGACGAGAGCGTCGTTCGCGCCTTTACGGCCAAGGCCGGCCGCGGCGGTTTTGGCGGGAGTGGCAAGCGCGATGCGCAGCGCCGCGCCCAGCAGGAGCGCTTCCGTCGCGCCGTTGCTCAAAAGGGTGAGACGGATGCTGAGGCTGTTGAGACCGAGGTTGCTGCCGAGTCGCAGAAGCCCGCGAGGGAGCAAAAGCCCGTGGAGGCCCAAGAGCCCAAGCGTCGTCGCGGTGCTCACTTTAAGACTGCACAGCAGGATGCCGCGCGTGAGGTTGAAGAGTCTTCTGAGGTTGCAGACGATGTTGAGGAGTCTGCCAAGAAGGCTCCGGGTTCGTGTCGTCCTGGTCGCGGTTTTGCGGGACGTGCATATCCCGTAAAGCGTCAGGAGAAGGGCGAGTCGGTTTCGACCACCCAGGACGAGAAGACCGTTGAGCCGGCGGCTCGCGAGCAGAAGCCTGTTGAGCCGCAGCTTGAGGTTGATGCCGAGGCCAAGGGCCAGCAGCCTACTGATGAGCAGGCGGAGCAGGGCGCGTCGAGCAAGCCTCGCCGCCGTCGCCATCGTGGGGGCCGCAGTTCCCATGCCGAGACTGCAACCGAGAAGACCACGCCGCAGAACGAGGATGCGAAGGCCGAGGTTTCTTCGGGGCAGCCTAAGCGCCAGCCGGCGAAGGAGAGCAAGTCCGTTCGTCCGCAGAAGCAGGCGTCCTTGCCGAAGCACGAGCACAATTCCCAGGGCGATTCTAAGCGCAAGTCTCAGAAGAAGCCGGAGTCTGCCGCAGCAGATACTGCTGCCCAGCAGCCCAAGTCGTCCGTCCACGGCGAGGTCTCGGCGTTTGCCCTTGCCCGCGTTTTAGGCAGGCAGCTGCTCAAGGTTGTCCCTACGCCTACGGCGCTCTCTAAGATCAAGGAGCAGCAGACACAGATCGTAAAGGTCGAGGGCAAGGACGGCAAAAAGGCTCCGCAGCGCACTCAGCACAACGAGATGTCCAACCGCAAGATTGCCGAGGAAATCGCAATCATCCAGGCTTGGATCGAGCAGAACCGAGGTGCCGATACGCCGGTTGCCTCGCGCCGCCAGCGTGCCTACCAGATCTTTAACGACGAGAAGGCTTTTGACGGCAAGCACGGTGAGCGCTTGATCAGGCGTATGACCGAAAAGGGCATCAGCATGCAGGCGATCAAGGTCGCCCCCAATCGCCCCGTGCACTTTACGGGCTTCTTTACGCTGGGCGCCGACAAGCCGTTCATTATGGTCGAGAACCTGGACACCTACGACGAGATCGTCAAGCTGCTGCGTGGCCGCAAGCACGCCAAGCTCTTTGGCATCAAGGTGGGCGGCGTGATTTTTGGCGGCGGATGCAAGGCGAGCGTCTCGCATGCCTTGGACGATTATCTGGCCGAGATTGGCTATCGCTTTAACTACGTCTACTACGTAGGCGATATCGATCGCGAGGGCGCGCGCATCGTCGAACAGGCTCGCAATGCCAATGTGGTTGAGATTCGCCTGCATGCCGGCATGTACCGCGCCATGCTCGCCGAGCATAAGCGTCGCGTGAAGGCCGGCGGCGAGTGCGAGCCCGCGGCTGCCAACCAGGGCGTGCCGCAGAACCTGGCAGCGACGATCAAGGATCTGCCCATGGTTACGCGCGTGCAGTTCCGCAACGTGCTACGTGAAGGCGGGCGCATTCCGCAGGAGATCCTGATGACCGCAGACTATCGGGATGGCGACTCGGGAAGCTTCGACCGCATGCTCAACAACTAGGGCGTTCGGCCCCGGGAGAGTGGGGACACCGGCTTAGGTTTCCTGCTCTACAGTCCTGCTCACGACGGAGGCCACATTAAGTGGCCTCCTGTT
>CABULX010000037.1 GCA_902492545.1 uncultured Collinsella sp. | reverse complement strand
GATATCGGCGACCTCCTTGGCGATGTCGCTTCCGCTGCCCATTGCCAACCCCACGTCGGCCAGACCCAGCGCCGGCGAATCGTTGACGCCGTCGCCCACCATGGCAACGTGGCGCCCCTCGCCCTTAATGCGCTCAACATACGCGTACTTGTCCTCGGGCAGTAGCTCGGCCTTAAACTCGTCGACACCTGCCTCGCGAGCAATGCGCTCGGCCGTGCGCTCTGAGTCGCCCGTGAGCATGACCACGTGCTTAACGCCCAACGCGTGCAAGTCGGCGATGGCCTCGCGGACCCCGGGCTTAAGCGGGTCCTCGATGCCGAGCACGCCCACAACGGTGCCATCGACCGCCAGGTACAGCGGCGACAAGCCCTGCATCTGGGACTCGATGCGCTCCTTGATGTCAGATTCGAGCCGTGCGCCCTCGTCCTCAAACACAAAGTGTGCCGAGCCGATAATCGCGCGACGCCCCTCGATGGACGAAGCGATGCCGTGCGCCACGATGTACTCGACGGCAGCATGGCGCTCGCGGTGCTCGAGCCCACGCTCGTGAGCAGCGTTGACCACGGCACGCGCCACCGGATGCGGGAAATGCTCCTCCAAGCAAGCGGAAAGGCGCAGGATCTCGTCCTCGCTCCAGCCATCGGTGGTGAGTACGCAGGCAAGACGCGGCTGCGCCTCGGTGAGCGTGCCGGTCTTATCAAACACAATGGTGTCGGCCTTGGCAAACGACTCAAAGTACTTGGCGCCCTTGACCATGACGCCCATCTTGGCAGCGTCGCTCATGGCAGTCATGACGGCGACGGAACCCGTGAGTTTGAGTGCGCACGAGTAGTCGACCATCAGTGCCGCTGAGGTCTTGATGAGGCTGTGGGTGGTAAGCGCAACCAGGCCCGCGAGCAGGAAGTTCCACGGGACGATCTTGTTGGCAAGGTCCTCCATGTGCGACTGACCCTCGGACTTGAGCGAGTCGGCCGTCTGCACGAGCGAGACGATCGAGCGGAGCTTGGTCTGAGCCGTGTTGGCGCGCACACGCACCAAGATGCTGCCATCTTCCACAACGGTGCCGGCGAACACGTCGTCGCCCACGCTGCGCTCGACGGCCAGCGGTTCGCCGGTCAGGGTCGCCTGGTTGACCATAGCGCTCCCCTGCTCGACCACGCCGTCGATACAGATAGACATGCCGGTGCGCACGGCGACCAAATCGCCGGGTTCAAGCTCGGTGGCGGCAACGCTTACCTCAGTGTCGCCGACGACCTTTTGCGCCTTGTCGGGCACATCGAGCAGCGAGTTGATGAGCTCGTTTTCGCTCATGGCGCGGGTGTAGTCCTCGAGCAGCTCGCCCACGTTGAGCAGGAACATCGTCTGACCCGCGGTGTCGACGTCGCGCTTGACGAACGAGATGCCGATGGCCGAGGCGTCGAGCACGGGGACGGTCAGGCGCGGTTGCGTCAGCTCATGAAGGGCAGCGCGCAAAAATGCCATGTAACCGGCCACGACAAACACCGCACGCAGAGGCGTCGGCAAGAACCAGCGGCGCGCGTAGTGGGCGCCGATAAGTGTGGCAAGATCCATGACGAGCTTGTGCTTGCGCGGCTCGAGCTGCATCACGTAGCCCGACTTGGCATCGGCGATAGCTTGAGCATCGAGTGCGCCCAGGGCGTCGAGCACGCTTGCGCGGCGCGGCTCGTCGTATTCCAGCGCCATCTGGCCAATGCGGCCATACACGCGCACCTTGCGCACGCCATCGATGTCGCCGCCAAGCTTTAGAAGCGCATCGAGATCGCTCTCTGGCACAGGACCCGCCAACTGAAGGCGGGTCCTGCCAGGGATCTCGCTGATAATCGAGAATCTCATAGTTTGTGCCTGGGAGCGCTACTCGGCTGCCTCGTCAGCAGCGGCCTCGCTCTGAGTGATGTAGGCAGCCTCGGCAACCATGTCATCGACATTGGCCTTGGCCTGCTCGACCATGTCCTGGTAGCAGTTCTTGACGCGCATACCGCACGCGATGCCCTGCACGCAGGCATTCTTTACCGGAGCGCTGGTGAGCAGCTTGATGCCGGCCGTACCAAGCAGAAAACCGCCACCGACAAGCAGGGTGTTAAACGTCGACTTCTTCATGTTGCTTCTCCCTTTTGCCGCACAAGCGCGGCATGGTGCCTTAGCACCCGAGTTCATTAGTTTGCTCGAGCACGCTATTGAGACTAGTCTAGTATAACTATTTGGTCAACCACGGCTAACTTTTTGAAAACATGCGGTCCAGACCGCCCGGTACTCGGCGGTTCACCCACCACGACGCAAATCCGCACTCCCACGGGTATCCGCCCCCGCCCTTGTCACAGTCCTACAGCTGCCAGGCAGCCGCTTCCTTTTGCAGCGCAACCATGCGGGCGAATTCTCCACCTGCCGCCTTGAGCTGCGCCGGAGTGCCCTGCTCGGCAACCACGCCATCCTTGAGCACAACGATTTTGTCGGCATTTTCCACCGTACGCATACGGTGGGCAATAACGATAACCGTCTTACCTGTAAGCAGACGGGAGAGTGCCTGTTGCACCACGGTCTCGTTCTCCACATCCAAGCTCGCCGTCGCCTCGTCCAACAGCACGATAGGCGCGTCTTTGAGCAGCGCACGGGCGATAGAGATGCGCTGGCGCTCGCCGCCGGAGAGTTTGGAGCCGTTCTCACCGATCATGGTGTCGTAGCCCTGCGGCATGCGGCTCACAAACTCGTCGCAGTTGGCGGCACGCGCGGCCGCAAGCACTTCCTCATCGGTGGCATCACGACGCCCGAGGCGGATGTTTCCCATCACCGTGTCGTCAAAGAGCAACACGTCTTGGAACACAATGGCGTAGTCGCGCAGGAGCACCTCGGGGTCGACGCCCGCAACATCCACACCGCCCACGGTAACCTTGCCCGCAGTGGCATCCCAAAAGCGCGCGGCCAGGCGGCTCACCGTAGACTTACCGGAACCCGAAGGACCGACCAGCGCCGTAACTTCGCCTTCCTTGGCGGTAAAGCTCACATCGGTAAGAACTTTCTCGCCGGCGCGGCCGTCCTCGCCCGCACCATAGCCAAATGCCACGTGATCGAACACCACATCGTGGCCCGCAGGCTCAAAGTTCTCGCTGCCCCGCGCCACAGGCTCTTCCATGATGGAACGCATGCGCTTGGCAGACGACTCGGCGGCAAACAGCTCGGACATTAACATTAACGCCTGGTCAAAGGGCGCATAGATACGGCTCACCATAAGCAGGAAGGCAAACAACACCAAAAAGTCGACCTGCCCGGAGGCGACCATCGCGGCGCCCGTGACCAGCGTGGTGGCAATGCCCAGACGCAGGATGGCAAAGGCGGAGTTGACCAAAAGCCCGTTAACGAGCTCGCCCTTGGTGGTCTCGCGCTCCTCGGCATCGATCACGGCGTTGAGTCCCTCAAGATAATGGGCCTCCTGGTTGGTGGCGCGAATCTCGCGAACGCAGTCGAGCGTCTCTTGAATAGCCTCGGTAACCTTGACCTTCTCGGCGCGCACGCGATCAAACACCGGAGTCATGGGGCCGCGTGTTAGATACAACACGGCAAAGGCCACGGGAACGCTCCAAAACGCCGCAATCGCCAGCTGCCAGCAAAAGAACAGCGATGCCACGAAGACAATGGCGCTTGCGATGATGGCACCCCAAAGCTCTCCCAGCACGTGGCTGTAGGCGTGCTCCATGGCCTGGACGTCGCCCATGATGGTCTCGGTTAAATCGGCCAGATCACGACGACCAAAAAACGACAGCGGCAGTTTGCGCAAGCGCTCGGCAATCTCCATACGCTGCTTGCCGCACTCCTCGTAAAAGATGCAGTAGGTGTAGTAATACTGCTGCCAGTTAGAGGCAAAGAGCAACACGAAAAAGACCAGGAGGCCGCCCACGATCGGCAGGGCATCCGGCAGGTCGGCGCCGGTGGCGAGATGCTCGACAAAGCCGGCCATAACCAGGAATAAAAAGCCCATGCCGGCCATGGTAATGAGATTGGTGAGCGTGGTCCAGAAAATGCCGCGCTTTACGCCGGCGACGCCTTTATCGGATAGGAAATACTTTTTTTGGAATGAGGCGAACATTTAGGCCTCGCCTCCCTTCGTGACGGCGGCATCCGCGGTCGCTGCAGTGATTTTCCAGCTCGCAGCCTGCTCGTACTCGGCCCACATCTTGGCATACAGGCCATTTTGGGACAGCAACTCGGCATGGGTACCCGACTCCTGCACGCTGCCCTGGTTGAGCACCACGATTTGGTCTGCGCCCACTACAGTCGAGAGTCGGTGCGCAATCATAATGACCGTGCGACCCGCCGCCAGCTTGCTAAAGGCGCGCTGGATGAGCGCCTCGTTCTCGGGATCGGCAAACGCCGTGGCCTCATCGAGCACCACGATAGGCGCGTCTTTAAGGATTGCGCGGGCGAGTGCCACGCGCTGGACCTCGCCACCCGAAAGATATGCTCCGCCGGCACCGAGCATGGTATTGATGCCCTGTGGGAGCTTGGCCACAATGTCGTCGCACTGAGCTGCGGAGAGGGCCGCACGCACTTCGTCGTCAGTGGCCGTAGGCTTGGAGGCGCGCACGTTATCGGCAAGTGTTTGCCGGAACAGCTGGTTGGTCTGGAACACGAAGGCGACCTGGTCCATAAGCTCGTGCGGATCCATATCGCGAACGTCCACACCGCCTACGAGCACTCGACCCGAGGAAACATCCCAAAAACGCGGGATCAGGCTTGCGCAGGTTGACTTACCGCCACCCGAGGGACCCACCAGGGCGAGAGTGCTACCAGCGGGAACGCTGAAACTTACATGGCTAACGGCAGGTGCCTCGGCGCCCTCGTACGTAAAGCTCACGTCCTCAAATCGCACGTCGCTGCCGGCAGGGTGCTTGGGTTGGGCGGGCACGGAGAGCTGCTTGGAATCCATGACGCTTCGAATACGAGCCAACGAATCGGCACTCATCTGAGAGGCCTCGCCCACAAACATGAGCTTGGTCATGGCCGTCGGTACCACGGCCGAAAATATCGCGTAAAACGTGAAGTTGGTCATAAAATGCGCGAAGTCCGTCTCGCCTGGCGCCAACAGCAACGCCACGGGCAACAGGAATGCCACAAGGCCATTGAGCGCGGTAAGGTTGAGCACCTGCGGACCTCGGCAGAACGTGCCCGCATAGTTTTGCGCCATGTCGGCGTATTCGGCGATCGCATCGTGGAAGGCCTTAAAGGAGTAGACCGTCTGCTGAAACACCTTGACCACGGGGATGCCTCGTACGTATTCGGTGCCGGTCTTGTTCATCTTGACCAGCGCTCCCATGTAGGCCTTCATGAACTCGGCGCCTTTGCCGCTCATCATGGTAGCCATGGCGCCAAACGAAATGGCCACCGAGATGAGGCATGCCGCGCCCAAGCGCCAATCGAGGGCGAAAAGCAGCACGAGCAAGCCCACGACCATGGCGACGGCGCCTGCGATATCGGGCAGCATGTGTGCGAGCAAAGTCTCGGTGGAGGCGGCACACCCGTCTACAATGCGGCGCAGCTCGCCGGTGGCATGCGTGTCGAAGTAGCCGAGCGGCAACTTAAGCAGGTGCTCGCTCGTAGCCTTACGGATATTGGACGCGCAGCGAAACGCGGACAGATGCGTGCACATGAGCCCCACGAAATAAGTTACGATGCTTGCCAGCGCAAACCCCACGGCCCACCAGCCATACATCGCGATGTCGCAGGCTTCGCTCCAGTTAGGTGCCACGGCGATCAGGTCGCGAGCGACAAGCCAAATGCACACGTACGGGCCAAAGCTCAGCAGCTGCGAGAGCGCCGAGAGCGCCATGCCCAAATACGTTAGGAATTTACGGTCACCGGCATACGCGAGCAACTCGCCGATGCCTCCACCTTCCCTTTTTGATCCCTTTGCCATGAGATTCCTTTCTAACGGCTTGAGAGTTAACCGTAATGAACTTATCATTGATGTGTTAGCCATGGCTCACAATCAAGCCAGGCGTGGACGTTTCTGCAAAGGAAAGGGACGCTTTTGCAAATACGGCGGGCAGCGACCGACATAACCGAGCTCTACGCACCACAGTTTGAGCAGTTTGGCCTGGAGCTTTCCGGCAAGGGCGCTGTCTTTACCGGCGAGGTGGCAAACGATCGGGCGCACGGACGCGCATGGATCATGCCCCTCTCCCCTGCCTGCATCGTCATGGAGCATTTCATCACCCCGACGCACGATATGTACCTGACCGAATACACGCCCGAGCCATATGCCTGCGTGAGCGAGGTCAGCGCGCCCACACTTACATGCATGCCCGAGGCTGGCATAACGCCCGCGAACCTCAAACCATTGCATGGACCGTGGCCAAACAATGCCGTTTGCAGCTTTATCCAAGATAACTGTGGCGAGGAATTAAGCCCGCTGTTTGCGGGGGAGCTCTATCACTCGCGCTCGGTGCTCTTTTTGCCTGAATATTTTGACGAACTGGAGCACCGCTATCCCACCGAGTTCGCGGGAATCTTTGAGGCGTTTGCCGAGCCATGGCACGAGGAAGCGACGTCTGCCATCTGCCACACGCTGCGCCGGATTAACGAGGACCGCGCTCGCACCGTAGGCGGACACGTCTATATGCAGGGCATCGTGGAGACCATGGTCGCGGAGCTCGCCTGTTCGCGCGCGGCCCACAAGCAGGCGCGGCAGGCGGCAGACACACGCGTCAGCATAACCATTGCCGAAGAAGCAACGGCAATGATTGAGCGCGCGCTCGACAAAGGCAGACGTGTGGGTATCAACGAGGTGGCCGAGAGGCTCTACACAAGCCGCTCCAAACTATGCGCCACCTTTAAGGCCCAAACTGGCGAGTCCCTGGGCACCTACATTCGCAGACGCCGTATGGAGCGAGCAAAGGACCTTTTGGCCGATAGCGCGCTCACAATAGCGCAGGTGGCAGAGCGGCTCGGCTACCCTCAGCAAGCCGCCTTCGCCCAAGCCTTCAAACAACACACCGGCACCACCCCCACCACCTGGCGTTCCCAACATATATAAAGAATGAGGGCGCCATCGGCGCCCTCATTCACTCTATTCCATTCAGCCCTACCTGACCCGAACGGCCGAGTCGTTGCAGAGCCCGGGAGCCCCGGCAGGGCGGGTGCTTGCTCAAAATGAGTTCCGCACGCAAAGAAGGCCACTTAATGTGGCCTTCGTCTTGCGCAGGACTGTTCGAAATTTTGAGGAAGCACCCGCCCTGTCGGGGCTCCCGGGTTCCCGTTTACGAGAGCGACGTTCTCAGCAACTCGTTGAAGAGCTTCGGGTTGCCCTTGCCGCGGCTCGCCTTCATGCACTGGCCCACCAAAAAGCCGATGACCTTCTGGTTGCCGTCACGATACTGCTGCGCCTGATCGGCACAGTTAGCCAGCACCTCGTCCACGATCGGCTGCAGCGCGCCGGCATCGCTCACCTGGCGCATGCCACGCTCGTCGACGATCTTGTTGGGGTCGTCGCCGGTCTGAGCCATGGCCTCAAAGACCTCGTGCGCCTGGTTGGAGCTGATGGCATCGGTCGCCAGCAGCTTGGCAAGCACTGCCACCTGAGCCGGCGCGATGCCGGACTCGGCCAGCGAGACGCCCGCGCCCTTAAGATAGGCGATCATCTCGTTCACCAGCAAGTTTGCGACCGTCTGGGCCTCCTTGCCAGCCATACCGGCAGCGGCAGCCTCAAAGAACTCGGCAAATTCCGGGTCGCCAGCAATCTGCTCGGCATCGGCCGCCTTAATGCCAAAGTCGGCCTCAAAACGGGCGCGCTTGGCATCGGGCAGCTCGGGAATTTCGCCACGGCAGCGGTCGATGAACTCATCGTCCAGATCGAACGGCGCCAGATCGGGATCGGGGAACAGACGATAGTCGTCGGCCGTCTCCTTCACACGCATGACCACGGTGCGCTTGCGGCTGGGCTCCCAGTGGCGGGTCTCCTGGTAGATAATGCCGCCCTCCTCGAGCACCTCGGCCTGGCGGCAGATCTCGTAGACAAGGCCATCATGCAGGCTCTTAAACGAGTTGAGGTTCTTGAGCTCGGTCTTGGTGCCCAGCTTGGTCTCGCCGCGGCGGCGCAGCGACACGTTGCCGTCGCAGCGCATGGAGCCCTTCTCCATGGAGCAGTCCGATATGCCCAGCGTCACAAAGATGCGACGGAGCTTCTCCATAAACAGGCGCGCTTCCTCGGGCGTACGCAAGTCGGGCTCGGTGACAAGCTCGATAAGCGGCGTGCCGCAGCGGTTGTAGTCGACGAGCGACTCGGCCGCGGCGGTAATGCGGCCCTCGGCACCGCCCACGTGCACCATCTTGGCGGCGTCCTCCTCCATGTGGATGCGCAGGATGCGAATGGGCACCGTGTAGGAACCATCCTCGCGGCGCTCGGGCATCTGTAGGTTGGACGCGTCGTAGCTGGCCAGATGGCCGGCACGCTGGTTGCCCTCGCGCATGGTAGAGGACATGGACGTGGACAGGCCCTCGGCGTTGGCCGAGGCGCTCGCCAGACTCTGGGCCTCGGCCTCGCCAAACGCGCAGTCGGGGCGCTCGGAGGCACCGCGACCGGTCACGTCCAGGTCCAGGTGACCGTACATGGCAAAGGCGACCGGACCCTGCGTGGTCTGGAAGTTCTTGGCCATGTCGGGATAGAAGTAGTGCTTGCGGTAGAACATCGAGTGGCGCTGGATCTCGCAGTTGGTAGCGAGACCGGCCTTGACGATGCTCTCGATGGCGCGCTTGTTGGGCACCGGCAGGGCGCCGGGCAGGCCCAGGCACACCGGGCACACGTTGGCGTTGGGCTCGTCATCGTGGCTGAGCTTGCAGTTGCAGAACATCTTGGTGTCGAGTGCGGTGAGCTCGGTGTGGATCTCCAGGCCGATCACGGCCTCCCAATCCTGCAGGACCTCGGAAAGCTCCTTCATTACAGCTCGCCCCCCTTCCCGGCAAAATCGGGCGCGACGGAAAGTGCGGGCGCACCCGTGGCGACATCGGCAAAGCCGCGCTCCAGGGCGCAGGCAAACGTGAGCAGCTGACGGTCCTTAAAGGCAGGCCCCACCAGCTGGGCAGAAACGGGCAGCTTGGTGTCCTCGCCCAGGCCCAGCGGCACCGAGATGCCACCGTTGCCGCAAATGTTGAGCGAAATGGTGTACAGATCGGAGAGGTACATCTGCGTGGGGTCGCTGATCTCGCCAAACTTAAAGGCCGTGCGCGGCGAGGCGGGCATGAGGATGGTGTCCACCTTGGCATACGCGGCATCGTAGTCCTGCGTGATGAGCGTGCGGGCCTTTTGCGCAGCGTAGTAGTACTTGTCGTACACGCCCGAGCTCAGCAGGTAGGCACCGAGCATCTGACGGCGCTTGGCCTCGGCGCCAAAGCCGTGGGCGCGCGAGAGCGAGCTCTGGTCGGACAGGTTGGCGCAGCCCTCCTCCTGATAGCCGTAGCGAATGCCGTCGAAGCGGGCCAGGTTGGAGAACGCCTCGGCCGGACCGATGACGTAGTAGGCGGCAATGGCGGCGTCCAGGTGCGGCAGGTCGACCTCGACCAGCTCGGCGCCCTGGTTCTGCAGCTCCTGGGCGGCACGCTGAACAGCAGCCTTGACCTCGGGCGTCAGGCCCTCGGCCTCCATAAACGCGGGGATGATGCCCACGCGCTTACCCTCGATGCTGTCGTTGAGATGCTCGGTAAAGTCAACGGCGCAATCCTGGCTGGTGCAGTCGTACGGATCGTGGCCCGCGCCGGTAAGCGCGTTCATGGCCAGCGCGACATCCTCGACCGTGCGGCCAAAGGGGCCCACCTGGTCGAGCGACGAGCCAAAGGCAACAACGCCGTAACGGCTCACGGCGCCATACGTGGGCTTAAAGCCCACCACGCCGCACAGCGACGCCGGCTGGCGAATGGAGCCGCCGGTATCCGAGCCCAGCGATAGCGCGACCTCGCCCGCGGCGACGGCTGCAGCGGAGCCGCCCGAGGAGCCGCCGGGCACGCGCTCGGTATCCCAGGGGTTGTTGGTGCGGTGGAACGCCGAGCTCTCGGTGGAGCTGCCAAAGGCAAACTCGTCCATGTTGGCCTTGCCCATGGGCAGGCAGCCGGCATCGAGCATGCGCTGGACGCAGGTGGCGGTGTAGACGCTCTGGTAGTCCTGGAGCATGTGAGAAGCACAGGTAGTGCGCGTGCCCACGAGATTCATGTTGTCCTTGATGGCCAGCGGCACACCCGCGAGTGGGGGCAGCGGCTTTCCGGCGGCACGGTCGGCATCCACGCGCGCAGCGGCCTCAAGCGCGAGCTCGGGCGAAACTTGCAGGAACGCCTGAACGCCGCCCTCGCGCGCCTCGATGGCGGCAAGGGAAGCCTGGGCCACCTCGGTGGCGGTAAAGTCGCCGGCGGCAACGCCCGCGGCGATCTGGGCGGCGGTAAGGGAATCGAAGCTTAGCGCCATTACTCGCTCTCCCCCTCTCCCAAAATGGACGGCACGCGGAAGTAGCGGTCGCGCGCGCTGCCGGCGTTCTCGAGCGCAGCGTCGAGCGGCAGGTCGCGCTCGGGCCCGCGCAGGTCATCGCCCATCACGTTGGACAGGCTTCCGATGGGATGGAACGTGGGCTCCACGTCGGGCAAGTCATATTGCAAGACGGGCTCGAGCATCTGGACGGCGTCGTTCATATAGGACGTCATCTGGGTGAGCTCGTCATCGGTCAGTGCGATCTTTGCGTACTCGGCGATGCCGCGCACGTCTTTCTCGCTGAGTGCCATAGGCGCTCCCTTCCGCATAACAGATAAACCGCTCTAGTATACAAGGCAACGCCGCTTGGAGCAGGTGCTTTACCCAAATGCAGCGAAAACGTAACGAGGGCGGCGGGCTGGCAGGCTGCGGGCTAGCGATTCTGCAGCGAAACCGCACCGTCCATAGCGAAAACCGTCCCGCCCGCAACGAGAACCGCGCCGCCCGAAACGAAAACCGTCCCGCCCGCAACGAAAACCATCACAGCATTCGACGCTTTTCGTCAAAATCGCGATTTTCATCGAATGTTGTGATGGTTTGGAAGCCCCGACCACCACAAAGGCGCCCGTCCCCTTTGTGGTGGTTCTGGAGAATGTCTTATGCCGAGGCCTTGGCCTTGCGGCGCTTGCGGACCGCGTGGATCACGATGTCCAGCAGCAACAGCACAATGGCCACGACCACGATGAGCACGGCAAACTCACGCTTGCCCCAGTGGCGGCCGGCCAGCGACTTTTGCTTGTCGACGTCCTTCTTGTTGTACTTGGTGCGCACGCAATGCACCAGCAGACGATGGTCGTTCACGCCGTAGGGCGTGCAGGTGACGAGCGTCACCTTGTCGGCGCCGGGCTCTATGGTCAGCGACTCCATCTCCTCGGGCAGTACCACCTCGGAGTCCACCATCTTGTAGGCGAGCGTCTTGTTCATGGTGTGCAGCAGCACCAAGTCGCCGGGCTCCAGCGAATGGATGTCGTCGAACATGCTCAGGTTGCGCATGCCCGAATGCGCGGTGAGCACGCAATGCGTCGAGGTGCCGCCCACCGGCAGGCTCGTGCCCTCCAGGTGGCCGACGCCCGCCATAAGGACTTCTTCGCTCGTGCCGTGGTAGATGGGCATGCTCACGTCGATGGAGGGGATCTCGACCCAGCTCATCATGGGGTCGCGGTCAAAGATGAGCTGCTGGGCGTAGGGCTCGATCTGGTCGGCGGGAAGCTCGGTGGCCTCGCCCGCCAGCTGCTCATTAAAGGAGCGCGCCTGGAGCAGGATGCGCTCGCGCTCCTCGGCAGACAGCGCGTCAACGGTGCTGGACACCGTGCTGATCTGGTTGAACACGCCCGAGGCCTCGAGCCGGTCCAAGATCCACGGCCAGGTCATAAGGCCCACGCCAATAAGGATGATGACGATGGTGATGAGCCGGTCGGCCCAGCGCGGCAGCCGCTTGCGGCGGCGTTTGGGCTTGGGCTTGGGCTTGGGCTTGGGCTGAGGTTTGGGCTGAGGGCATGAGCCGCCGTTGTCCGCGGCGTTATTGCTCTTCATATGTTTGGCGCCCTGCACCATCGCCGGTCACTCCTCTATAGCTCAGGTTGTCTAAACAAATAATAGCCGATTAGCGAGCTTCCGCGCCGGACAACGCAGCTGGACAGCATTGTGCGGCGCGAGCATGGGCCAGCATTTGCGTTTTCAAAATGTCCCGAATCGGCGGAGCGATTCGGGATACAATAGCTACAGGAAACGACGCACCCCGCGTAAGTGTTCGAAAGCGCGGGCGACCAGTTTCCGGTGTTGTTAAATGCCCGGGCCTCTAACCCCGGGCATTCTTATTTGCGCTTGTTGCGGCGCAAATGCCTTCTACCGTCCGCACCGCGCGTGCGCCTACGGACCTTAAACCGAACCTCATACGAGTCAAGAAACGCGATGACGAACGTGCCCACCGCCGCGAGGGCGGCGAGCGCGTTAAGGAATTTCAGCATTTGGGGACCTCCGATCGAGTCGTCGGCCGCCCGCGCACGGGATGCGTCGCAAGGGTATTTTACTGCGAGTGCATGCACCCACAGCTGGTAAACGCAATAATTGCAAACATCTGTTCGATATTCATACGCTCGATCCATCGGGCAATGGAGCCTGGCCGCATTGTCCGGGTTTGCCCGACGTGTTTGCGTTTTCAAAATGTCCCGAATCGGCGGAGCGATTCGGGATACAATAGCTACAGGAAACGACGCACCCCGCGTAAGTGTTCGAAAGCGCGGGCGACCAGTTTCCGGTGTTGTTAAATGCCCGGGCCTCTAACCCCGGGCATTCTTATTTGCGCTTGTTGCGGCGCAAATGCCTTCTACCGTCCGCACCGCGCGTGCGCCTACGGACCTTAAACCGAACCTCATACGAGTCAAGAAACGCGATGACGAACGTGCCCACCGCCGCGAGGGCGGCGAGCGCGTTAAGGAATCTCAGCATTTGGGGACCTCCGATCGAGTCGTCGGCCGCCCGCGCGCGGGATGCGTCGCAAGGGTATTTTACTGCGAGTGTATGCACCCACGCCTGGTAAACGCAATAATTGCAAACATCTGTTCGATATTCATACGCTTGATCCATCGAGCAATGGAGCCTGGCTGCGTTGTCCCAAAAAAAACGGGGCAAACTCCAGTGCGGAGTTTGCCCCGAAAAGAGAATGGCAAAGCAAGAACGTGGATGGACGAGAAAAGTGTCCGCAAGTCTCATGGCCATCACATCCCACCTGCCAAAGGGGTGGATGAGTGAGCGTTACTCCTGCTCGGACTCCTCAACCTGCTTACGGCTGCGGATGAGGTGCGCCACGCCAATGCACAGCACCGCGCCACCAGCGATCCAAGTGAAGGTCACGCCGTTGAGACCGGTCAGCGGGAGACCAGAGCCCTTCTTGTTCTGGATGGTGACGGGGATCCTGGTCGAGGTAACGTTTCCATCGAGCTCAGAAGTGACCATATCAGAGCTGTCTTTTACGGTAAGTTTTGTCAGTTTGCCGGTCGCCTTGTCGTACGTAGGCGTCACCGTAATGGTAAAGCTAATGGAGTTATAACCCGCAGGCGTCTCACACTCCGTAATCTCGTACTCACCTGCAACAAGACCAGGGATAAAGACCTTGCTGTCAGTCTCATTAGTCGTAAACACTCCAGCTTTGCCTGAATCGCTAGTGAGTCCACCAGTCTCCGTCAGCCATTTATCGCCAGTAACAGGAGTGGTACCCTCCTTGGTCATTTTGACCTTAAAGCCGGCAACGAGCTTCTTTTGCGAATCATCCGAAGCAGTCTTGGTAACATCGAGGCCAAAGACGTAGTCAGCAACTTTGTCCGACTCAGATGTGCCCGTGTCCTCAGTCATGGGATTATTAGAGTAGACAAGCTTGACCTCATTGGTGTTACCGGTGCCTTTATATTCCGCCTTATCGGTCAGTTTTGCCTTATAGGTCACAACGACCTTAGAGTCTCCCGTAAGCGTCACGCCTGCGGCTGTTGCAGCAGCCTTAAGATCAGAGAAGGAAATCGTCAGGTCATGACCGCCAGTGAGGTTCCCAGAAGCGTCCTTAGTCTCGTCAAGGCCTACCGTGTAGCCATCCGCAGGCTGGATAACTTTATCGTTAATTGTCACCTCAACGGAGTCCTTGATAGCCTCCAGTCCAACAGAAAGATGATCCTGGAACGAATATTCGTACTTGGTGAAGGTGTCGATGTTGCTCGCGACGGAGCCGGTCAGTTTATATTCAACCTCTTCGCCAATATACGAGTCACTCGCCTTTCCCCATGTCGTGCCCTCGAGCACCTGTTTATCGACGGTGGGAATGCTGGTCTTCTCGGTGACCGTCACGGGATTACCGCCAACAACAGCAAAAATCGGAGAAGTACCAGTGTTCTTCTTATTGTTCTCGGTCAACTGGCCAATGCCGGTGTCATCGGTCAGAAAGAGGTAATAGCCCGTGTTGGGAGTATTATCAGCATTCTTAGGCTCAAAAGCCCTGCCCGCGTTAAACGGATTGCCCGTCGGCGTGACCTTGTCCTTAACAACATTGGCAATTTTATTGAGAACGCTATCCTTGTCGACTCGCGTCTCCTTAGTGGTGTTCGTCACGTTCGCGGTTAGCCAGTCGGCGACATCCTGTGCACTGGCTTTAGAATTCAGCGCATTCGGATGACAACCGTTAATAGCGTCGATGATGGCCTTCTGGATCTCCTGGTTATCAAACGCCCACTTGACGTTGGAGACGATCTTATCAGTCGCCCCCGCCTCGGTAGAATCCACGACATCAGCCTTAAAGATCTGGTATGCCTTGAACTTGGTGCTCTCGTTACCCTCGACCTGGCTGATCGTGATGCTGTTGTCGCCCTCCGCCGCAAACGCCATCGTCACCGGGGCCATAACTCCGCCGAAGCTCAGCGCTGCTGTGAGGCCTGCCGTCACTGCCAGGCGTGCAATGTTCTTGCTCATGCTCATCTTCTTTTCCTCTGCTTTCTGCTTGAATTTCATTTGATCTAAAAACATCTGTCTGTTTCTAAGCATCTGCTTCGTTACGTCTAGCCCCGCTCTCTGTGGGGCTGCCAGCTACTCTTTATGGCTGCCACCTCCCCGCTTGACCAGGAGCGCGACCACGATGAGCGCGGCTCCGACGACCGCAACGGCGGCCGCGGTGAACATTGCCGTATCGCCAGTCGAGGGCATAAAGCCTCCGGTGAAGATGCTAGGGGGCGTGCCGGCGGGCGTGTTGATGAGCGATGCCTCCAGGCTGCCCGTCGACCCGTCCGCGCTGTCGGCGCGCAGGGGCGACTCGGCTGTGACGGTGAGCTTGGGCTTGGCGGCAGCCACCTGCTTAACGTCCAGGCCCTCGGCCTTGACCGTCACGGATCGCGTGCCCTCAAAGGCGGTGTAGCCCTTGGGCGCCTTGAGCTCGCGGACCTCCAGCTTGCCCGAGTCCACGCCCGAGACGGTCACGCGACCGTCCTCGCCCGTGGCGACGGTGGCCTTGCCCTCCGCATCCCACGTGCCGTCGGCCGCTAGCGTGCGGCCGCGATCGTCGGCGATGCTCAGGACCGCCCCAGCAAGCGGCTTATCACCGTCGCTACCACGCTTGATGAGCGCGAGATCCCAGGTGTAGGCGCACGCGTCGTCGCTCGGCGTGCGGGTGAGGCCGGCGTCGCCCGACTGGTCGGCGAGGGGCGAGCGCGGGTAGCGCAGGTAGGCCTCGTTGGGGTTGCCCTTCGCGATGCCGTGGTTGCACGCGCTGTTGAGCGGCGCGTTGTACACGGCGACCACGCGGGCGCCAGCGGCGAAGGCGTCGGCCCCGCCGAGCGCGGCGATGAGGTCGCCGGTGCGCACGGTGAAGGTCTTACCGTCGGCCGCTACCTTGGTGGCGCACTGGGCCGTGATGTCGGTCCAGCCCTTCGCGGGCTCGGTGCCGGCGCGGCCGTCCTTACCGGCCGAGACGGCGTCAAAGCCGCCGTCCGCGCCCGCCGCCACGTACACGCGCATGCTCGCGGCGACCTTGGAGAGGTCGAGCCCCGCGCTCATGGTGTCGACGAACTGCACCGTATAGGTGTCGTAAGCGGTAAGACCCGCCGGGACCGTGGCCGAGAGGCGCCAGTACAGGTCGTCGGCGACCGTGGCGTCGGCGGCCTTCTGCCAGGCGGCGGTGCTGTCCTCCAGCACGTGCTTAGCGACCTTGGGGGTCGCGGCCTTGGGCTTGACGGTGACGGCGCTGCCACCCACAAGAGTCATGATCGGCGCGGTGCCGGCCTCGCCCTCGGCGATGGCGTCGTCGTCGGCGACGATGAGCCAGTAGCCGCAGGGCAGCTCGGCCGTCGTGCCCGCATTAAGGGCCTTGAACACGGCGCCAGAGCTCTGGAGGGAACGAGCGAGCTGTGCGCTCAGCGCGCTCGTAAGGTGGGAATCGGTGTTGAGCCACTCGGCAGCTTCCTGCGCGGTGGTCTGGGATTTGGACATGCCGGCGCTGTGCAGCACAGGCAGCGCGGCGTCGCGCACGGCATCGCTTGCCCAGGCAAGGTCGGTGGCGATTTTAGCGTCGCTGTCGCCGTCGACGACGTTGGCGCTAAAGATCTGGTAGGCGTCGTAGCTGCTCGCCACGGTGCCGCTCACCGTGATGGAACCGGTCGCGGTCGGCGCAGCCTGCGCGGATGCGGGGAACACAACCGCGTAGGTGCCGATCAGGAGGGCAAGCAGCGCAAACAAGATCGGGAAGGAGCAAACTCTCTTATTCACGACGCTCGCCCCCCTTCGCATTCGCCTTGCGACGAATGTGCATCCAGGCCGCAGCAGCGCAAAGCACCGCCGCGCCGGCAAGGTACGTCAGAGTGACGCCCGACATACCAGAAAGGGGCAAAGAGGTGGAGTAGGTGTTGGTGAAGGTGGGGGTGGAGGTGTTGGTGAGGTCGTAGTCTTCGCTATTAACGTCTTCCACCCACTTGCCATCGGAGTCGACGGTTCCCTTCCTGTAGGTCACCTTGCAGTTGATGGTTCCCTCGGTATTGTCCGTTGCAACAACCGTGAACTTATAGACCGACTGATCGAACTTGTAATGCGAGGAAATCGAGCTATCGTTCTTCTCACGCACGTAGTACGTGAAGGTCTTGGAAGCACCGTGTTTGGTGGTATCCCCACCCTCGAGTTTGCTCAAGTCATAGCTGATGGGATCAAAGATCAACGTTTGAGGATTCGTGCCCGTCGCAGAGGTCGTCACAGTCTTGAGACTATCTCCTTTGAACTTTGTATTATCCGCAAACTCGAGCGTAAACCCCTTCATCTCGCCGCCCTCAACGACCTTGGTCGCCATGGGCTTCCAAGAGCCGCTGGAGGTGTACGGAGTGTACTTGTTGGTGAAGGTCTTTGATCCATCGGAGCAACCAATTGAATAGTAGCCGTCTTCACCCGGCTGCACCCCACCCAGCGGGCTGCTTTGATCCTCGGAGTGCCTGGTCACGCTCACGCTTGCGATCGTGCAGTTATGAACGTAAAGCTCCACGTTATCGTTCGGATCATCCTTTTTCGGCACCTTCATGAGCAAAGTTTTGTTGTCCGTGAGCTGCACCTCGATCTCGTACACAGTGTGGTCGTACTCAATGCCAGAGACTCCACCGGCCTGTTCGACCAAGTAGTATGTAATCTTGTTAGCCTCAACAGTCTTATCAATGAACTGTTCGCCAAGGTCAAACGTGATGTTGCCGTCAGCTTCATTCTTGGCAGTTCCGACCAAGGTGCAGCCGCCATTGTTGAATTCATCTTTGTTCCAAGAGGGCATCGTCGCAGTGGCCGAATCCCTGCGATAGACAGCGAAGGAGAACTGATCTTTGGCGAGCGTTTCTTCTACTCCGGTTTGCTTATTTTTCAGCGCCTTTGACGCCTTCAGTTTAAGGCTCGGATAGACGTATGTATCCGCAGGCTGACCCAGGTACAGGTCGCCATTCGACATGATGCCACCGCCATGGTCCCAGGAATAGTTGCCCGTGATGAAAGTTGTAGCGGCATCCTGTGCTTTATTCGCTTCATCACTTCCAACTTCGACATCCGAAGTCAGACCGACGCTCCGATAAATCTTCACGCCGCCATTGGCAGGGATAGTGATAGCCTCATAGAGTTCGTCGTTATCACTGGGTTCTTTGTTATCACTGCGTTCTTTGCTTCCCCGATACTTGGCATCTTCGCCGCCGAGCATCTTGCCGATTATTGCCGCAAGCGGTTCCTTATGGCCAGCCTTTGCCACAAGGAAGAAATCGGCATGGCCGTTCTCGCGAAACACCTTCGAATTGTATGCATCTTGATCTTCAGTCTTATCAAAACCTTCAGCACCACCAGCTGAAAGATGGGGCGTACCATTATTATACTTGCCATCTGCCGGCTTATAATCGATGGCATTTTGCTCACTGCCAGCAGACGAATTGCCAAAGATTGCCGTGCCGTTAGTGTTCGTTACCAACGTCTTGCCCGTGGGGCAGACTGCTACGCCGCCGCCATAGCCACCAGCGGTATTGCTGCTAATGTACGAGTTGTATACAAATAATCTACCAGCAGTCTTTTCCTTACCCGCATCCGAGTTTCCCTGGACGAAGATACCGCCACCGCCCCAGTCAAAGCGAGACATGCAATGGTTATTCGTAAGGCTCTGTTAGACCAGGATTGACATTCCGCCCCGTCATCTTCTTGCGATTGCACA